>NZ_SCOY01000033.1:0-53768 GCF_005503035.1 Rhodococcus sp. Q
CCCCGCACCCGCCCCACGACCACGTCGATCGCCTCCCCGTCCAGGACACGTACCGTGACGGTCGCCGTGAACGGCTCGTTCTGACTGCCCTGCACCTCACCGATCACCAGTCCCGGCGCGACGCGGAACGACAGCACCTGCCCCGCCCGCACGTGACTGCGACCACGACCCAACCGCCCACCGCCGGAGGACTTCTCGACCGCCGCCATCAGCGCGCGGCCCCAGCCCTCGCCCGCGCCGCGCCGCGCCACCCGTCTCACTCGCCCACCGCCCTATTCACCGACCGCGTCGTCGCCGAGCATCATCAGCGAGGCCAACTCGTCGTCGCTCATCTCGGTGATCCACTTCTCGCCGACGCCGACCGCGAGATCCGCGAGTTCCGCCTTGCCGGTGAGCATCGCGTCGATGCGCTCCTCCAGGGTGCCGACGCACAGCAGCTTGCGAACCTGCACGTCTCGGCGCTGACCGATGCGGAACGCGCGGTCGGTGGCCTGGTTCTCGACGGCAGGGTTCCACCAGCGATCCAGGTGCACAACATGATTCGCCGCGGTCAGGTTCAGCCCGGTGCCACCGGCCTTGAGGGAGAGCAGCATGATCGGTGACGGCGACCCGTCGCGCTGGAAGTCGCGGACCATCTCGTCGCGCGCGGTCCGCGGCACCCCACCGTGCAGGAACGGCACCGCCACCCCGAACCGCTCCGCCAGGTAGGGCGCCACGATCGACCCGAACTCACGGAACTGCGTGAACAGCAGTACCCGCTCGCCGTCGGCCAGAACCGACTCGACGATGTCCTCGACCAGCGCGAGCTTCCCCGAGCGGTGCCGACCGCGTCGGATCGCGGGCGAACCGTCCGCCAGGAAGTGCGACGGGTGGTTGCACACCTGCTTGAGCCTGGTCAGCGCGGCGAGCACCACACCCTTACGTGCGCGCGGATTGTCCGCGTCCCGCAGACGCCGCGTCATGTCGTCGAGCACCCCGCGATACAGACCCGCCTGCTCGGCGGTGAGATTGGCCCGCACCGTCATCTCGAACTTCTCGGGCAGGTCCGCGATCACCGTCGGATCCGTCTTGACCCGCCGCAGTACAAACGGCGACGTCACCGCCTTCAGCCGCGCCAACGCGCCCTCGTCCTGCAGTCGTTCGACCGGCACCGCGAACCGGGCCCGGAACTGCTGCGGCGACCCGAGCAGGCCGGGGTTGGCGAAGTCGAGGATCGACCGCAGTTCCTCCAGCCTGTTCTCGACGGGGGTGCCGGTGAGTGCGAGACGATGCCGCGCAGGGATGGCACGCACTGCCCGCGACTGCGCCGTCGCCGCGTTCTTCACGTGCTGGGCCTCGTCGAGAACAACCCGACCCCAGCCTGTTTCCCGCAGCATCTCGACGTCGCGCGCCGCGACCGCGTAGGTCGTGACCACCAGGTCCGACCCGGCGACCGCAGCCGCGAACCCGTCGCCGCGCAACCGGGCAGGCCCGTGGTGGACGTGCACCCGCAGTCCCGGCGTGAACGACGCCGCTTCTCGCTGCCAGTTCCCCACCACCGACATCGGGCACACCAGCAGTGTCGGCGCCACGGCGCCTGCGCGCTCCCGCTCGTGCACCAGCAGCGCCAGCAACTGCACCGTCTTCCCGAGCCCCATGTCGTCGGCGAGAATGCCGCCGAGCCCGAGGTCGCTCATGAACGCGAGCCAGTCGAGGCCGCGCTGCTGGTACGGGCGCAGCGTTGCGTTCAGTCCGTCCGGCGTCGGAACGGGATCGGGACGCGACGCACCACCGAGCAGCGCCGACACCCACCCGGTCGAGGTGATCGCGTCGACGGGGATCGGCGGCGGGTCGGCCGCGGTCAACAGCGCCAGCAGCCCGCCGAGCGTCGAGGCATCGCCCGACTCGTGAGCGCCGACGTACTTCGCTGCCTTCGCGAGCGCCGCGCCGTCCGCCTGAACCCACTGCCCCCGAAGCTGCACCAGATCCGCCGCCGACCGAGCCAGGCGCTCGATCTCGGCGGCCGTCAGTACGAGGTCGCCGATCGCGAGTTCCCAGTTGTAGGAAAGCAGTTGGTTCATCCCGACGTCGCGTTCGTCGGTGTCGAGGAGCACGGGCGGGCTGGCGACCGCCAACCGCAACGACGGCGCCGCCACCACCCACGCCCGCGGCAGCAGCAGCGTCACGCCCGACGCCGCCAGCGCCCGCGCCCCGTGCGCCACCAGGTCCATGACCACCGCGAGCGGCAGCAGCAGATCGAGTCCGTCGAGATCCGACGGCACCGCGCGCAGTCGCGGGTACGCCTCCATCGCCTTCCCGAGCAGCCGCAGGGCGACCCGCAGCCCCTCGGGGTCGGTGTGACGGACCGGCATCGGTGCCTCCCCCGAGGGTCGCAGACACACTTCGAGACGCCACAGCAGTACATCCGAGCCCGACTCGGCGAGGTCGTCGGATTCGTCCGGTTCCACGAGCCGCAGGACGAGGTCCGGTTCCTCCACGGCAAGCGATTCACGCCACCGCTCGAGCCGTGACTCCGCGACCGCGGCACCCCGGATCGGTCCGTCCTCGGGCTCCGGGATCGGCGTGTCGGTCAGCAACGCGTGCAGCATCGGGTGGTCGCTGTCGCGGCCACCGAGCCGGTCACGCACGATCGGGTCGGTCAGCGCGAGGACGAAGTCGTCGAGGGCCTGCCTGCCTCCGGCGCGGCGAAGCACCCCCGGCATCGCGGCGCCGAGTTCCGCGAGCCACGCCCGCTGCCGATCGCCGCCGAGCAGCCGCCACCGCACCCACCACCGGCCGTCCTCGCGCCCCAGATGGGGGACGACCCGACCCGCCTCCGCCCAGCGCCGGATACCGCGCGCGACATGGACGAGGTAGCGCAGATCGCCGGGCAGCCGGGGGTCCGTCGCGGACAGGTCGAAGAGCAGCGACGCGGCGTCGGCGGGCGCCAGCGCCAACGCGGGAACCTCGACCTCGGTCAACTCGCCACGCGCATCGGGCAGCACGACGGTGACGCGATGCCGGAACCGGCGACCGAGCAGACCCGGCAGCGGCGACGGCAGGCCGTCCTGGTCGTGCGGCGCATCGGAGGCAGCGGTCCACAGCATCAGCCCCGAGCCGGGAGACCACACCGCATGCACCACCGGACCATCCAACCACCCGGCGCGGACAGCCTGGCTTCACGGCGCCGACCAGCGGAATAATGGGCGTCGACGCCGTTCGCACACGGGAGGTTCCATGACCATCCTGATCCAGGTGCTCGAACAGGGGTACTCGCACAGCACCCCGTGGGAGCAACGCAAATACCAGTACGTCGACGTCGCCCACATCCTCGGGATGCGGCTCGACGGGAACAAGGGTGTCTGGCTGGACATGTCGCGACCCGGCGAATCCCACCAGCTTGCGCTGGCACCGACCGCGGAAGACGCGATCCTCTTCATGCTGAAGGCGTTCGACGCCGTCGCCACCTGCCGGAAGCAAGGCGGCTCGTGGATCGTCGGGCACGACGGGACCGAATACGGCTCCATCGCCGCGACCCACTTCCCCCTGCCCTGACCGTCAGACGTACTCGACGACGACGGTCTCGATGGTGCCCTCGAACGGGAACGGTGCCCGGTCGAAGTAGTCCAGCGACACCGGCGAGCCCAGGCAGGTGCCGATGTCGAGGCAGTCGTTGGCGGTGAAGAGCAGCGGCGCGCTCACCGGCACCGTGGACCGACCCACCTCCTGCCCGTCCACCGACAGCACCACGTCGAGCGGACCGCCCGGCCGCTCCTGCGCGTACACCGTCGACACCTCGACGGTGTGGGCACCGGGGACCATCGGTTGCGCGGAGCGGATCTTGGTCCGCATGAGAATGAAGAGGTTGTACTCGAAGCAGAGGTAGCCGTCGTCGAGGTAGCAGGTCAAGCCGCCGCCGTTGCCACCGAGTGCGTACAGGACGCCCGAACCGGACTCCGGGACCGTCAGTTCGATCGTCACCCGATTGTTCTTGTTGCCCAGCGCCGGAGCGCAGAACTCGGGCATGCGGGTGACGTCACCGGTGAACCGCCAACTGGTGTACGGGGTGGAGATGCGCTGCTCCGGATGCATCGCGACCACCCACAGCCCGCCACCGACGGGCAGGACCTTGTTCTTGGCCGCCTCGATCGCGAACAGTTCACGCAACTGCGCCAGCTTCTTCGGATGCTGGTCCGCGAGGTCGTTGTTCTGCGTCCAGTCCTCGTCGAGGTGGTAGAGCTCCCACGTGTCGTCGTCGGGGTTCCAGTCCTGGATGCCAGCGGGCATACCTGTCGCCCACGGTGCGCGCGGTCCGAACGCGGACGCCATCCAACCGTCGTGATAGATCGCCCGACTGCCCATGATCTCGAAGTACTGGGTTGTCTTGCCCGCCTTCGCGTCCCGATCGACGAGCGTCGCCGCGAAACTGGCACCGTCGATCGGGTCCTGCGGAATGCCGTGCACCATCCGCGGCGGCGTGATGCCGAGCAGGTCGTAGAAGGTCGGCACGAGGTCGTTGCAGTGCAGGAACTGCGTTCGCGGAACTGGGTCCGGTGTGACCTTTTCGGGCCAGCGGACGACCATCGGGTTCCGCGTCCCACCGAGGTGCGAGGCGAGCAGCTTCATGCCCTTGTACGGCGTACTCCCCGCCCACGCCCACCCCGCGTGATACATGTTGTCGGTCTTCGGGGAGCCGAGGACATCGAGTCCGCCGAGTTCCTCCAATGCCGCGATGTGTTGAGCCGTGGTGGTCGGAATGCCGTTCTGGGCGAGCAGTTCACTGATCGTGCCGTTCTGCCCCTCGCCCGACGAGCCGTTGTCACCCCAGATGTAGAGCACCAGCGTGTTGTCCCGGTAGCCGAGGCTGTCGAGTTCGTCGAACAGGCGCCCCACCTGCACGTCGCAGTGCTCGGCGAAGCCCGCGGCGACCTCCATCAATCGCCGCTGGAACGGCTTCTCGTCCTCGGGGATGTCGTCCCACGCCGTCATCGTCGGGTCGCGATCGGTCAGTTCGGATTCCGGCGGAATCCAGCCCGCCTCCTTCGCCCGCGCGAAAACCCTCTCGCGGTAGGCGTCCCAGCCGTCGTCGAACTTGCCGGAATAGCGGTCCGCCCACTCCTTCATGATGTGGTGCGGGCCGTGCAGGCAGCCGCTGGCCCAGTACATGAAGAACGGCCGGTCCGCGTCGAGGGCCTTGTGCCTGCGGAGCCACCCGATCGCGTCGTCCGCGAGGTCCTCGCTGAGGTGATAGCCCTCCTCCGGAGTCTTCGGCGGCAGCACGACCGTCGTGTTGCGGACCAGATGCGGTTCGTACTGGGACGCCTCCCCGGCGAGGAAACCGTAGAAGTAGTCGAACCCGACCCCGGTGGGCCAGTTGTCGAACGGTCCGGACGCCGTCGTCTCCTCGGCGGGAGTGTTGTGCCACTTGCCGAACGCGGCCGTCGCGTAGCCGTACTGCCGCAGCACCTCGGCACCGGTCGCGCTCGACTTCGGAATGTGGCCGGAGTACCCGTCCCAGTCGTTGGCGAGTTCCGCGATCTGGCCGTTCCCGACCCGGTGATGGTTCCGCCCGGTGAGCAGTGAGGCTCGGGTCGGTGAGCACATCGCGGTGGTGTGGAAGCGGTTGTAGCTGACGCCCTCCCCCAACATCTGCGACAGCGTCGGGGTGTTCACCTCGCCGCCGAACGCGCTCGGCAGACCCGGGCCCGCGTCGTCGATCAGGACGACCAGGACGTTCGGCGCGTCGTCGGGCAGCCGCCGCGACTTCGACCGCGGGCTGTACACCGACTCCTGCATCGTGCGACCCGCGACGCTCCCGGACGGTGTCGGCGGGAAGGGAAGCGAGTCGCCGCCCGGAATCCGCTCTCCCCTGACGTCACCGTTCACGTGCCGACTCCCTTCGCTACCGGACGAGGCCGCACCCAGTGCAGCATTCGCACTCGGCCGGCGGCCTCACCCTGCGCGGGTGAAAGCCCAGCTATCTCGCGGTTTCGGCCTGTTCGGGGACGTCGACGGACTCGGTGATCCGTGGTCGAACGAAACGCCGGTACGCAGCCGTCAGGCAGGCGAGCCACACCACGCCGACGATCAACGCGACGCGAGTGTCCGCATCGAAGGCCAGCACGACGATGACGAAGCCGAGGAACGCGAGCGCGGTGAGCGGCGCGTACGGCCAGAACGGAACGGGGAACTGCAGCTCCGCCTGCTCCTGCGCGCTCATCCGCCGGCGCGCCCGGTACTGCGAGAGCAGAATCATCACCCACACGAACACCGTCGCGAAGGTCGCGATCGACGCGATGACGACGAACACCGACTCGGGAATCAGGTAGTTGAGCAGGACCGCGAGCAGCAACGCCACCGTCATCACGACCACCGTCATCCACGGCACGCCGTTGCGCGACACCTTCGTCATCACCGCGGGCGCCTGACCGCGCTGCGCCATTCCGTACATCATCCGGCCCGCACCGAAGACGTCACTGTTGATCGCGGACAGCGCCGCGGTGATCACGACGACGTTGAGCACGGCCGCGGCCGGTCCCACTCCGATCGCCTCGAAGATCTGCACGAACGGACTGCTGCCGGTGCCGATGGTGTGCCACGGGATGATCGCCATGATCACGGCGAGGGTGGCGATGTAGAAGAGCATGATCCGCATCGGGACCGTGTTGACGGCCCGGGGAATGGTGCGGGCGGGATCCTCCGCTTCGCCCGCGGTGATACCGATGATCTCGGTGCCGCCGAAAGCGAACATCACGATCGCGAAGCAGGCGACGAACCCGCCGAATCCGCCCGCGAAGAAGCCGCCCTCGCTCCACAGATTGCTCACGCCCTGCGAGGTGTCGTGCACGCCGAACCCGAAGATCAGGATGGCGACACCCGCGGCGATCATCGCGAGAATCGCGGTCACCTTCACAACGGTGAACCAGAATTCGAGCTCACCGAACACCTTGACGCTGAGCAGGTTCAGGGCACCGATGAAGAAGACGATCGCCAGCACCCAGATCCAGCGCGGCACGTCCGGGTACCAGAACCCCATGTAGACGCCGAACGCCGTGACGTCGGCGAGGCAGACGACGATCATCTCGAACGTGTACGTCCAGCCCGTCATGAATCCGGCGAGCGGCCCGAGGTGCTTCGCGGCGTACTCCCCGAACGAGCCGGAGACGGGATTGCGGACGGCCATCTCACCCAGCGCACGCAGCACCACGTACACGGCGGCACCGCCGATGAGATACGCCAGCAGGACCGATGGCCCCGCCTTCTGGATCGCCCCTGCCGAACCGTAGAACAGGCCGGTGCCGATGGCGGATCCGAGCGCGATGAAGCGGATGTGGCGGGCCGACAGACCTCGGGTCAGCGCCGTGGCGGCGTCTTTCACTTCGGGTCTCCCAGCTCGTCCTGCACGGTTGCGACCAGCAGTTTAGTGCTGTTGCGCAGGTCACTCACGGTCGGGCCACGTGGCGACGTGCCGCGGCAGCGTCCCCGTTTCGGTGAGGGCGGACACAGCGGCTAAGATCGCTGCCAGGTCATGAGTGCCAGCATCAAGCCCCGGCTCGCTGGCCGGCAACCCTCCATCCGCGGTGGGGTGCCCCGGGTGATGACCTGGTTCTCCGCACAACGGAGGACAAGCGCGGGTCCGCTGGGACGGACCCACCAACAGGGCCACGACCCACCGGAGGTTTCACCATGTGTTGCTGTCGCAGATAGGCCCCATCAGCCAGGGCGCCCCGTCGCGCCTCATCTTCGGAACACAACCTGGAGCAGAGCCAACCCATGAGCGAGAACACGATCGATCCGACCGCGAGCTGGAGCTTCGAGACGAAGCAGATCCACGCGGGACAGACGTCCGACGCCACGACCAAGGCCCGGGCGCTGCCGATCTACCAGACCACCTCGTACACGTTCGACAACACCGACCACGCCGCCGCGCTGTTCGGCCTCGCCGAGCCCGGCAACATCTACACCCGGATCATGAACCCGACGCAGGACGCCGTCGAGCAGCGGATCACCGCTCTCGAAGGCGGCGTCGCCTCGCTGCTGCTGTCGTCGGGACAGGCCGCGTCGACGTTCGCGATCCTCAACATCGCGAGCGCGGGCGATCACGTGGTGTCGAGCCCGAGCCTGTACGGCGGCACCTACAACCTCTTCCACTACAGCCTCGCGAAGCTGGGCATCGAGGTGACGTTCGTCGAGGATCCCGACAACCTCGACCAGTGGCGTGACGCGATCCGCCCGAACACCGTCGCGTTCTACGGCGAGTCGATCTCGAATCCGCGCAACGACATCCTCGACATCCCCGGCGTCTCCGCAGTCGGACACGAGGCGGGGATTCCGCTGATCGTCGACAACACCGTCGCGACGCCGTACCTGCTGCGCCCGCTCGAGCACGGCGCGGACATCGTCGTGCACTCGGCGACGAAGTACCTCGGCGGCCACGGCACCGCGATCGCCGGCGTCATCGTCGACGGCGGCACCTTCGACTGGACGCAGGGTCGCCACCCCGGCTTCACCACCCCCGATCCCAGCTACCACGGTGCGGTGTTCGCCGACCTCGGCGCTCCTGCGTACGCACTGAAGGCGCGGGTGCAGTTGCTGCGCGACCTCGGGTCGGCCGTCTCACCGTTCAACGCGTTCCTGATCAGCCAGGGCATCGAGACGCTGAGCCTTCGGGTCGAGCGGCACGTGCAGAACGCGCAGCGGGTCGCGGAGTTCCTGGAGGGACGCGACGACGTCGTCCGCGTCGCGTATGCGGGGCTGCCGAGTTCGCCGTGGTTCGAGCGGGCGCAGAAGCTCGCACCGAAGGGCGCAGGCGCCATCGTCGCGTTCGAGCTGGCAGGCGGTGTGGACGCGGGCAAGAAATTCGTCGATGCGCTCACGCTGCACAGTCACGTCGCTAATATCGGCGACGTGCGTTCCCTCGTAATCCATCCCGCGTCCACCACCCACTCCCAATTGACCCCGGAGGAGCAGTTGGCGTCCGGTGTCACGCCGGGCCTGGTGCGTCTCGCGGTCGGCATCGAGGGCATCGACGACATCCTGGCCGACCTCGAGGCCGGATTCGCGGCGGCGGCGTCTTGACAGTCGGTTCCGTTTCCAGCCCCCGTCCGGCCGGGCCCCGAGAGGTGTTCCCGTCGCCGGACGGGCGGCTGACCACGATTCCCATCGGTTCGCTGACGCTCGAGGACGGGACGCTGCTGCCCGACGTCTCCCTCGCCGTTCAGGCGTGGGGCGAACCGAGCGCGACCCGGGACAACGTGGTGCTCGTCGAACACGCGCTGACCGGCGACTCGCACGTCACCGGACCGGCGGGCGACGGTCATCCGTCGCCCGGCTGGTGGGACGGCATGGTCGGCCCCGGCGCACCGATCGACACGAACGAATGGTGCGTCCTGGCCACCAACGTGCTCGGCGGCTGCCGCGGCACCACCGGACCTACCTCCCTCGCGCCCGACGGACGGCACTGGGGATCCCGGTTTCCCGGCATCTCGATCCGCGACCAGGTCGCCGCCGAGGCGGCCCTCGCGGACCTGCTCGGCATCGAACGGTTCGCCGCTGTCCTGGGCGGGTCGATGGGCGGCATGCGCACCCTCGAATGGATCGTTGGGCACCCTGAAAGGGTAACGGCCGCACTGGTTCTCGCCGTCGGCGCTCGCGCCAGCGCCGACCAGATCGGAACCCAGACCACCCAGATGGCGGCGATCACGGCCGACCCGAACTGGCAGGGTGGCGACTACCACGGGACCGGACTCAGCCCCGATGCGGGCCTGAGCGTCGCACGGCGCATCGCGCACCTGAGCTACCGCACCGAGGGCGAACTCGACGCACGGTTCCACAACGACCCCCAGGACGGGGAGGATCCCCGCGCAGGCGGCCGTTACGCGGTGGACAGCTACCTCCAGCATCAGGCGTCCAAACTGGTGGCCCGCTTCGATGCGGCCACCTATGTGCTCCTCACCGAAGCGATGAACCGGCACGACGTCGGACGCGGGCGCGGCGGGGTCGAGGCGGCTCTGGCGTCGTGCACCGTGCCCACGATCGTCGGCGGCGTCGACTCGGACCGCCTGTACCCGCTGTGGCAACAACGTGAGATCGCGACCCACCTCGCGGGATGTGAGGGACTTCGCGTGGTGAACTCGAAGGACGGCCACGACGGCTTCCTGACCGAGGCCGCGTGGGTGACCACGCTGCTCGGCGAGACGATGGAGTTGACCAGGGCCCACCGCGATGTGCGGAGCGCCCACCGCACATCGCCCGATCCTGATTAGTGATCCCAGTTTCGCGATTGCCCCCATCGGGCGTGTTTCAAGTCGATAACATCGCGCCGTGCTCCCTATAGCAACAGATTCGACCACGACACCCTCGCTCTCCGGCGGCAGTGACCTGCGCCCCGCGGGGGCCGCCGGATCCTCCGCGGCTACCACCACGTCGCCCGACGCCCGGCCCGTCCTGGATTTCCCTCCGACCGACGGGACCATGGTCCATCTCGCGATCGGCACGCTGGCCCTCGAGTCGGGCGACCAACTGCCCGACGTCACGGTCGCCGTTCAGTGTTGGGGCGAGCCGAGCCCCGAGCTGGACAACATCGTGTTGATCGAGCACGCACTCACCGGGGACTCCCATGTGGTCGGCCCGGCCGACGACGTGCACCCGACCCCCGGCTGGTGGGAGGGCATGGTCGGCCCTGGCGCGCCGATCGACACCGATGAATGGTGCGTGCTCGTCACCAACGTGCTCGGCAGCTGCCGCGGCACGACCGGTCCCGCCTCGACCGCCCCGGACGGCCAGGCATGGGGCTCTCGATTCCCCGCGATCTCGGTGCGCGACCAGGTCGAAACGGAACGAGTCCTCGCGGACAAGCTGGGGATCGATCGGTTCGCGGCCGTCGTCGGCGGCTCACTCGGCGGCATGCGCGCACTCGAGTGGATCATCGGCCACCCGGACCGGATCGCCTCAGCCCTGCTCCTGGCGGTCAGCCCCCGCGCGACGGCAGACCAGATCGGCGGCCACACCGCCCAGATCGACGTCATCGCCGCCGACGTGAACTGGCACGGCGGCGACTACTACGGCACCGGCACTTCCCCGGACAACGGGCTGAACATCGCCCGCCGGTTCGCCCACCTGACGTATCGCGGCGCCGCCGCCCTGGACGACCAGTTCGAGAATGCCGCCCAGAAGGGCGAGGACATCTGGAACGGCGGCCGGTACGCGGTCCACAGCTACCTGGACTACTGCGCCAACAAGCTCGTGGCGACCTTCGACGCGGGCTCGTTCGTCGCCCTCACCCACTGCGCGAACAAGCACGACGTCGGCCGCGGCCGCGGCGGCATTGCCGCCGCTCTCTCCTCGACCGCGGTTCCGACCATCGTCGGCGCCATCGACTCCGACCGGATCATGCCGCTCCACCAGATCGTGGAGATGGCGGAGCTGCTGCCCGGTTGTGACGGCACGCGGATCGTGAATTCGCCCGCCGGGCACGACGGCTTCCTCACCGAGTTCGAGTGGGTCACGGGACTGATGGATGAGACCCTCACCCTGGCAAGGGCTGCACGCGCAAACCGGTAGTCGATCCCTGGCCGGTGCCGTCACGACGACGACACCGGCCAGGCAGTTCGAACCGGTCCGGGAACGGCTCAGCCGGTCCCGAGCGGGTCGATGGACACCGCGAGCCACACGATGGCTCCGCCGACGAGGGTCAACGCAGTGACGTCGAACGCCTGCCCGCGGACGGCGAGCAGGCCGACCTCCTCGGTCCTGAAGCAGAGCCGGAACCCGGCCGCGACGAGAGTCGCGATCCCGAACACGAAAGCTCCACGCCGCCACCGGTCCGCAAGCACGAACCCGATGGCGACCAGGACGATCACCGCGACCACGATCAAGGGCAGGTTCCTCCGCGCGAACCGAAGCCACCGGTTCGCCGGCTCCGCGGCGGCCGTCACCGTGGTCAGGCCGACTCGGCCGCGAGCTGTTCGGCGCGCTCGACCACGTTGCTCAACAGGAACGCGCGCGTCAGCGGTCCGACACCACCCGGATTCGGGGAGATGAATCCGGCGACCTCGCGAACGTCGTCGGCGACGTCGCCCCGAAGTCCGTCGGGGGTGCGGCTGACTCCGACGTCGAGGACGGCAGCACCCGGCTTGACCATGTCGGCGGTGATCAGACCCGCGACTCCGGCGGCGGCGACGACGATGTCGGCGCGGCGAACCTCGGCGGCGAGATCCTTGGTGCCGGTGTGGCAGAGGGTGACGGTGGCGTTCTCACTGCGACGGGTGAGCAGCAGACCGATCGGCCGGCCGATGGTGACGCCGCGACCCACGACGGTCACGCGGGCACCGTCGATCGGGACGTCGTAGCGACGCAGCAGGTGCACGACACCGCGCGGGGTGCAGGGCAGCGTCGCCTCCTTGCCGAGAACCAGACGGCCCAGGTTGACCGGGTGCAGTCCGTCCGCATCCTTGTCGGGGTCGATGCGTTCGAGCGCGGCGTTCTCGTCGAGGTGCTTCGGCAGCGGTAGCTGCACGATGTAACCGGTGCACTCCGGGTTTGCGTTGAGTTCGTCGATGACGGCCTCGAGCTCGGCCTGGGTGATGTCGGCGGGCAGATCGCGGCGCAGCGAATTGATACCGACCTTCGCGCAGTCGGCGTGCTTGCCGCGCACGTAGGACGCCGAACCGGGGTCGTCGCCGACGAGCACCGTGCCCAGTCCGGGGGTGATGCCCTTGGCCTTCAGTTCGTCCACCCGAGCCTTCAGGTCGACGAAGATCTCGTCACGGGTTGCCTTGCCATCGAGAATCGTCGCAGTCACGACGCCCATTCTTTCAGGTAACACTGGACACATGGCACACAGTCCTGAACTCGCGCCCGAATTGCGCGGTCCGCGGGTCGTGTTGACGCCCCTTCGGCCGGAGCATCGTCAACGACTGCGGGAGATCCACCGGGAGCCGGAGGTCCGGCGCTGGTGGCAGATGCCCGACGACGACTGGCCGGAGGCCCTCGAGCCCGACACCACCGGCTACACCGTCCTGACGGACGACCGGATCGTCGGGTTCGCGCAGTGGTACTTCGAGGCGGACCCCCAGTACCGGCACGCCGGCCTGGACCTCTTCCTGTCCGCCGAGGTGCACGGCCGCGGACTGGGCACGGAGGTGATCCGCGTGCTGTGCACGCACCTGATCGACGACCACCACCATCACCGGCTCGTGATCGACCCGAACGTGGCGAATGCCGCGGCCATCGCCTGCTACCGCAAGGTCGGGTTCACAGAAGTCGGGGTGATGCGGGAATACGAGATGCGACACGACGGCACCTGGGAGGACGGCCTGCTGATGGACCTGCTGGCCCGCGAGTTCGTCCGCTGACCCGCCCGGTCACGCGAGCACCGCGGCGAGCGCCCGCCAGCGCCGGTGGCGGTGCCGGAACAACAGGTGGGCAACGGGGCCGACCACCGCGCCGCGCCAGCCGTCGTCGATCTCGATCTCGTCGGTGTACCGGCAGGAGTGCTCGCCCGTCGGAGTGAACGTCAGGTGGTGATTCCACGTTCGAACCAGACCGCCGTGTTCACGGGTGAGGATCTCGGTGGCGTCCAGTCGCAGCAACGTCAGGTGATGGGTCCACGCGGGGATCACCCCGAACCACCACAGCCGGCCCGAGACGCGGGAGCCGGGCCCGATGCGGTCGGGCCGGTCCAGTGTGCGAATTCGGAGGATCGGCCGGAGTACGAAGTCGAACAGTTCGGGCTTCTGCGCGAGCGCGCACGCGGTATCCGCGGCGATCGGCAGGTCCACGGACCTCGTGACCGTTCCCATCACCACAGCATGATGGCGTCCGCGGGCGCGGACAACCCGTCACTGCTCGACAACGAGTCCGTTGGCCGCGGCCATTGCGACCGCCTGGGTGAGGTCGATCTTCGCGCCGGTCAGTTTCGCGCTGGTCCACAGGGACGCGTCGACGTGCGCGCCCCGTAGGTCCGCGTCCTCGAGGCGAAGCCCGAAGGTCCGGGCGCCGTGCAGGTCGACGGCACGCAGGTCCGCCTTGCGCAGATCCGCCTCGACGAGGTTCGCTTCGCGCAGCCGGCAGTCGGTGAAGTCGATGCCGCGCAGGTCCGCTCGCCCGAGGGAGGCGAGCGTGAAGTCGACCTCGTCGAAGTCGACGGGCCGCATCCGGCACTGCTCGAACGTCGACCCCATCAGGGTTGAGCTGCGAAACTGGCTGTGCCACAACGTTGTCCGAGCGAACGTGCAGGATCGAAATGCCGTCACGGTGTGCACCCCGTCGCTGAGGTCGGCGCCGGTGAAGTCGCAGTCCGTGAAGACCACGTGCTCGGTCCGTAGCTCGCTCAGGTCTGCGTCACGGAACGTGCATCCCGTGTAGTGCCGCCGAACCCAGTGCTGCCGCGGCAGCCGCGCATCGGAGAAATCCTCACCGACGAACTCTTCGATCTCCTCAGCCATACCCCGATCCTGCCCGCCACCCCCGACACGGCACAGCCGTGCACGTCAGCGGCCCGCAGCGGGTCCCCGTGCCCCGCCGGAGGTTGCCGAGCGACCCACATGCCGGACGTCGTGCCTGGTCCGCAGGCCTGACGCGGGTCGGCAACCGGCGGGGCAAGGCAGATGGCAAGCTTGTGCCGTGTTCCGTCTCCTGTTTCACGAGCCCCGCATCCCCCCGAACACCGGCAACGCCATCCGGTTGGTCGCCGGGACGGGGAGTGAGCTGCACCTGGTGGAGCCGCTCGGCTTCGACCTGTCCGAGCCGAAGCTGCGGCGGGCGGGCCTGGACTACCACGACCTGGCATCGGTGACGGTCCACGCGGACCTCGAGGCCGCATGGGCGGCGCTGGCGCCGGAACGGGTGTTCGCGTTCACCGCACACGCCGACACCTCGTACGCCGACATCGAGTACCTGCCCGGCGACGTGCTGCTGTTCGGTCCGGAACCGACGGGCCTGTCGGACGAAGTGCTCGCCGACCCGCACGTCACGAGCCGGGTGCGGATCCCGATGATCCCGGGACGGCGGTCACTGAACCTGTCGAACGCCGCTGCCGTGGTGACGTACGAGGCGTGGCGCCAACACGGGTTCGCCGGCGGGGTCTGATCAGGGCACTGCCAGCCGTCGGCGGAGGTCGTCGACGCCCACCCGCGCACGCTGCGCGTCGATCTCGGCCCTCAGTTCCCCTCGGTCACCCCCGAGCGCCGTCGCGGCTCAACTCGACGCGCATCTGGTTGAACCGGAACAGTCCCGGCCTGCCCGCGACCGCCTCGTACGCGGCGACGACGTCGGCCATGAACCGGGCAGCCCGGTCGGGTTCGAGCCGTCGCGTCCAGTCGGTGGACCCCACCGTGCACCACCGCAGGAAGTCCCAGCGAGAACCGAAGTCCCACTCCACTTCCCACGTCCGTCGCCCCGTCACCGCGAACCCCGCCGCCTCGGCGAGCGCCGCGTACTCGTCGGGCGTGGGGTGCACGTAGGGCGCCTCGAACCCCGCGAAATCGGCGGCCCACTCCGGCCGGTGCGTGACCTCCATCTCGATGTCCTCGACACTGGAACGCTCACTGGCGCAGACCATCTGGACCACCGCTCGGCCACCCGACCGCAGCACACGAGCAAGAGACTCCAGTGCGCGTCGCTGCTCGGGTACCCAGTGCAGCGCGTTGAACGACACCACCAGGTCGAACTCGTCGACGAACGGCAGGTCGCGGGCATCGCCGACCAGGAACCGTGCCGACGCGCCGGCCGGAACCGGGCGTGCGGTGGCCGTCTCGATCATCCGCGGCGACGCGTCGATCCCGACGACCGACCCCCGCGGCACCCGGGCCGCCAGTTCGAGACTGACCAGACCGTCCCCGCAACCGATGTCGAGGACCAGCTCGTCGCCGCGCAGGGTGAGACCGGCCAGCGCCTGCCCGGCGAGCGTGCGTTGCAGCGCACTCACCTCGGCGTACTCGTGTCCGTCCCACAGGGGCACGGACTCAGCATACGGAGGATTCGCCGCAAAGACGGCCGATCACTCCTGGTCTCGGCCCGCCTCGTACCGGCCGAGCACGTCGAGTACGCGTCCGACCAGGTCGTCGATGTCGGCGCCGGTCGTGTCGAAGGCGAGATCCGGCCGCTCCGGCGCTTCGTAGGGCGCGTCGACTCCCGTCAGTCCCCGCAACTCCCCCGCCGCGGCGCGGGCGTACAGGCCCTTCGGGTCGCGGCGAGCGCACTCCTCGACCGGGGTACTCACGTGGACCTCGAGGAATGGCAGATCCGCGGCCTCGTTGAGGGCGCGGGCGATCGCCCGGTCCGAGCGCAGCGGCGACACCATCGACGCGATCGCGACGACACCGGCGTCGGCGAACAGTCGGGTCAGGTGCCCGACTCGACGGATGTTCTCGGCCCGATCACCCGGGGTGAAGCCCAGGTCGTCGGAGATGCCGTGCCGCACATTGTCGCCGTCGAGCAGGTACGCGGCGCGGCCGGAGTCGACGAGCGCGCGTTCGAGTGCGACCGCCACCGTCGACTTCCCCGACGCGGGGAGCCCAGTGAGCCATACCGTCGCACCCCGCTGACCGGTGGAGTTCCAGCGTCGATCACGATCGAGCGCGGACGGATGCCACGTGATGTCGCGCCGCGCCTGCTCACCCTGGACGACTTCTCGGGCAGCGCCGACCGTTCCGGCGCCCACCGTGTCGTTGCTGTGCTCGTCGATCAGGATGAACGCACCCGCGTCCCGGTTCGTGCGGTACGGGTCGGCCAGGACCACCGTGCTCGTCCTGAGCGTGATCCGGCCGATGTCATTGAGCGCCAGTTCGCTGGGAGCCTCGTTCTCCTCCAGTGTTTCCGGGTCGATGCGACTGTGCAGTTCCTGCACGGTCGCGCGGACCGTGCTGGTCGTGTGTTTGAGCAACACCCGATCACCTGCGCGCAGCGGTGCCCCGCTCAGCCAGCAGACGGTTGCGTCGATCTCACGGGCGGCGACGGGAACCACTGGCGCCTCGGCGCTGACGATCAGGTCCCCGCGCGCGACATCGACGTCGTCCGCGAGTTCCAGCGACACCGACAGCGTGGCGACGGCGACGGCCCGCTCCTCGTCCAGGGTGTCGAGGGAGACGACCGTGCTGCGCGAACCGGACGGCAGAACGATCACCTCGTCACCGACGGTGAGCGTTCCCGCGGACAGGCGTCCGGCGTAGCGCCTGCGTCGGCCCTCGCCCGGACGAGACACCCACTGGACCGGCAGGCGCAGGCCCGACGCGACGGCGGACGGCGCAACCAGTTCGACACCTTCGAGGTATTCGAGCAGCGTGGGCCCCTCGTACCAGGCGGTCGACTCCGAGCGGACGACCACGTTGTCTCCCCGCGTCGCGGAAACCGGGATCACCGTGATGTCCGGGATGCCGAGCCGCTGCGCGAGCAACCTCAGTTCGGCCTGCACCTCCTTGAAGCGCACGTCGTCGAAATCGACGAGGTCGATCTTGTTCACGACCGCGACCAGATGTGGCACTCCGAGCAGCGACGCGATCCGGGCGTGACGCCGGGTCTGTCGCAGGACCCCGGCGCGGACGTCGACGAGGAGCACCGCGACGTGGGCGTTCGACGCTCCGGTGAACATGTTGCGGGTGTACCGCTCGTGCCCGGGCGTGTCTGCCAGGACGAAACTGCGTGTGGGCGTGGAGAAGAACCGGTAGGCGACGTCGATCGTGATGCCCTGTTCCCGTTCGGCCCGCAGCCCGTCCGACAGGGCGGCGAGGTCCGCCTCACCGTCGTCGCCGGTGACCGCGTCGAGATGGTCGGCCGGGAGCGACCCGGTGTCGTGGAGCAGGCGGCCGATCAGGGTGCTCTTGCCGTCGTCGACGCTGCCCGCCGTCGCCAGCCGTAGCAGTTGCCGAGGTGCCGTGGTGGTGGCCATCAGAAGTACCCCTCGCGTTTACGGTCTTCCATGGCGGCGACGGAAGTCCTGTCGTCGGCCCTGGTCTCGCCGCGTTCGGAGACCGTTGCCGCGGCGATCTCCTCGATGACACCGGCGACGTCGTCGGCGTCGGAACGCACCGCGCCCGTGACGGTGAGGTCGCCGACCGTGCGATACCGGACCCGAAGTCGGTGCACCAGTTCGTCTTCGGTGGGAATGGTGTATTCGGACAGCCCGAGCAGGATTCCGTCGCGTTCGAACACCTGACGATCGTGCGCGAAGTAGATCGACGGCAACGCGAGCTTCTCGAGTTCGATGTACCGCCATACATCGATCTCGGTCCAGTTGCTCAGTGGAAAGACACGCACCTGCTCGCCGCGGCGGATCCGGCCGTTGTACAGCGACCACGGTTCGGGCCGCTGCGAACGCGGATCCCACTGCCCGAACTCGTCGCGGAAGCTCAGCACCCGCTCCTTCGCCCGCGCCCGTTCCTCGTCTCGACGCGCACCCCCGAATGCCGCGTCGAAGCGGTTCTCCTCCAACGCGTCCAGGAGCGTCCGGGTCTGCAGCCGATTCCGGGAGAAACCCGGGCCGTCGCCCTCTGCGACTTGGCCACGGTCGATGGATTCCTGAACCGACGCGACGATCAGCCGGTGGCCTGTCGCGGCGACGAGGCGGTCCCGGAAGTCGAGCACCTCGGGAAAGTTGTGACCTGTGTCCACGTGCAGGATCGGGAACGGCAGCGGCGCGGGCCGAAAGGCCTTCTCCGCCAAACGCAGCAGAACGATGGAGTCCTTACCCGCCGAGAACAGCAGGACCGGGCGCTCCAGTTCGGCCGCCACCTCGCGGATGATGTGCACTGCCTCGGCCTCGAGTGCCCTCAGTTCGTCGACCCACACCGGATTGTCCACGGCGGTACCGGGCGGAATGGTCGTCACAGGGGAAGCCCCGTCCGAGCGGCCTCGTCTCGGTAACGCTCCACCCACTCGCGGGAGCGGCCGTCACTCTGTCTCTTGAGCGGAGGAGGAGGCGCGAGCTGCGGGTCGAGGCCGAGCTCGATCAGCACCTTCGCCACCGTGGCCTGTGGGTTCCGGACCAGGTCGTCGAAGCTGACATCGACGTGGTCGAGCCCCTCGGCCTCGAACCACCAGCGCCACTGCTCGTCCTGTTCACGCAGGATCCGCACCAGGTGCGCGATGCCGTCGGCGTGGTATTCGGCGCCGTCGTTCGGGGCGGGCGGCGTCGCGTCGTCCCGCCACACCTGGGTCTGCACCGCCCGCCACATGGACACCGCCTGCGCGACGACGTCGCCTCGGAACACGTGAACGAAGGTGAGGTCGCGCCCGAGCAGATCGTCGAGTGCGGCACGGAGCCCGGAACCCGAGCGCCGGTGGAGGCCGGCGGCACGCTCGAGTACGAGTGGGACCTGGTTCCACATCAACTTGCCGCCCCAGACGCCGTTGGGCGTCCTGCCGAGGCTGAGCAACTGGTCGCGCCACTGCTCCGAGGTGCGGGTGTCGACGATGCCCGGTTCGAGTGGCGGGAGCAGCGCAAGCACGCTCGGGTCCGTGACGCCCTCGAACCACTGCCGGGGCTGCGGTGACCGACTGGTCGACGGCAGGTACTGGAAGTACTCCTCGGGGTTGCCCGCGACCGTCGTTGCCCGCAGGGATTCGACCAGCAGCGTGCTCCCACTGCGTTGGGATGCACAGACGAGATATGAACTGGGCTCGGACATGCGGGGAAGAGTAGATCCGAGGTAACCGGTCCGCGACCGGTGAGAATCGAGGTGATCCGAACTGTTGAAGGCACCGTGCGGTCACGCCAGAATCGACTGTTGACCACCTGCTCGAAGGAGTTCCGTATGCCGACACCCGACAACGTCCTGGTCGTGCACTGGCACGATCTCGGCCGGCACCTCGGGTGCTACGGGGAGTCGGGCGTCCGCAGCCCCAACCTCGACCGACTGGCGTCCGAGGGCATCCTGCTGACGAACGCGCACGCCGCCGCACCGCTCTGCTCGCCATCCCGGGGCGCCCTGTTCTCCGGACGGTATCCGCACGACAACGGCCTGGTCGGGCTGGCGCACCACGGGTGGGAGTACCACGACGACGTCCGCACATTGCCCGCCATCCTGTCCGAAGCAGGCTGGTACACAGCGCTTTTCGGAATGCAACACGAGACGGCCTATCCCAGCCGGCTCGGCTACCACGAGTACGACGTGTCGAACTCGTACTGCGATTTCGTCGTGGACCGAGCGTCGAATTGGCTCACTCGGCACCCCCCGACCCCCTTCATGCTGACAACGGGCTTCTTCGAGACCCACCGCCCGTATCCACCGGATCTGTATCCGATCGAGGATCCGAACGGTGTCGACGTGCCGTCGTACCTTCCGGATCATCCGCAGGTCCGCGACGATCTCGCCGCGTTCCACGGATCCATCGAGGTCGCCGACGCGGCGGTGGGCCGACTCCTCGACACCCTCGCCGCGGAAGGTCTCGACGCGAGGACGTGGGTGGTGTTCTTCACCGATCATGGTGAGGCGTTCCCTCGTGCCAAGTCGACCCTGTACGCGCGCGGCACCGGCATCGCCATGGTCGTGCGCCCACCGGGTCGACTTCGCCTGGCCCCGGCGGTGGACGGTGACCTGTTCAGCGGCGTCGACTTCGTTCCGACGTTGCTCGACCTGCTCGGCGTCGACGTGCCCGAGTCGGTGGCCGGGGTGTCGCACGCGCAGCGCTGGCTGGGGCGCAACGACGAGCCTGCCCGAGACCTGCTGTTCACCGAGAAGACTTTTCACGACAGCTTCGACCCGATACGGGCCGTACGTTCGACGCGATACAGCTACATCGAGAACTACGCGCCGCGGCCCGCGCTCGACCTACCGCTCGACATCGAGAACAGTCCGTCGAGGTCCGCGCTCGGCATCGACCACCTGGCGCCCCGCGCCGACCGCGAACTGTACGACCTCGTGGCCGATCCGGACGAGGTCACGAACCTCGCAGGAACTCCCGCCCTCGCGGCCGTCGAGGCGAGACTCGCCGCAGAACTGCACCGGTGGCGGGATACGACAGGTGACGTGATCCCCAGCGAGGCCGAGGGAACGGCCTACGCCGAGCGCGCGATGGCGGACTACTTCGCGAAACTCGACGCCACCCCGAACGTTCGATCCGCCCTCAGCGCAGACCGCGGAATCCTCGACGTCGCGCAGAGCGGCGGCTGAACGCCGACCTCGGTGTGCCTGCGGTGCAACGGCATCACCGCGCACCGGCCGCGATGTCGAGGAACTCCCGCGCGGAGCCCCGCAGCCCGCTGGCGTGATCCCACACCGCGAGCAACCGCCTCGGCAGACGAAGCCCCTCGAGTTCGACGGCGACGAGCCTGCCGTCGACGATGTCGGCGGCGACGGCGAGCGACGACACGACGGCGGGCGCGTTGCCTGCGACAACAGCAGCCTTGACCGCGGTGCAGGACGTCAGTTCGAGCAGCGGTGCCACGCATCCGGGGACGGCCCGCTCCAGGGTGTTGCGGGTGCCCGACCCGAATTCACGCTGGATCAACGGCGTTCGCGCGAGTTCGGCAGGCGCGATCGGCCCCGATCGCGCCCACGGGTGTGCGGGCGGGACCACCACCACCAGTTCGTCGCGGGCGACTTCCTGGAAATCGAGGCGGGCGGGCACCTCGGGTCCCTCGACGAATCCGAGTTCGGCCTGTCCGGAGAGCACCTGGGCGACGACGTCGGTGGAGTTGAGCAGGCGCACGGAGGTGACGACCGTCGGATGCTTGCGTCGCATGGTGACGGTCCAGCCGGGTACCAGGTACTCGGCGATGGTCATGCTCGCCGCGACGGTCAGGTTCGCTTCCCTCTCGCCGCGAAGGGCGGAGATTCCGGAGGCGAGTTGCTCTGCGGCGGTCAGGGTTCCGGCGGCCCATTCGAGGACCAGCCCCCCCTCGTAGGTGGGGGTGACGCCAGTGGTGGCGCGGTCGAACACCTTGATGCCGAGCTGACGCTCCGCGGACCGGACGCGAGCGCTGATCGCCTGCTGACTGAGTCCGTGTTCCCGCCCTGCGGCGCCCATGCTGCCGAGTCGCGCGACGGACAGGAGCACGTCGAGTGCAGCCAGTTCGGGGACGCGCGGAGACAGAGGCATGCGGCACACCCTACCCGGCCACAAAGTCTCGTTGTGGCGAGACAAGGTGCCGTGGTGCCCGACGTCAGAGCAGCAGGAAGGCCACGACTGCTGCCACGAGCGCGAGCAGTGCGATCACGACCAGCACCCTCAGCACGATTCGCCCCGCCGAACCCTCGCCCTCCACGACTGCGTCCACGGTCGGCTCGGTGACGACATCGACAGCACCGGCCTCGGCCGGGTCCTCGATCGGACCTTCGGCGACCTCCACCGCGGCGGCCGCCGCCGAGAGGACCGCATCGCCATCCGTCACGACATCGGCGGGCAGCAGCGGTCCGCGGATGGCCGTCAGCACCTCGGTGACGTCATAGGACGGCGGCAGCCCGATCGGCTTGTTCGGCCGAGTCGCACTGCGGAAGCCGGCTGCGACGATCGCGGCGCCGAGTGCTGCGGCCTGCTCCGGACCCGGACCCACGACGACGTGCACCCCGAACTTCGTGGCGAGCGCATCGGCGACGCCGCGCAACGCGACGACGTCCCGCGCGACGATGCCGTCACCGGTCACCACCACGGCGTCGAGGTTGGACGGTAGCCAGCCGAATGCGCCCAGGGCCGTGGACAACTGAGCGGTCGGCGACGAGCCGCGGGATGCGGCGAACCGAAACGACCGACCGCTGGAGACGCCGGAACGCACGAGCGTGACCGTGGCCCCCACGTCGTCCACGTGATAGGTGCCGATCAGCTGCCCGGGCTTCGCCGAGACCTCCGACTCGAACCACGCGCACACCGCTTCCGCATCGGACAGCAGTGAAAGCTCGCCCAGTCCCGAATAGTTCAGCGAGTTGCGGAGATCTGCGATCTGGTCCGCCTCCCACATCGAGGGGTAGGACGCGACGACCGTCGGCGTGCCGCCGTCGCGACCACCGAAGGTGGGCAGCGGCTCGCACTCCCGCACCAGGGAACGCATCGCGGAGGCCACGACGTCCTCGGCCCGGTAGCGGGTGCCGTCGCTGGCCTCCACGCCTTCGGGATCTCCGACCCGCGCCACGAACCCCGTCACGGTGCCGACGAACTCGCCGCCCTCCGGCGGGTCACCGCCGCCGAGGAGAACGTCACCGTCGGAGCCGACGTAGAGGACGGTGTCACGGACGATGACTATCGGGTCGGGAGTGCCCGGTTCGTTCGAGGCAACGACGAGCGTCGAGACGAGGCTGCCGATGCGGAGCCCAATTCCCACAGACATGCGTACTCCATTCGAGCGACGAACATCAAAGCAATCTACGCGCTCGACGGAGCCATTCCCGAAACCCGGACGCCGGGACACTTCCTGTCGCGCCGAACATCTCGTACGCGACCCCGGTGAGTCAGGAAGTCAGCGAACCGACAGCGGCCCGCAGCAAACCGGCAGCTTCCTCGGCGACGGCCGCCAGCTCCGGATTGCCCGTCACCTCGACCATCAGTTGCGGGTTCATTGCCTCCACGACGACGGCGGATGGGCCCTCGGACCGCACGACGACGTTGCACGGCAGCAACAGCCCGATCTGCGGATCCGCACCGACGGCGCGGTTCGCGAGCCCCGGATTGCATGCTCCGAGGATCAGGTACCTGTCCAGGTCGGCCCCGATCTTCTCCTTGAGCGTCGCCTGCAGGTCTATCTCCGTGAGCACACCGAATCCCTGCTCCTGCAGTGCCGCACGTGTCCGGGCCACCGCATCGTCGAAGTCGGCGGTCAGTGTGGTTCCGATTCCGAGTTCCATGTGTGCGATCCCTTCCTTGATTCCGTTCGGTATGCCGTTCAGCGATGCTCGAGCAACTGCCAGGGCGACGCGTCGAGGAGGATGTCGACGGCGGTCCCGTCACCCTGCGGACGCAGTACGTGCTCGAGCGCGTGGATGCGCAGACCCGCCGAGGCCGACGCGAGGTCGGAGATGCCCGGCAGGATCGCCGGGTCGGGCGGCCCGCCGACCCCGCGGTGATAGTTCTCGATCGAATGCCCGAGATACAGCAGGCGACCACCCGGGGCGAGCCAGCCCGCGGCCCGGGCGACGAGCGCCCGCAGATCGTCCGTCGGCAGGTGCAGGAAACTGAGCAATGCCAGTTCGACCTGCCGGCCGGGCGCCCAGTCCGTGACGTCGGCGACCCGCCAGTCGATCAGTCCGTCGGCGTCCTTCTCCCGGGCCTGCTCGATCGCGACCTCGGAGTGGTCGACGGCGGTGACGGTCCACCCCATGCGGGCCAGCCACCGAGCGTGCCGTCCGTCTCCGCACGCCAGGTCGACGGCAGTGCCGGGCGTCGCGCCGCCGAGTCTCTGCCGAATCGTTTCGGCGGGTTCACTGCCCCACGGGTCGGGGCGGTCGCGATAACGGGCGTCCCAGTCCGAGGCGTCCATCGTCACGCCAACGCCAGGAAGAGCTTCTCGAGCTCCGCCTCGGTCATCGGTTCCTGGTTGTCGCGCGTGGTCCCGTCGAGGCAATCCCGCAACCCCGTGGCGACGATCTTGAATCCGGCCCGGTCCAGTGCCCGGGACACCGCTGCCAACTGGGTCACGACGTCCTTGCAGTCGCGTCCCGCCTCGATCATCGAGATCACGCCCGCAAGCTGCCCCTGCGCACGGCGCAGCCGGTTCAGAACCTGCGCGATGCTTTCTTCGTCGCCTGTCATCGACACACCTGCTCTTTCTCGACACGCATTCGGATCGAACTCCGTCAGTTTACCCCTCGGGGTATATCCCGGGTTTCGTGGCGAAACCGGGGTCCACGCGACCACACTGGAAGGTGCAGCGGGCGACACCGCCCACCCACGACAGGAGAAGCCCATGAGCGAGAACCGGCCCTTCGGCTTCGACCCCGAAGACCTCGACCGCTTGGCCCGCCAGGTCGGGGAGGGCATCCGCGACACGGTCGACAGGATCGGCAGCATCGTCAGCGACGCCGGCTTCGAGATCGTCACGGAGTCCCGCCCCGGCGTGACGTATGCGTACCCGCGCCGTAAGAAGACCCAGACCACCGGCGACACCGGCGGCGGCGTGTGGGCGGTCTTCGTCGTCGACGACGACGGCACGGCCACCGTCGAGCAGGTGTACCCCACCGAGCTCGACGCGTTGCGCGCCAACAAGACCAATACCGACGCCCACCGCCGCGTCCGCTTCCTGCCGTACGGCATCGCTGTCAGCGCGCTCGACGCCGACACCGACGGCGGCTCCGGGCTGGAAGCGGATGTCGAACCAGACCCGGAGCACTGACCGTCCGTCAGCCGTGCGAGAAGCTGATCTCGGGTAGCAGCCGACGCAGCCACGCCGGTGACCACCACGCTGCCCGGCCGGTGATCCGCATCAGAGCGGGCAGCAGCACCAGCCGCACCAGCACCGCATCGAGCAGGACCGCGACGCCGAGGATGATGCCCATCTCCTTCGGCGGCAGCGGTTCGGCCAGCGCGAAGCTGAAGAACACGCCGACCATCACCGCGGCGGCGGCGAAGATGACCCGTCCCGAGTGCGCCATGCCCTCGACCTGGGCGGCCGCGGCATTGCCGGTGCGTTCGTAGTGCTCCTTGACCGTCGTGAGCAGGAACACTGTGTAGTCCATCGCGATCGCGAAGATCATCGCGAAGAAGAACACCGGCCCCCAGCCGTCGAGGAAGCCCTGCGGCTCGAAGCCGAGCAGTCCGGCCCCGTGACCGTCCTGGAAGATCAGCTTCGCGACCCCGAACGCGGCGCCGGTGGACAGCAGGCTGACGACGGTTCCCATCAACGCCACCAGCGGTGCACGGAGCGCGACCAGCAGCAACAGGAAGCCGAGCACCAGGATCACCGCCATCACGATCGGCAGGTAGTCGTTCAGCGCCTGCTGCAGGTCGAGGTTCTCGGCGGGGGCGCCGCCGACGATCGCGGACTCGGGCAGGTCGGCGCGGAGCCGGTTCAGGGTGCCGGCCAGCGCGGGATCCGATGGGTCGACGTCCGGCACCGCCTGCAGCAGCACCAGATCCGATCCGTCGGCGGTATGTACTGTCGGACTCACCATCGCCACCCCCTCGGTCGCCGCGGCGACCCGTGCGACCTCGTCGGCATCCTCAGCGGCAGCGACGATCTGCAGTGTGCCGGGCACACCGGCACCCATCTGCTCCTGCACGATCTCGTATCCCTGCCGCACCGCGGCGTCCTCGGGCACGACCTGGATCGACGGCATGGCCACCTTCAGGCCGAACACCGGGATCGACAGCAACATCAGAACTCCGAGCGCACCGACGGCGAGCGGCCACGGCCGGCGGTGCACCAGCGCACCCCACCGGCCGAACAGCGGAGACCGGTGCTCCTGACGCTTCGCGTATGGCAGCGACCCCGCGTTGACCTTGCCACCGAGCTTGCCCAGCACCGCGGGCAGCAGGGTCAGCGTCGCGGCGAGCACGAACAGCACCGCCAGCATGATCCCGACCGCCATCGTGCGCACCGCGGGAGCGGGCACCAGCAGCACCGCGGACAGGCTGACGAGCACGGTCAGCCCGGACAGCAGCACCGCCTTGCCCGCAGTGCTCATCGTCTCCGCGACCGCCAACCGGGCACTTGCGCCGTTACGCAGCGCGTCCCGGAACCGGACGACGAGGAACAGCGCATAGTCGATGCCGAGCGCGAGGGCGAACATCATCGCAAAATTCATGGCCCACACCGAGATCGGCGTGAACTCGTTCAGTA
This sequence comes from Rhodococcus sp. Q, assembly GCF_005503035.1. NCBI lineage: Bacteria > Bacillati > Actinomycetota > Actinomycetes > Mycobacteriales > Nocardiaceae > Rhodococcus > Rhodococcus sp. Q. Next base: position 26,684 of record NZ_SCOY01000033.1, read on the forward strand.
ACACCAGTGCCCCGGCGGACGCGACCAACCCTGCCATCGTCAACAGCAACGGCAGTCCCGCCGCGACGAGCGAACCGAACGCGAGCACCATGATCGCGAGAGTGACCGGCCACGAGAACATCTCGGCCTTGATCATCGCGTCGTGGTTGGCGGCATTGAAGTCGCTCCACAGCGCGGACGCGCCGGTGGGGTGGATCTCGACCCCTTCCCCGGCAACCGCGGCCAGCGGATCCGCGAGGTCGCCTGCGGCGGTGACCATCGTGTTCGGGTCGGCGCCTGCGCCGCCGAGCACGATCGCGGTGTGCCCGTCGGGGCTGATCGTCATGCCCGGCTGCGGCGGCACCACCTGGGAGATGCGAGAGTCGGCGTCCAGGACGCCCGTGACGCCTGCGATCGCGGCGGCCATCTCGGGGTCGTCCACGGTGTGCGTCTCCGAGTGCACGACGACCTGCAGGGCGTCGGACCCGGTGCCACCGAAGTGCTCCTGTGCGAGCTCGCGCACCTGGACGGACTCGGAGCCGTCGGCCTGCCAGCCCGCGCCGGCGAGTGAGCTGAACACGCTCGGCGCGGCGGCACCGAGCGCGACGACGACGGCGATCCAGGCGATGACGACGATGCCGAAGCGGTCGGCCATCGTGGCGCCGAGTCGCGCCATCAGGCCGTGCACCTGCTCCCGCGGCGGGGCGTGCTTGTCGGTGTCGGTGGTGGTCATGGCATCGAACATCCTTCTCATCAATACGGGTGGGGGTATATGAACGGGCCGAGAAAACCCCCGGAGACCGGGGGTGTTCTCGAAAGGTCAGACGAGGAGGTCGGCGTGGGCCCGACCCGCGAGCCAGGTGCGGTAGCCGCCGTCGAGGTTGCGGACGTCGCGGCCGAGCTGACGCAGGATGCGGGCTGCGGTGTGCCCGCGCTGACCGACCTGGCAGGTCACGACGATCTCGCCGCCGGGCAGTTCGGCAGCCCGCGACCGGAGCGCGTCGAGTTCGATGTTGACAGCACCGGGAATCGAGCCGGCCGCGAACTCGGACGGCGTACGGACGTCGACGAGCACCGCACCGGCAGCGTCCAGTTCGTGCCACTGAATGGTGGCAGCGGTGCCCACTCGCAGGTTGTCCGCGATGTAGCCGAGCATGTTCACCGGATCCTTCGCGGAACCGAACTGCGGCGCGTACGCCAGTTCCAGATCGGCGAGTTCCGACGCGGCAATGCCTCCGACCATGGCGGTGGCGATCACGTCGATGCGCTTGTCCACCCCGTCGCCACCGACACCCTGCGCGCCCAGGATGGCGTCGGTGTCCGGATCGACGAGCAGTTTCAGCGACATGCCCTGGGCTCCCGGGTAGTACCCGGCGTGCGACTGCGGATGCGTGTGGATCGCCCGGTAGGGCCTGCCCGCGGCGTGCAGGCGCTTCTCGTTCCAGCCGACGGCGGCGGCCATGAGGGAGAACACTCCGACGATCGCCGTGCCGACGACGGGACGCGGACGCACGGGCAGTCCGGAGATCACGTCGGCGACGAGCCGACCCTGCCGGTTCGCCGGATTGGCGAGCGGCACGAGGCCGGGCTGCCCGGAGATCGCGTCGAGCTTCTCGACAGCGTCGCCCACCGCGTAGACGTGCTCGGCGGAGGTCCGCATCGTCTCGTCGACGGCGATGCCGCCGCGCGGACCCGTCTCGATGCCGGCCGCGACGGCGAGCGCGGACTCGGGCCGCACGCCGATCGCCATCACCACGACGTCGGCGGGCAGGACCCGGCCGTCAGCGAGGGTGACGTCGTCGGCGCCGATCGAAGTGACCTGGGTGCCGAGTTCGATCCGGACCCCGTTGGAGCGCAACTCGTCCGCGACGGGCGCGGCCATCTCGGGGTCGAGCGGCGCGAGCACCTGATCGGCGAGTTCGACGACCGTGACGTCGAGGTCGCGGCGGCGCAGGTTCTCGGCGAGCTCGATCCCGATGAACCCGGCGCCGACGATGACGGCGGAACGTGCGGTGGAATCCAGCGCGGCGACGAGGCGGTCGACGTCCTCGACGTCGCGCAGGACCAGCGCACGGTCGACGCCGGGCAGGTCGGGGACGATCGGGCTCGCGCCGGGGCTGAGGACCAGTTCGTCGTAGGTCTCGACGGCCTCGACACCGGTGACCAGATCGCGCACGGTGACCGTGCGAGCGTCCGGGTCGATCGAGGTGACCTCGGTGCGAACACGGACGTCGAGTTCGAACCGGGAGGCCAGCGACTCCGGGGTCTGCAGCAGCAGTGCCTCGCGCTCCCCGATCACTCCGCCCGCGTAGTACGGCAGTCCGCAGTTCGCGAACGAGACGTGTGCGCCCCGCTCGAACACCACGATCTGCGCGTCCTCGTTCAATCGACGCAACCGGGTCGCGGCGGACATTCCGCCCGCAACCCCTCCCACGATGACGACCTTCACAACCGATCCCTTCCGTCGACTACATCGAACATACCCCCTGGGGTATATGAACCGGCGCACGGAGGTCGCTGTTCCCCCGGTGGTACGGATCACTGTCGTCAGCGGAAGTCCCTCGATCGACCGGCCATCCGCAAGTCCATCCGCTGCAACCGGTCGGCGACCACCGTCACCGCTCCCTCCGCGTTCTGCACCCGACCGCGGACCAGCAGCGCGGGCGCGGTGTGCGCGAGGGTGCGGTAACGGGCCCACAGACCCACCGAGCAGACGACGTTCACCATCCCGGTCTCGTCCTCCAGGTTGATGAAGGTCACTCCTGCCGCGGTCGCGGGACGCTGCCGATGGGTGACGGCGCCGCCGACGAGTACCCGGTCCCCGTCCGGGACCGACAGCAGCCGCGACGCCGGGACCACGCCGAGCGCGTCGAGTTGCGGCCGCAGGAACTGGGTGGGGTACGAGTCCGGCGAGACCCCGGTCGCCCACACGTCGGCCGCGGCCAGTTCCACGTCGCTCATCCCGGGCAGGGTCGGCGCGGTGACCGAGGCCCCGGTGCCGGGCAGCCGGTCCGGCCGCTCCCCCGCCGCCGCCCCGGCCGCCCACAGTGCCTGCCTGCGGGTTCCGGCGACACCGGCGAGCGCACCCGCCGTCGCCAGCGCCTCCGCCTGCGCCGTGGACAGTTCCACCCGGCCGGTCAGGTCGAGCAGCGAGGTGAACGGTCCCCCCTCCTCGCGCGCGGCGACGATCTTCTCCGCCAGCGCCGTCCCGACGTGCCGCACCTCACCGAGCCCGAGCCGGACCTCCAGGCCGCCGGACTCCAGGCCCGCGTGGGCGAGGCTGCGGTTCACGTCCGGGCCGTGCACCACGACACCGTGCCGCCTGGCGTCGGCGACGAGGGACTGCGGCGAGTAGAACCCCATCGGCTGCGCGCGCAGCAGTCCGGCACAGAACGCCGCGGGGTGGTGGAGTTTGAACCACGCCGAATAGAAGACCAGTGAGGCGAAGGATTGTGAATGACTTTCGGGGAAACCGAAATTCGCGAACGCGTACAGCTTCTCGTAGATCCGGTCCGCGACCTCTCCGGTGATGCCGTGCAACTCCCGCATGCCGTCGTACAGCCGACCTCTGAGCCGTTCCATCTTCTGCGGAGACCGCTTCGAGCCCATCGCGCGACGCAACCGGTCGGCCTCCGCGGCGGTGAACCCCGCGACGTCGACGGCCATCTGCATCAACTGTTCCTGGAACAGCGGCACGCCGAGGGTCCGCTCGAGCGAGTGCTCCAAGCTGGGATGGTCGTAGGTGACCGGTTCGCGGCCGTTGCGACGCCGGATGTACGGGTGCACGGACCCGCCCTGGATGGGACCGGGCCGGATCAGCGCCACCTCCACCACCAGGTCGTAGAACGTGCGCGGCTTCAGTCGCGGCAGGGTCGCCATCTGGGCACGCGACTCCACCTGGAACACGCCCACCGAGTCGGCGCGGCACAGCATCTCGTAGACCGCGGCCTCGGACAGATCCAGGTGCGCAAGGTCCACCTCGATGCCCTTGTGCTCGGCGACCAGGTCGATCATGTAGTGCAGCGCGGAGAGCATGCCGAGACCGAGCAGGTCGAACTTGACCAACCCCACCGCCGCGCAGTCGTCCTTGTCCCACTGCAGGACGCTGCGGTTCTCCATCCGCGCCCACTCGACCGGACACACGTCCGCGATCGGCCGGTCGCAGATCACCATGCCTCCCGAGTGGATACCCAGATGTCGTGGAAAACCCTCGATCTCACCTGCCAACTCGAGGACCGCCGGTGGGATGTCGGTTCCCTTCTCGTCCTTGACGCCGGTCCACCGGCTGACCTGCTTGCTCCACGCGTCCTGCTGTCCAGGCGAGTAGCCGAGAGCGCGAGCCATGTCTCGCACCGCCATCTTGCCGCGGTAGGTGATGACGTTCGCGACCTGCGCGGCGTACTCGCGGCCGTATCGGTTGTAGACGTACTGGATGGCCTCCTCGCGCCGGTCCGACTCGATGTCGACGTCGATGTCCGGCGGACCGTCCCGCTCCGGCGACAGGAACCGCTCGAAGAGCAGTCTGTTGCCGACCGGGTCCACGTTGGTGATGCCGATGGCGTAGCAGACCGCGGAGTTGGCCGCCGAGCCGCGGCCCTGGCAGAGGATGTCGCTGCGCTTGCAGAACGACACGATGTCGTGGACCACCAGGAAGTAGCCCGGGAATCCCAGCTGCGCAACGATTCCCAGTTCGTGTTCGATCTGCCGGTAGGCGTCGGGCCGCTCACCGGGGGTGCCGTAGCGGCGTCGGGCACCGGCCATCGTCAACTCCCGGAGCCAGCTGTCCTCGGTGTGCCCGTCGGGGACGTCGAACGGCGGCAGCTTCGGCGCGATCAGCGCGAGGTCGAAGGCGCACTCGCGACCGAGGTCGGCCGCCGTCGGCACCGCGGAGGGGTGCGCAGCGAACAGTCGCGTCATCTCGGCCCCCGACCGCAGGTGGGCACCGCCCGTCGGAGCGAGCCACCCGGCGGCCTCGTCGAGGGACTGCCGGGCCCGGACCGCGGCCATCGCCATCGCCAGCCGGGACCGGTCCGGCGCGGCGAAGTGGGCGGCGGTGGTCGCGACCACGGGAACCCCACAACGGTCGGCGAGCCCGGCGAGCGTCGCGTTGCGCTCCTCGTCCTCGGCCACCCCGTGCGCGGTGAGTTCGACGGCGACGCGGTCGGGACCGAATCTCTCCGTCAGTTCACGCAATTCGGTTTCGGCAGCGGAGACTCCCCCGAACGCCAGCGCCGCGCGCACGTGCCCCTTGCGGCATCCGGTGAGGATCTGCCAGTGCCCGCCAGCGGCCTCGGTGAGCGTGTCGAGATCGTAGGTCGGCTTCCCCTTCTCCCCACCTGCGAGGTGCGCGGCGGCGATCTGCCTGGACAGGCGCCGGTACCCCTCCTGACCGCGGGCGAGCACCAGCAGATGAACCCCACCCGGGTCGGGGGTTCCGGTACGCGGCGGAGCGAACGCGGCATCGGCTGCGGGCAGGGACAATTCGGCTCCGAACACGGTTCGCATGCGCAGCTCCCTTGCCGCTTCCGCGAACCGCACCACCCCGTAGAGGCCGTCGTGGTCGGTCAACGCGATCGCCTCGAGTCCGAGCCGGACCGCTTCCTCGACCAACTCCTCGGGCCCGCTGGCGCCGTCGAGGAAACTGAACGCGGAGTGGGCGTGCAGTTCGGCGTAGGGCACGACCGGGCCGCCGTCCGCGGCGATCCCCTCCGCACGATAGGCGCCGCGCTTGCGGGACCACGCCGGACTGTCGCTGCCGTCGCCGGGGTACATGGCCTCCGGAGGATTCCGGCCGGAGCGCCCGGAAAGGACCCGTTCCAGCTCCGACCAGGTCGGCGGCCCGTTGTTCCAGCCCACCACACACTCCTCCCACACCACTGACACGGCCACGACCGAGCGGGGGAAGAACGCTTCGAACGTACGTTCTACCTTGCACCAGGACGCCCCCCTCGTCAACCGACACGAGCGCCCGGTGTGCACCTTGCGGAATTCTTCTCACCCTCGGTCCGCAGTCGATGGATTCCATTTGATGTAACTCGAATTCTTACCGTCCGGTAGCCGGACCACTTTATCGACCAAACCAGTCGAATAATTCTCATCGTGCCCATATATCAATCACACATATGCCAATTGCGCATACCAAGAGGCCACTCCGCTTGGACTTCCCGAGGGAAACTGATCCCACCGCAGGAACCCGACTTGAAGTGGACATATGTTCAATCAAACGGTTGAGTGCGCCCCCTCCATCCGCGAATTCCATGCGTATATGCTGCGCTCGATCGAACCCGCGGAAAGCAATTGTCGTGAAGCCGGGTAACCGTAACCGGAACCGATTGATTGAATTGTTTACCGGGATCGATCAGCGCAATTCCTGGAACAGTTCACCAGTTCGGGTACCACTCGAACCCAAATGCAGGGACATGGGATGACCAGCGATACCACCACCACCAGCAGCAGCCGGGCGACGCGACGCGTCACCATGGCGGAGCTACCCGGACTCGTCGGCACGAGCCTCGGATCGTCGTCCCGAGTCGTGATCACCCAGGAACAGATCAACCTGTTCGCCGATGCGACCAACGACCACCAGTGGATCCACGTCGACCCCGCACGAGCCGCCCGCGGACCGTTCGGGGCACCGATCGCCCACGGCTACCTCACCCTGTCGCTGGCAGTCGACCTCTACTCGCAGCTGCTCGACGTCACCGACTGCGACCAGTTGATCAACTACGGACTCGACAAGGTCCGCTTTCCCGCCCCGGTACCCGTCGACTCGTCGGTCGGTGCCGTCGCCGAGGTGACCTCGGTCGAGCCGTGCGCCGGCGGTTACCAGATCGCGGTCACCCTGACCTTCGACGCGCTCGGCGTCGATCGCCCGGTCTGTGTTGCGCAGATGATCCTGCGCTACCTCGGCAGCGCCGGCCAGGCCACGGGAGGCGACAATGCTTGATCAGGCCTTCCGTCAGGTGTCCGCCCGAGTCGACCCGGTCGGCTGGCTCGCCGCCAGTACCTCGGTCGCCAAGAGCGCGGCGCGCAACCCGGCCGGGGTCGCCGCCGCCACCGGCAGGCTCGCGGTCGAGCTGGCCCGGATCCCGACCGACACCGCGCGGGTCGCGATCGGGGCGGACACGGACCCGCCTGCCCCGAACGACCCGAGGTTCCGTAACCCCGCGTGGCAGGAGAACCCGGCGTACTTCGCCCTCCTCCGCGCGTATCTGTGCGCTCGGTCCTACGTGGACGGACTGGTCGACGCGGGATCCGAGGACGCCTTCACCACGGCGAAGGCCCGCCAGTTCGCCCACCTCGTGCTCGACCTCGCAGCCCCGACCAACAATCCCGTCACCAACCCGGCGGTGCTCACGCGCGCGATCACCACCGGCGGCAAGAGCCTGACTCGGGGTGCGGCCCATCTGGTCGAGGACATCGTGACGCGTCGCGGGCTTCCGAAGCGGGTCGACCCGAACGCGTTCACCGTCGGCGAGAACATGGCCGCCACCGAAGGCAAGGTCGTCTTCCGAAACGACCTGATCGAGCTCATCCAGTACGAACCCAAGACCGACCGGGTGCACGAGATTCCGCTCCTCGCCTGCCCGCCGTGGATCAACAAGTACTACATCATGGACATCGGCCCCGGGCGCAGCTTCGTCGAGTGGGCGCTCGAGCACAATCGGACCGTCTTCCTGATCTCCTACCGCAATCCGGACGAGTCGATGAGCGAGGTGACGTTCGACGACTACCTCACCCACGGCGTCGCCGCGGCGATGGACGTCGTCGGCGACATCACCGGGGCGCCCCGGATCGACATCGTCGGACTGTGCCTGGGCGGCGCGATGGCGTCGATCGCGGCAGGCCACCTGGCCGGCTCCGGTGACCACCGCCTCGGCACGCTGACGCTGGCGAACACCCTGCTCGACTACAGCAACCCCGGCGCGCTCGGACTGATGACCGACCCGGACACCCGCGCCAACCTGGACGTCCTGATGGCGGACAACGGCTACCTGTCCGGTGAGGACATGGCCCTGACGTTCGACATGCTGCGGGCCAACGACCTGATCTTCCGCTACTGGGTCAGCCGATGGATGCTCGGCGAGGAACCCGAGTCGTTCGACCTGCTGGCATGGAACGACGACTCGACCAGGATGCCCGCCGCGATGCACAGCACCTACCTGCGCACGCTCTACGCCGAGAACCAGCTGGCGCGTGGCGAGTTCGTCGTTGCCGGACAATCGATCTCGCTGTCGAAGGTCGACAGCGACGTGTACCTGGTCGGCGCGATCGACGACCACATCGCGCCCTGGGAGTCGTCGTACGCGGGCGGCCGACTGTTCGGTGGGCAGGTGCGCTTCGTGCTCTCGAACGGCGGGCACATCGCCGGCATCGTCAACCCGCCGGGCAAGAAGAACTGGATCGAGGTGCACGGCGCGCCCGACGAGTCGGCGCAGGCACTGCCATCGGACCCGGCACTGTGGCGATCGTCGGCCCGACGCCAGTCGGTCTCGTGGTGGGAGGACTGGGCGCTGTGGTCGCAGCGGCGAGCGGGCGACCTACAGGCACCACCGACCATGGGGAGCGAGCGGCACCCGGTGATCGGGATCGCCCCCGGCACCTACGTATTCAGCTGAGGACGCGACGCCACCTAGCGTGTTAGCACTCACCATGCTAACTTGCTAGCAGTCGGGCATCGACCCCGACAGAAACCGAGGAGACATCCGATGGCAGCACGGACCACCACCACGAGCGGCGCGGGCACCGCGACGACGACCGTCGCCGACGGCGTCGAGTCACTCACCAAGTCGTTCGACGAAAACCTCGAACGGGTACAGGGATTCAACGAGAAGTTCGTCGACGCCGCGAAGTTGAGCGGCAACCTGACGGTCGACGCCTACGAGAAGACCGTCACCTCCGTGGTCGACTTCAACCGGTCGATCGCCGAGGCCACCCGGTTGGACTGGGTCACCGCGATCGTGGACGCCCAGAGTTCGTTGATCACGGGCATCAGCACGGCCGCCACCACCGCGGCCCGCGAGATCCTCAAGTAGTCAGGCATCACCCCGTCGGCCCCGGACGGTCATCCGAACCGTCCGGGGCCGACGTGCGTCGCGACCCGGGGCTCCCTCAGGCTTCGTCCTGCCCGCCGGCGTCCGGGGCGGCGGCCCGATCGCCTGCCGCCGCTCCGCGACGCCGCTTCGCGACGGTCACCTCCCGGAAGGTGTCGTACATCTCCTCGAGTGCCGCCCGCTGTGCCTTCGTCAGATCGGGATCCCGGCGGATCGCTACCACCACCTCCGACGCATCGCCGGAGTCGTCACGGCGCGCCTGCGCGGTCAGCATCTCCGCCGACATGTGCAGGTGCTCGGCGATCGCGTCGAGCACCTGATCGCTCGGTGCGCGCAGATTCCGTTCGATCTGGGAGAGATAGGGATTCGAGATCCCGACCATTTCCGCGAACTTGCGCATCGGGACGGCCGCGAGCTCGCGCTGCTGCCGGATCAGCTCACCGAGAGTCGGGGCCCGGCTGTCGTCCACCATGGCGTCAGCGTACTGAACCTCGGCGCCGCATCCGCCCGGCCGGCTGTCGAACACCGCTCGGCGATCGCCCCTGCCCGACCACACGGATCACCCGATCCGGGTGATCCGAACGCGACCGATCCGGAAGCACACTTGCAGGACGGCCGCCGCGAGGCTGCCGCCGTGACGAGAGCGGGGGCCGAACGAGATGACCAACGAAACCCGAGCCGCCGGCCCGGACACATCAGCCCGCCGACGTTGGGTCTCGCTCGGGGCGATCTGCACCACCGCCGGCCTCGTGTGGCTGGCGTTCGCCGACCTCGGCGTGGCCATCCCGACGATCGCGGACGACTTCGGCGCCGACATGTCCTCCCTCTCCTGGGCCAACAACGCGTTCAGCCTCGTCACGGGCGCGCTGGTGATCGCCGCGGGCAAGTTCGGCGACGTCTTCGGTCGACGCCGGATGCTGCAACTCGGTGTTCTGCTGTTCGCGGCGTGCTCGGTCGTCGCGGCGCTCGCCCAGAACGTCGAAACACTCATCGTCGGCCGTGGCCTGATGGGCATCGGAGCGGCGATGATCCTGCCCGCGACTCTGGCGCTGATCCCGCCCCAGTTCTCCGGGAAGGCCCAGTTGACGGCATTCGGAGTGTGGCAGGGCGTCGCCTGGGGTGGGCAGGCGGTTGCCCCCACGATCGGCGGCGTCGTCACCGACACGGTCGGCTGGGCGTGGCTGTTCTGGATCAACGTGCCACTGGGGCTGGCCGCGTACGCGGTGATCCGTTCGACCACACCCGAATCCGCGGACCCCGACGGGTCACGTCACGTCGACTGGCTCGGCTTGGCCACGATCGGGCTCGCCGTGTTCACCCTGTTGTACGCCCTGACCGACGGCCCCAGCGCAGGCTGGACGTCCCCGCTGATCCTCACGCTGCTGATCGTGACGGTTGTGCTCGCCATCGCCTGGGTGGTGATCGAAAGTCGCGTTCGCGAACCACTGGTCGACCTCTCGCTGTTCCGGCTGCGTTCCTTCGACGGCGCCCTGACCGCGAACCTGTCGATGAACCTCTCCTACGCCGGCCTGTCCTACCTGCTGGTGCTGTGGCTGCAGAATGCCCGCGGCTACAGCGCCGTGCAGGCCGGACTGCTGATGCTGCCCGCCGTCGTCGGCATCTTCGCGTTCATCCCGCTCGGCGGCAGGCTCGACGAGCGGCTCGGCGGCCGCACCCCCGTCCTGGTCGGCCTGGGGACCATGGTGGTTGGCTTCCTGATCCTCGGTCCACTGAACGCCGATTCCGGACTGTGGCTCGTCGCCGCAGGACTCGTCGTCATCGGTCTCGGTCTCGGACTGCTGTCGACCCCCATCTCGAACGCCGCCGTCGGCGAGACCCCGGCCTCACTGTCGGGCACCGCAGCCGGGGTGTTCAAGATGTCCAGCATGGTCGGCGGGGCGCTCGGTGTCGCGATCCTCACCGCGTTCGCCCGCGGCTTCTCGATGGCCGACAGCGAGAACGCGATCGACACGGCGGGCCTGACACCCGGCGACATCGACCAGGCCCATCAGGCACTGGTCAACTCGTCGTCCTTCGCGGACGCGCTCGCGTCGTTGCCCACCGACCTGCGTGACCATGTCACCACGGCGGCAATCGACGCCTTCTCCACCGGCGTCGGCCGAACGATGCTCGTCACCGCGGCAGGGCTGGTTGTGGCCACCGTCACGGTCGGTTTCGTCTGGCCGCGCCGCCGCAGTGCCGAACCCGACAGGCACTGATCCTCAGCCGCCACCGACCGGAGCATCGATTCGCACTCCGCGTGCCCGGATTGGGAGGATCAACCCGGACCGCACGCGCGGCCGAACCGGAACAACCAAAAGTCACAGACCCCTGGCGGTGCTGGTTCTTCCCACCATCGCCCAGTTCAGGAGTGCAAACAGTGAGCAGTACAAGGGTGATGTCGAGGCACGACTCCTCATCACATCGACATCGGCCTCCGGTGGATCACCGCTTCCTCGGACTCGACACACGTGTGTTCCCTCACGCATTGGCGATCCTTGCGGTGTGGCTCCTGTGGGTGGTGATCGTGCCGGCCATCGATTCTGCGGTGTCGTCCGAGGACCCGACCGTCGTGGGTGACCGACTGGCGGTGACCGACTCGATCTCGTTCGCGCCCGTCCCCGGGTGGAACGTCGACAGCGGATTCCGGGTCGAGCAACACGGCGCATCCGATTCCGTTCCGCGGGTCGCCCTGACCCGTGGCAACGTCACCTTCTCCGTCGACGCCGACACCTTCGACGGCACAGCGGGCGAGTTGCTGTCCCAGGTTGATGCCGTCGGTTCGGCCACGAACGGGAACTCCGTGCTCGCCCTGTCCAGCGCGCCCCGTCCGGTGACCACCGAAGGAGGCCTGTCCGGCGTCCAGATCCGATTCGACACCCCCAGTGCCGCGGGTTCGGTGACAACCTTCGTCGTCGACGGAACCGGGCTGCGTGTGCAGGTGGTCGGTCCGCCCGATCAGATCGCCGACCGAAGCCAGGAGATAGACGCGATGCTCGCCGGCATCGGAACGACCGAGGGGAATGGACAGTGAGCACTGCACTACTCGAATCGCGTTCGGCGGCACTCGAAAAGACCGCGTGGGGCGAGAAGTTCCGGTTCGTCCAACCACGAAACGTGGTGTTCTGGATGTATCTGTGGCTCTGCGGAGTCGGCGCGGTCAAGGGCTGGCAGATGTTCGCCCCCTACTCTGGATACTTCGGGCGATCCCTTCTCGTCGCCGGCGTCGTCGCCGTCATCAGTGTCCTCGTGTGGGGGTGGTGGTTCCGGCACATCGACCGCTTCGAGCGCCAGCCGGTGGGACTGGTGGTCACCGGCTTCGTATGGGGCGCAACGGCGGCGACGTTCACCATCGCCCTCCCCGGCAACAGCGCACTCGGATCCCTGTACACCAAACTGTCCGGGCAGGTGTGGGCCCAGGATTGGCACGCCGGACTCTCCGCTCCGCTGGTCGAGGAGACGGCCAAGGGCGTCGGAATCATCGTCCTTCTCGCGCTGGCACCGCGTCTGGTGCGTACCGTGACCGACGGACTGCTGCTCGGCGCGTTCATCGGGTTGGGATTCCAGACGAGCGAGGACTTCCTGTACTCGCTGGCCGGGGCAACCCAGGGCTTCGGCGCGCATCAGACCGACGGTCTCCTCGGATCCATCGCGACACGAACGTATTCCGACATCATCTCGCATCCCCTGTTCACGGCGCTCTTCTGTGCAGGCGTGATGTACCTGATCGGCTCGTCGGCGCAGCCACGTCGGATCGGACGAGGGTTGGCGCTGATCGTGGCACCGATCGTGATCCACGGCATCTGGGACTCGATGGTCGCGATCTCCGGCGGCAGCAATGCACTGGTCCTCGTCATCATGATCGGCGTCACGATCTTCGCGTTGACCGCGCTGTGGATCGCATTCGTCTGGGCGCATCCTCGCGAAGCGCACTTCGTCCGCGACGTCCTCGGCCCAGAGGTGGAGTCCGGGGTGTTGACGGATGACGAGGTGACGGCGGCTGGTGGATGGCGGCAACAGCGGCAATTCGTCAGGGCTGCAAGCAACCGAACCGAACGACGCCATCGTCGACTCCTGGTCCGCGCAGCACTGGACCTGTGTGCGGATCTGGCAGCCGGCAAGGGAGCCGACAGCGCCGACGTCGTCGAGTCGCGTAGCGAAATCGCACGGCTACGCCTGCAGAGCAGTTCCTGACCTGAGGTAGCAGGATCGGAGACACCGGGCGTCGGGCACGGACCTCGTTTCGGCCCGACACCCGGTGGGGCCCTGCCTCCCTGACTTCCGGCGAGGGCGCCCCGTCAGGGCGTGTCGCGGCGCCGGAAGCCGGTGAACCCGATGATCAGGAACCCGATGGTGACCAGGCTGATCCACCCGAGACCCGACCAATCGGCGGCGCCGGACGCCACCTTCGGGACGCGATAGAAGGGGCTGATCCCGAGCGCCCAATCGGGCAGTTTGAAGCTGGGACCGAGCAGGGTGAGCACGAAGGAAACGATCACTCCGAGCCAGGACGCCAACTGAACCTGCGGCCGGGCTCCGATGACCGCGACCGCGAGGGCGACGATCGTCCACACCGCAGGCACCGTCCCCAGCGCCTGCAGCAGTGCGTCACCGAAACCGATGCCGATCTTCGCGGTGGCGGCGAAGACACCGATCACGGTTCCGGCGATGAGCACGAACACGGCGGGTGCGGCGAATGCCACGAGCACGTTGCCGCCGTAGTACCGATTGCGGGTGATCGCGGTGGCGAGCACGGGTTCGGTGCGGTCGTCGAGTTCTTCGGCGCGGACGCGGTTCACGATCTGCACGCCCGCGACCGAGGCGATGATCCCGACCAGGCTGAGGATGGTCGCGAGGAACGCGGAAACCAGGGTGGCGGGCGACGTCGCACCGGACGCGAATATCTGGGCCAGCGCCGGATTCGCGGCGAACAGGTCCTTCACGGACCGCGTGAAGTACCCGAAGATCACGCCGAGTCCGACGAACGCGAGCGACCACGAGACGACCGGAGAGCGATTCAGCCGCGCCGCCAATGCGAGTGGGGTACGGGCGGTCCCGCGGCCCGGCCCGGGCCGGGGTGCGACGAGGCCCTGACCGAAGTCCCGCGAGGTCTGCAACGCGAACGCGATCGCAGCGACGACGCAGGCCAACGCCACCGCGAGCAGCAGCGGCCACCAGTGATCCCCGGTGGCCGGGCGCGTTTCCTCCACCCACCCGAGAGGGTTGATCCAGGTGGTCCAACCGGGCGCCTCGACCGAGTACAGAAAGCCCCGCAGTACGAACAGCACTCCGAGTGTCGCAACCGCGATCGACGTCGCGGTCCTGGCATCGGCGCCGATCTGGGCGCAGAGCGCAGCGACAGCAGCGAACATCCATCCGGTGACCGTGAACCCGGCACCGAGCAGCATCGACGACTCCCACGCGCCACCGCACAGGCTGGTCGCCACACCCGCGACGATGCCGACCGCGAGGGACAGCATCGCGGCCATGACCAGTGCGGTGAGCAGTCGTGACTGCCGGCCGAGCACCCCGGAGGCGAGGAGCTCGGCCTGACCGGAATCCTCCTGCCCGCGACTGGCTTTCACGGTGGTGAAGATCGCACCCAATGCGGTGACGAAACCGCCGAGGGCGAGACTGCGCCATGCGGTGAACCCGTCGACGGTCGACAGGTCGAACGCCGGACCGAAGATCAGACCCAGCGCCGGGTTCGCGCCCACAGTCGCGGCGAACGCCTGACGTTCCTGCGGCTCGGGGAACAGCAGCGGATAGGCGATCACCGACGACACCGCCAACAATGTGGGGAGCAGCACCCACGGCGCGAACGAGTGGGCTTCGTGCCGCAGCGACGCCCGCAGCAGCGGCCGCGTACCGACGAGTGCCGCGGGCGCCGTCATCGGGTGGTCTCCGTCTCGTCGTCCTGCTCGTAGAGGCGCAGGAACAGGCTCTCCAGTGATGGTGGGGTGACGGTCAAACTCCGCAGACCGCACGCGGTGAGCGCTTCCATCGCCTCGCCGATCCGATCGGTGTCCACCGTCGCGGTCAGGTGGTTGCCGTCGAGGTGGACCTCGTGCAGCACCGCCACACGGTCGATGTCGTGAACGGTGGCCAGTTCGGCGCGCACCGTGGTGCGCATGTGGCCGCGCAACTCCGACAACGTCCCCGTCTCCACGATCACGCCGTCCCGGATGATGCTGAGTCGATCCGCGAGGATTTCGACCTCGGCCATGATGTGGCTCGACAGCAGCACGGTGGTTCCGCGCGCCACGGCTTCCCCGACCACCTCCTGGAAGACGTTCTCCATCAACGGATCGAGCCCGGAGGTCGGTTCGTCGAGGATCAGCAGTTCGACATCGGAGGCCAGCGCCGCGACGATCGCCACCTTCTGCCGGTTTCCCTTCGAGTACTGGCGGCCGCGTTTGGTCGGATCCAGTTCGAAGCGCTCCACCAGATCCGCACGACGAGCTTCGTCGATGCCGCCGCGCAGCGACCCGAGCAGGTCGATCGCCTCACCGCCGGTCATGCTCGGCCACAACGACACATCGCCGGGGACGTAGGCGAGCCGCCGGTGCAGTTCGACGACGTCACGCCACGGGTCGCCGCCGAGCAGTCGCACCCGACCACTGTCCGCGCTGAGCAGTCCGAGCAGGACGCGGATCGTCGTGGACTTGCCCGCCCCGTTGGGGCCGAGGAAGCCGTGCACCTGACCGCGTTCGACCTGCAGGTCGAGACCGTTCAGCGCCCCGAACTTCCCGAACGACTTGTGCAGTCCCGCAACATCGATGACGAGATCCCCGCTGTCCACGGCGTCCTCCAGACCCGACGGTGTTCCTCCGATGGTTCCACGACGGTACAACCGAGTCCACGACGGCGAAGGGAATCCGATCGCCGATGCTCGTCACCCGGCAATGAGCACCGCCGCCCCCACCACCCGGCCCTCCCGCAGATCGGTGAGCGCACGGTCCGCCTCGTCGAGGGTGTAGGCGTTGGCGGTGACGAGCAGCCGGTGCCTGCTCGCGAAGTCGAGGAACTCACGGGCGTCGCTTCGGGTGTTGGAGGTGACCGAACGCAGCGTCCGCTCCTGGAACAGGTGCTCCTGGTAGTGGAGGCGGGTGATGTCGGTGAGGTGAATCCCCGCGACAGCGAGGGTGCCGCCGCGGTCGAGCGCGGCGAGGGCAGGGGGGACCAGCGTGCCGACGGGCGCGAACAGGATCGCCGAATCCAGCGGTACCGGTGGCGGGTCCGCCGGTCCCTGCACCGACGCCACCCCCAGTTCCTGGGCGAGACGCGTCGCTCGCTCCCCCCTCGTCATCACGTGCACCTCGATACCTCGAGCCATGGCGACCTGCGCGGTCAGGTGGGCGCTGCCACCGAACCCGTAGATGCCGAGCCTGCCGCCGTCGGGTACGTCCGCCATCTTCAGCGCGCGGTATCCGATGATCCCGGCGCACAGCAGCGGCGCGAGTTCCTCGTCGAGATAGCCGTCGGGCAGCCGGTGCGCGAACGCGGCGGGCACCACCGCGTACTGCGCGTACCCGCCGTCGACATCCCATCCCGTGTAGCGGGATTCGGGACAGAGGTTCTCGTCACCGCGCACGCAGTAGCGGCACACCCCACAGGTGGCCCGCAGCCAACCGATGCCAACCCGATCACCCAAACCGAATCCGTCGCCGACCCGATCACCCCACGCGACGACCTCGCCCACCACCTCGTGGCCGGGCACCACCGACATGCGGTGCACGGGCAGGTCCCCTTCGGTGACGTGGAGATCGGTGCGGCACACCCCGCACACCCGGACCCGCACCAACAGCTCGTCCGGCCCCGGTTCCGGGACCGGCATGGTCAGCTGCGCGAGCGGCCGCGAGCGCATCGGGCCGGGCTCGCGAACCCGCCAACCCGTCATCGTGCCGGGGAGGTCCACCTGTCCACTGTCCCCTGTTCGTCGACCGTGCGCCACCGGAGAAGCGATGCCTCAGGTTCACCTCAGGAACGCGTCGGTAGAGTCGTGGCGCTCGAGCCCCTGACCTGACTCATGACACCCCGAGGATGCCAATTCAATGACGCGCTGGGCCGCTTTCGTCGTCGCGAGAAAATGGTTGGTTCTTGCTCTCGCCGTGATTGCCGTACTGGCGGCCGGAGCGTGGGGGCTCGGAGTCTTCGGGAAGATGAGCCAGGACGGCTACTTCGACCCGAACAGTGAATCCGCACAGGTCAGTACCCTCATCAACCGGGAACTGGGTCAGCAGAGCCCGGACATCGTCGCGATCTACACCGCCCCCGAGGGGCAGACGCTCGCCGACATCGGCCCGGAGGTGCAGCAGACCCTGGCCGACTTCCAGGAGGATTGGCCGACTCGTTCGGTCGTGTCCTACTGGTCCGTCGGGTCGAACGCCTCGCAACCACTCGTCTCCGAGGACGGCACCAAGGCGCTGGCCACGGTCTTCGTCGACTGGGACGCCGGGCCGAAGCTCGCGGATCTCGACGCGATGACAGCCGCTCTCGACCCGCCGGGAATCGACGCCGAGTTCGCAGGCGGCACCCTCGTCGGGAACTCGTTCAACCAGCACCTGCAGCAGGACCTCGTGAAGGCCGAGGCGATCGCCATTCCGATCACGCTCCTGCTGTTGGTGGTCATCTTCGGCACTGTGACCGCCGCCGCGGTCCCCGTGTTCGTCGGCATGCTCGCGGTTTTCAGCGCTCTCGGCACGCTGCGGCTGCTCACCGAGATCACCGAGGTCTCCTCGTTCGCACTCAACGTTGCCTCCCTGCTGGGGCTCGGCCTCGCCATCGACTACGGCCTGTTCATCGTGAGCCGATACCGGGAGGAACTCGCGTCGGGCAGCGAACCCGGCGAGGCTGTGCGCCGCACCGTTCTGACCGCGGGCCGCACGGTGATGTTCTCGGGTCTGCTGCTGGTGTGCGCGTTCGCGGGCATGCTCGTGTTCCCGCAGCCGGTGATCAAGTCGCTCGGCTACGGCGCCATCGCCGCGGTGACGAGCGCGGCGGTCCTGTCCCTGACGGCGGTGCCCGCGCTCCTGGCGATCCTCGGCCGACGGATCAACTCGCTCGCGTGGCGCCGCGGTGCCGTCGAGCGCGGTGAGGCTCGCGCCGAACGGTTCTGGGGCGGCGTGGTGACGAAGGTGATGAAGCGGCCGGTCGTCTTCTCCGTCACGATCATCGCGGGCCTGCTGGTGCTCGCGTCCCCCTTGCTGAAGGTGGCGCTCGGTGAGATCACCTACACGGCGCTGCCGCCGAACGATCCTTCGCGCATCGCCACCGAAACCCTCGCCACCGAGTTCTCCTCCATGGGCGTGGGCGCCGGCGTCCTGTTGCGCGGCGAGGACGGCGCACCGCCGACCACGCCGCAGCTCGCCGAATTCACCCGTGACCTGCGTGCCCTCGACGGCATCGAGCAGGTGTCCCTGGTCGCGACCACCGGCGACGCCTCGGTCCTGAACGCGGTGTTCACCAACGGTGCCAATCCGGGCGAGATGGTGGTGGACATCCGGGCGATCGATCCGCCCGAGGGCACCGACGTGATGGTCGGCGGCTCCGCCGCCCTCACCCACGACACCAATACCTCCATCGTCGACCACCTTCCGCTGATGATCACGATCATGGTGGTCTCCACGCTGGTGCTGCTGTTCCTGGCGTTCGGGTCGGTGGTGCTGCCGATCAAGGCGGTCGCGATGGCGGGCCTGAGCCTCGCCGCGACGTTCGGCATCCTCACCTGGATCTTCCAGTTGGGCCACGGCGCAAGCCTGCTCGGCGTCACCCCGAACCCTCTCGAACCGACGTTCGTGGTGTTGATCCTCGCCGTCGTCTTCGGCCTGTCCACCGACTACGAGGTGTTCCTCATGTCGCGGATGGTCGAAGCCCGTGCGAACGGCGCCACCACCGAGGAGGCGGTGCGGATCGGTACCGCCCGCACCGGCCGAATCGTCACCGCGGCAGCGGCGTTGCTCATCGTCGTCACCGGTGCGTTCACCCTGTCCGGGCTGTCGATCATGCGGTTCCTCGGTGTCGGCATGATCGTCGCGCTCATCATCGACGCCACCGTCGTCCGCATGCTTCTCGTCCCGTCACTGGTGAAACTGATGGGCGAGGCGAACTGGTGGGCACCGCAGTGGATGAAGAAGGTTCACGAGAAGGTCGGCATCGGGCACTGAACCGACGGCGGCCGCACGCGGCGATCGTTCCGTCCACGCGCCGGGATCGCGTCAACCGGGTCGCACGACCGATTCGACCAGGCTGTGGACCGACGCCGCGAGGCGTTCGGTCTGATCGGCGCGAATGTGGTGCAGGACCAGGTCGGCGCTCAGCGTACTGAGCAGGACCCGGGCCAGCACCTCGGCGTCGACGTCCGGTCGTACCTCGGTCAGCAGCGCGGCGATGTGCCCGTACCAGAACGCGTGGATCGCCTCGGCGTGCGGATCGTCGGTGGCGTTGTCGTAGGCCTTCATCAATTCGACGTTGTTCACGACCAGTCGAAACATCTCGTCGAAGTAGGCGAGCAGTCGGTCCGCGGCAGGCGCGCCCGGTCCCAGCGGCGGTGCTCCGTCGATCACCGCATCGCGCAGGGTGTGAGCGCGTTCGAGAACCAACGCCCTCATCAGGCCTGCCCGGTTGCCGAATCGGTGAAAGATGGTGCCCTTCCCCACCCCGGCGGATTCGGCGATCTGCTCGATCGAGACGTTGTCGGCTCCGAACTCGGACAGCAGGGCGTCGGCGGCTTCGAGAATCGCCCGCCGATTGCGCACCGCATCGCTGCGCTCCCGCCGCTGTTCGTCAGCCACGCGTACCTCCGTTGACAAGTTGACCGCCGGTCCATAACGTACGAGGCGCCCCATTAACTGGACCCAAGGTCAACTTAAGGGAGAGCCAATGCGAGCAATAGTAATGACGTCGGCCGGTGAGCCGGGCGTTCTCGTCGAGCAGGACATGCCCGCACCGACGCCGGGCGCGGGCCAACTTCTGATCCGAACCGAAGCGATCGGGGTGCATTTCGCCGAAACCCAGCTCCGTTCGGGCGTTTTCCCCGCGCAGACGGACACACCCTTCGTGTTCGGCGGCGAAGCGGCCGGAGTGGTCGTGGATGTCGGGCCGGGTGTGGACTCGGCTCTGATCGGCACGCGGGTCCTCGCGACGACCGACGACGGCACCGGCGCCTATGCCGAACAGGTCGTGGTGACCGCGTCCACGGCGGTCCCGATCCCGGACACCCTGCCGACGACCGACGCCGTCGCCGTGGCGGTCCCGGGCGCGGTGGCGGTGACCCTGCTGCGTGCGGCAGAGTTGCGTGGCGGCGAGGTGGTGCTCGTCGAAGCCGCATCCACCGGTGTCGGGGCCTACCTCACCCAGTTGGCCGGGGAGTTCGGCGCCGGACGCATCCTTGCGACCGCGGGTACCGCCGCGAAGCGCGAGCGGGCGAAAGCCCTCGGCGCGAGCGATGTCTTCGACCACTCGGCGCCCGGATGGCAGGACCGGATGCGAAACGCCCTCGGCGGCACAACGATCGACGTCGTCTTCGAATCGATCGGTGGCGATTCGGCGACGGACGTCCTCGACGCGATGACGCCGGCGACCGGGCGGATGCTGTTCTACGGACTGCTGAGCGGCCGCCCTGCCTCCGTCACCGCGCAGGATCTCATGTTCCGCGGTCTCACCCTCAGGAGCTGTAGTGGACCCGCCTGGCTCGAGCGCGTCGCCGCGGCGAAGGTCGAGATCCTCGAACGCGCCGCGGCAGGGACCATCACCCCACTGGTCGACTCCGTGATCCCGCTCGGCCAAGCACACCTCGCCCACCGGAAGATCGAGGAACGGCGAACCACGGGGAAAGTGATTCTCACACCAACGGTGTGACGTCACCCGCGACCAGGGCACGCACCGGCTTCGCCTGGGCGCCGCAGCTGGCAGGACGCGGCGGCAGGTCGATGCCGGTGACCGGCACTTCCCAGGACCGGCCGTCTCGGTGCCGAACAATGGGGCGGTCCGCCGGCCCGGATACGTGCAGGTCGTTCGCGGCGGCAGTGATCTGTTCCCGGACAACGATTTCCGCGGTCTGCCCGGGAGGAGACCAGCAGCTACGACCCCGCAGTCCCGGCAGGTGCACCTCGCCGCGGCTCGCGGCGGCGATCGCCTCCGCCGACTCCTTCTCGTCGAGGCGCCCGTACGTGTAGCCGGTGGGAAGCAGGATCATCGACGGCGCGAACCGGTGTCCACCGGTGTGGGAGCACTCCCACACCGCGTCCCCGAACCGCTCCGCCAAGCCTGCCGCGACGGGCCTTCCGAGCACCGCGCAGCACTGGTCGCGTTTGCCGTGCGCGCACACCAACGCCACCGGCGCGGTGACGGACTCACCGAGGCCCGGCGGGTCGACAGCGGCGGCGAGGTCGAGGTCGAGCAGGTCGGCAGGCGAGGACACCTCGAAGCGCTCACACCATGTTCCGTCCGGCGCGGACCGCGCGAACAGCACCGTCCGGGTGTGCTTCGCCGCCGCGCGTCCGGGCCTGCGGATCAACAACAGTCGGACTCCAGCAGCGTCCACGTGCGCCTGCAGTCGTTCCGACAGCTGCGGACCGAACGCCTCGCCGGCGAACACGTCGCGGCCCCACGCCCCGGCATGTTCGAGACACAGCCACGCGGTCACCTGCGCGGCCGTCCCCGCCAGCGGTTCGTCGAGGGCGGAGAGCGCCGAGCAGGTGTCCGCCTTCAGCGCGGTCGGTGCGGCGCTCATGCGATCCCCGGCGCGAGCCACCGAGTGAGGAACGCGCGCAGGTCGTCGTCGTCACGCAGGGCGGCGTCGTCGAAGCAGACCACCGACAAGCCGAGGTGGACGGCGATCTCGGCGAAGTCGTCGATCCGGTCGACGACATTGGGAAACAGCTCACCGATGGGCTGGAGCAGCACGCGCGCAACAACTTTCGCCCGAGTGACGGCACCGTCGTCGAAGAGTGGATTGTTGGTCTCGGATCGCAACAGTGCGGTGAGGACTGGATCGCTGCGCACGGCCCCGCGGCACGCGACGATGAGTTCGACGAGATACTCGCAGGGGTCGGCCGCGGAGGTCAGTTCGCGCTGAATCTCGGTGGCGACCTCGGTCAGGCGACTGACCATCGCCTGCGAGACCACTTCCTCGCGGCTGCCGAAATTCGTGTACACGGTCTGCCTGGTCACGCCGGCCGCCTGCGCGACCGAGGCGATGGTGATCCCCTCGAAGCCGTTGCACCCGATCAGATCGAGCGTGGCATCCAAGATCCTCTTCCGTGACCGCATCGCGTCATTATCCCCGTCCGTCGTTGGCCAGGAACCCGACTACGGTCGATTCGAATTCGCGGGGCCGGTCGCGGTGCACGCTGTGGCCGACCTCGATCGTCACGGCACGACTGTCCGGGATCGCGGCGACTGCAGCCTCCAACCGGGCCGGGTCGACCATTCCCCTCGGCCCACCGGTGATCATCAGCGTCGATGCGGTCATCGACGGCAACGCCGACCACCACGCGGGGTGCGGTGTGCGGAACTGTTCGAGCGCCGACCGCGTCATCGATCGGTCGAAAGCGAACGATGCCCGGGGGCTGCGAAGCAGGCTCGTCCCCGCATGCCACAGTTCCACCGGGCTCGGCAGTCGACGCGCGAGCGACCCCAACTCCTCACCTGTCCGCAGCGGCAGAGGTGCCTCCTCGAGGACGAGACGCCGCACGAGGTCGGGGCGCGACTGGGCGGCCAGCGACGCCGCGTGCCCACCGAGCGAATGCCCGACGACGTCGACGCGATCGAGGGCCAGGTGATCGCACAGTGCGAGCAGGTCCGCGCCGAACTCGTGGAAGCGGTAACTCGGGGCGTGCGCGCTGCGGCCGTGTCCGCGAAGGTCCGCGACGATCACTCGGCGTCCACGCGTGACGAGCGACCGGGCGAACCGGTCCCACGTCGCGCCGTCCCCGCCCATTCCGTGCACGAGCAGGACCGGCACCGGATCGGCGCCACGCGAGTCGCGGTAGTGGATGTCGACGTCGTCGAACGTCGCCGTCGCCGTCGTCATCATCGAGTCGTACCTGTCCTTCGCGCTGCTCAGCTTCTCTGCCGAAAGGGTAGTCGCCATCCCGCGGGACGGTCGCGGTGGGCTTCACTCGTACACCCCCTCGACACGCCAACCGGACCCGTCGAACCGCACCAGCAGCGCACGGGGGCCGCCCTCCCCGCCTGCGGGCGCGAGCAGAACCTGGGCGCGGGCGAGCCTGCGCGCGGAGGCCGGATCCCACCACCGCTCCTCCACCGGCCAGGGACCTGCGCACCCGAGCAGATCCCAACTCCGCCTCCCCCACCGCAGTCGGCCCGGTCGGGAATCGAACTCGCCGCGATCGGTGACCGACACCGGGCGTCCCGCGGAATCCTCGAGCACGACGGGCGGCGGCTCCGGCAGCACCGCGGTGGGCGCCGGTTCGGGGAGACGCCCCGGCCACGGAGCCGCCGGGTCGGCGGCAGGCACCGGCTCGTCACCGAGAGGCACGACCGTGACCCGCTCCCCGGGTCCCCGGCCGCCACTGAGCACCCCGACCCGGACGGCGTCACCGCCCAGTAGTCCCTGCACCCGGACCAGGGCGCGGCGCGCGCGCTCGTCCTCGGCCCCGACCCCACCCCACAGGCCGAGTTGCAGCGCACCGGCCGCCACCACCTCGACCGGCTCCAGTCGCAGTATCTCGATTCCCGCGGTGGGCCTCGCCTCGCTGCGTCCGGTCAGCCAGCCGTCCAACTGCCAGCGCACCCGGTCCGCGGTGCCGTCCGGTGTCAGCGGCTCGGCGCACCGCCAGATCCGCGAAAGGCTTTGTCCGTGACCGGTACTCGCGTACACCTCCAGCCGTGTGCACGCCACCGAGGCGGCCGACAGTCGCGCGTGCAGTCGTTCGGCCAGAGTGCGGCCCGCGAACGCGGCCGCGTCCACCCGGTCGACGGGCGGGTCGAGTTGCAACTCCACCGCCAGATCGGGCGGCAGGGCACGCGCCGACGGCGGACGCTCCGGCTGCGCCCGGGCACTGCGATGGGCCGCGGCCGCGTCCGCCCCGAACCGTGAGGCCACCGCGACCGGGGTCAGCGCGGCGAAGTCCCCGATCGTGCGCAAACCGAGGCGACGCAACAGATCGATCAGATCGGTGCGGCCCTGGCCCGACAGCGCCGGCTCGGCCGCGAGTTCCGCGACGGGAAGCGGAGCCAGGAACCGCGCCCCCTCTCCGGGCGGGACCAGCACCCCTCTGCGCGCCGCGACGACCGCGGTGGACAACTCGTCGGCAATCCCGATCTGGCATTCCGTTCCCACTGCGGCCACCTCGTCCACCAACCGCTCCGCGGCAGCCTCCTCCGATCCGAAGTACCGGGCCGCACCCCGTGCGGCGAGGACCAGCAGTCCGGGACGCATCACCTCGACCCCGGGTGTGGCCGCGTCGACCGCCGCGGCCACCGGCTCGAACATCCGGGCATCACGCGCCTCGTCCGCGGCCAGCACGTGCAGTCGTGGGCATCGCCCCTGCGCGTCCCGCCGCCGCAGCCCCGGCACCACCCCGTCCGCCCTGGCCGGGGCGGTGCACGCGACGACCCGGCTACCGGCGAGCACCGCCACCGGTTCGGTCGGCGGCAGATC
Source organism: Rhodococcus sp. Q (assembly GCF_005503035.1). Lineage (NCBI taxonomy): Bacteria > Bacillati > Actinomycetota > Actinomycetes > Mycobacteriales > Nocardiaceae > Rhodococcus > Rhodococcus sp. Q. The sequence goes on from NZ_SCOY01000033.1 coordinate 51,344, forward strand.
CTCGGACGCCGCCGCCGCGACCGCGGGCCAGTCCGCGCACCACAGCGCCAACACCCGCGGCGAGCTCACGCCGCACCACTCGGTACACGCGAGATCGGCTTCGGTTCAACAGATTCAGGGAACCACTCCACCCGACCGCGGCGCGGGCACAGGTCGACGCGGGCGGTACGACGCTGAAACGCCCGCCCCTCGACTCCGACCGACAACCGCAGTCCCCGCAGCCTGCCGCACCCCCTACCGAGCCCGTCGTACTCGTGCACGGTCGCATCGAGACGGATCTCCGCGCCGCCCCATCCGCCACCGGTCACCAGCAGGGTCGCCCCTTTGCTGCGGGCGCGCGCGACGACCGCCCGTGCCCGCGACGGCGGCACCACCAGAGCGCCGAGACCGAGCACCACCAGGTCGAGCCCGTCCAGGAGCACTGCCGCCACCTCGACCGGATCGGGACCCGGGTCGGGGATCACCGCCAGCCGTCCGAGTTCGGCGCCCATCTCGGACGCCGCGAGCAGCCCGAGCCGAGGGTGCCCGACCACGGCCGCGTGCCCACCGGACGCCGTCACCGCGGCGATCAGACCGACCAGCAGCGACGCCGCGCCCGAAACGGCGACCACCGACCCCCGAGGCAACCCGCCCTGCGGAAGCAGCGCGGCCAGCGGCTCGGGCACGGGAAGCACCTCTCGCTCGGTTCCCGGGGCCCGGTCCGGACGAGCCGCGACGGACTCGCCGCGCGCGGGCACTGCGGCGATCCGACTGCGCAACAGCTCGATTCGTTCCCGTCGGGAGAGCCCCGACGCCTCGAGTACCACCGGAACTTCCGGTGCGGCACCACTCGTCCCACCCACAGGCACACTCCGTCCACACATCTGCCCACGCACGACATCCACGACCATCGGTCGAGGCACCGCCGCGGGGAAGACGCGGACCACCCGAACCATTATCGAACACACATTCGATACCCGTTCAGTAAAGCCCGTCCCGACTGCGTCGTCAAGGCGTGGAGTATCCCCAGTTCAGGGCTCCGGGGAGCGGCCCCGACGACGCGTCGTCTACCCTCGCGGTGTGGCGCAGCAGGGGCAGCGAATCGTCGGACCGGACCATCTCGTGGCCGGCCGCTACCGACTGCGCTCGAAGCTCGGCGGGGGCGGCATGGGCTCGGTGTGGTTGGCGCACGACACCCGACTCGACCGCGACGTCGCCGTCAAGCAGATCTCCTTCCCCGCCGACCTCACCGAGTCCGCGGTGAAGGAGGCCCGCGCCCGCGCCATGCGCGAGGGCCGACTCGCGGGTCGCCTCACCCACCCGCACGCCACCGCGATGTACGACGTCACCCTCGAGGGCGACGACCCGTGGCTGGTCATGGAGTACATGCCCTCCCGCAGCCTCGCCCAGGCATTGAACGTCACCGAGTCACTGCCCCCGCTGCAGGTGGCCCAGATCGGGGCCCAGGTCGCCGATGCGCTCGCCGAGGCACATGCCGCGGGCATCGTGCACCGCGACGTCAAACCGGGCAACATCCTGATCGCCGATCGCGGCCCCACCGCGGGAACCGTCAAGATCAGCGACTTCGGCATCTCCTACGCCAAGGGCGAGACCCAGACCGGCTCGACCTCGGCGATCGTCGGTACACCCGCGTACTTCGCACCGGAGGTGGCCCGCGGAGGCGACCACACCGAGGCCTCCGACGTGTTCTCGCTCGGCGCCACCCTGTACACCGCGACCGAGGGGCAACCCCCGTTCGGCATCGACGACGACGCCATCGCACTCCTCCACCGGGTCGCCAAGGCCGAGATCATGCGGCCGACGCGCAGTGGCCCCCTCACCGACGTCCTGCTGCGCATGCTCGAACCCGACCCCAGCAGGCGCCCGACGATGGCCGAGGCGCGTGACCTGTTGGCGTACAGCACGTCAGGTCCGGGCACCAGCGTCGCGTACGTGCTCGGCGCACCCCTGCGCGACCCGGACGGCACGGTTCCGTTCTGGGCAAGGCGCGGCGCCGCACCCGCCGCGCGCCGCCCGCACCACAGCACCGTGAGCGGGCTCCCCGCCGCACCACAGACGGAACCACTGCACTCCGTTCGCCGGCCCGGCCCCGGCCTGCCGCAGCCTCCCGCGTTCGAGCCCAAGCGCGACACCGCGGGCCTGCCCACGCCACTCGTCGTCGCGCTGGCCGTCGCGGCCATCCTCGTCGTCATCCTGGCAGTCGCCATCCTGGCCTGACGAGAACCACGTCAGCGCAACACATTTGACCACACTGCCCCCGCGCCGGGAACTGTGACCCACGTCCCATTCCCCTCGGGACCTTCGACTCTTTCACGCGCCGTCGATGCCGACGACCATTTCGTGTCATGCGTGAGCACAGAAGACCCGGGAGTCCGGCAGCAGTTCGACGCGGCCGAGTGAGCGTGCGGCATGGTTGATCTCGCCC
>NZ_SCOY01000034.1:0-52707 GCF_005503035.1 Rhodococcus sp. Q
CCCGAATACCCCCGCGCCACACCCGAGAACATCGTCGAGGTCGAAGGCCAGCGGCTCGCCGAATTCACCGTCGCCCCGTTCGAGATCGACCCCGTACTCGTGACGGGGAAGATGCCGACGATGGTGATGCGCAGCGGCAAGAACGTCGGTGTCGTCATCGGCAACGGAGCCGGCGACATCGTCTACAACAACAACATGCTCTACGGCTACGTCACCACCGCCGCCACCAACACCCCCAAGGCCACCGACCCCTCCCGGTCCGTGGTCAACGCGGTGATGCGGTTCCCCAACGCCGAGCTGGCCGCCAAGGCGGCCCGCGAGATCCACACACAGATCACCACCGTCGACGACGGCGCCGGGCTCGGGAACGCCGAGACGATCGACGTCCTCCCCAACACGCTCGTCTCCACCCGTGAGAACAGCTTCGACGCCGGACCCGAGGTGTCGGTCAACGCCTTCACCCCGCACGGCGACTACCTGCTCTACACGTGGGCGAAGGCACCCGCCGCGCAGAAGGACTGGACCGCGCAGGCCATCGCGAAGGCCGTGAGCCTGCAGTCACCGTTGATCGACAAGTTCCCCGCCCAGCCCACAAAGGAACAGAACGGCGGCACGTCCGCGGAGTTCCCGATGATCGATCAGAACAAGATCCTGATCTACGCGATCCCCGAGGCGGACGACCAGGCCAAGCTCGGTGACGACCAGGCCGTGTACGGGCCCCGCGGCATGTCGCACCGCTCGACGAACCCGCCGGTGACCCAGCGGGTGCTCACCGAAACCGGGTCCGAGCACAACGCTGTCGGCAAGACCATCGTGTACCGGGCAACCGACGAGGAGGGCGCCCAGCAGATCGTCGAGGAGTTCTCCAACGACCTCACTTCCCAGGGATACACCGTCGCTCCCACCCCGCCCGGACTGCCGACCGCCCGGTGCTTCACCAAGGACACCATCCACGGGACCGCGGACCTGTGCATGGTCGCCAACGGCCGCTACGTCGGCGAAGCATCCGGCCTCGACAACAAGACCGATGTCGACCAGCAGATCTCCGCGCAGTACCTGATCCTGACCAAGGCGGACCAGAACGCCGACTAGCCGACAACGGCACGTGCTGCTCGCTGCCTACCCTGTGGCCCCCGCGATTCGCGGGGGCCACAGGCCGTTTCACGGACGCGGTTCGTTCGCGGCCGCAGATCGTTCAACTCGTTCTCTTGAATCCGGGAACCTTTCCGCTGCCCGGCGCATCCAATATGTGACCGCACAACAAGGCGATACACACTCAGCCGCAGGGAGATTCGATACCCGTGCACCAGCCCACCAGCTACGCCTACGCATCCGCGCCCGCCGCCGTGGCCCCGCCGTTGCCTGCAACGCACGCCGGGTGGGCTGCCGCCGCACTGATCTTCTTCTGGCCGCTCGCGTTCGCAGCCTTCAACCACTCGTCCCGTGTCTACCCGTTGTGGGCCACCGGCGACTATGCCGGAGCGCAGTACGCCTCCGACCGTGCCAGGTCGCTCGGCAAGTGGTCACTGCTCCTCTGGGTCGTCGCCTTCATCCTGGTCGTCGTGTTCTACGGGGTGGTCATCGCGCTCGCAATTTCCTCGGCATCTCGCTACTGACCGATCGACTGCGATCAGTCTTCCCCACGCAGGGATCGCCCCAGCCGACGCAACTCGTCGGCGACCTGCTCCAACTTCTCCAAGTAGAGAACTGCGTCCGGGTCCGCGTAGACCCGTCCCAGCAGTTCGGGATCGTCCGGATACAGCCCCGCGTGCAGATCAGCCAGGAACTCTGGTGGCCAGGGTGGACCGTCTGGCGGCGTGCTCGTCGCGTGGCTCTCCGATTCCGATCCCATACCGACATCATCCCGGATCATCGGCGACTTCCCGGCCTCGGCGTTCGCCCACCTCGTCCCGGACGCACCGCGGTCCAGACCCACTGACCGCACCGCGGTGCACCCCGTGGTGGGGCCCCGCGTTACTGTCCTGGTTGCTTCGCAGCGGGCTCCGGTGCGACGCACCCGACTTGACGCAGGTCCCATGCGACCTGTGGAGGGTCGGGATCGGTTGTTCGGCCCGACTGCAGGGCCGTGGGGGATTCGCACAACGAGGGGGTACTCGTGAGTAGAGCTCTGCTTGCGCCAACACTGATCGCCGCACTGCTGCTGGCCGGCTGCGGGTCCGACACGGACACCAGCACCGCCGACGCGGCCGACCCGAGCGCCCATGTGGGCAGCGAGCCGTCGATCGCGGACGACCCGATGATGGCCTGCTACGGGCGCGTGGGGTTCAACGAACGCAAGGACTGCGTACCGGGTGTCGGGTCGATGTCGGCGCGCGACGTCAAGGGTGTCGCGTTGCCGGAACACGCCAAGGTGATTGCCCCACCCAATCCTGCGGACGTCGTATCCGCCACCCTCGAGGTCGACGGCACATGGCTGCGGGCATATCTGGTCCCCTACGAGGTTCCCAGCCGCGGCCTCACCGCCGAGTCGAGCGGCACGATCGTGGCGGTGTTCGATCTGGCTGCACGGAAACTGACCACCCAGATCGACCTCCCGAAAGCTCAGATGGACGCTGTCCTTCCCGACACGAAGAACGGGCTGTTCGTCGCGACGTTGACCGATGCCGAGCAGGTGCAGTACCGCCAGGACGAGGGCCTGACCACGATGGCGGCGATCGACCCGACCACCGGGAAGGCGTTGTGGCAGAAGACCAACATGCTCACCTCCAACCCGGTCGCCGTCATCGATCGGGGAATCCTGCCCGCCTACGGCATCACCACGGACTGCGGCAAGCCCGGCGACACCCTCGCGCGTAGCCTGCACGTACTGAACGTCAAGACCGGTGAGCCCACATGGTCGAAGAACGTCACCGAGGTACGCGGGCGCCCGGACGGCGAACAGTGCACCAAAGACGTGGTGTACGCAGATCCCGGTCTGCCGTTCATCCAGGTGATTCGGCGAGGTGATTACGTGGACATGGCGATGTCCCAGCCTGAACGGCTCTACAACATCACCACCAACCTCGACGTCAAGACCGGTGAGGTGTTCGCTCCCCTCCCGTCGGAGATGATCGACCGGTCGCGGAACTACTTTGTCGACCCCCGCAGTCCATTGACGATCATCTGGATCAAGGCCGACGGCAATGTGGAACGCACGGGCGGTGAGACCGGATGGCTGGTCCTCGACCGGGAGTCGGGCGCCATCGTCAACAGGATCTCGCAGGACACCCTGTCCGATGTCAATGCCTCCCTGGTCGGGATCTACGATTCGCAGACCTACGTGAAGAACTCGACGTTGTTCACTATCGACGCCCACACGAACGCCGAGGGTGGTCCCGTGAATGCCATGCCGGTCCGCGAGGTGAACGGCTGGATCCTGCACGACAACGGCAACTTCACGCAGAACTGAGCCACCGCCAGCTGTGGGAACCGGTGAACGTCACTCCAGCCTGTACCAAAAATGCTGTGCCGCTACGCTTGGCGTGCACGTGCGAACTCGCGTCGGGCCATCCCCCGGATCCCGGCGTGCGGCAGCTGGACTCCCCCGGACCGCCAGCGCCACAAGATGCCCCGACGCATCCCCGCGGACGCGCCGGGGCATCTTATATCCGCTCCTGCTGCGTACTCCCCGATCCGGATCTGAACCTCCCCCTCATAGGGAACCTTCTCACCCCATGGGTGCCCCAGACTTCCCGACGCCAGCCCTAGATATGAGACACCTCAGCTCGCGAACGAATCGTTGGCCTCTACCTACTGTCCGTACGAGGAAGCGGCAGCGGCGAAACCAGGATCCCCGCGGTGTCCGCGCCACGTCTCGGCGACGACCGAAGTTGCCAGCGAATCTCTCAAGAACTGGGACCGCCACTTGGCCAATCTGACATATTCCTGCAGCTCACGACTGGTTTCTGGCAGGTTTGCGTCTACTAATCAAGGTGGGCGATCCTGCTAATTCGCTCCGCATCTCGTCAGTGAATCGCGACGTGAACCCGCCCTCGCCACTCGACCCCCTTGTCACTCATGGTTTGTGCGCGATTGGCGACGAGAATTTCAGTTCCCGCAGCGTCTCCGGCAAAAGGCCACCTCAGCACTCTTTTTTCTTCTGCCTGACGATCCACAAGAGGGACGTTGTCGCTGTTAGCGTCGCCTGCCATGACGACATTGGTGGTCGAGCCGACGAGCGTTGACGTCCGCGGTGTTCTCGACCTTCTCGACCTCGCCGTGGGTGGATCAGATCCCGAGCGGCTTGACGGTGTCCGCAAGCGCTACCTCGTCGGCCCTGCCAAGCTGGCGGCAGCATTCATGGAAGGCGGACTTGTCGGTGTCATTGGCTACCAGCACACCGACTATCGGGACACCTACGGCAGAACCGAGCTTCTCCACATCGCCACCAATCGTCATTGGCGCCGGAACTGCGTGGGTGCCGAGATGATTCAGTGGGTTGAAGCCCAGTATCCCGGGGGTCCGATCGAAGCTCAGACAGATCGAGAAGCATTCGGGTTCTATCGGTCGATCGGATTCAGCATCAAATCGCTCGGTGAGCGGTATCCCGGGGTGGAGCGCTTTCAAGCCACCCTGCGCCCCGCGTTATTTGCCGACCCTCACTGGCCTGGCTGCGGTGACCTTTTTGACGACCGCTGAGGCGGACGATTCTCTGGTCAGCCCAGTGATTGCCAGCCTCCCCGTCTCGAGACGGTTCAATTGCCGGCGCGACGCCTGCCGGTATCCGTGCTCGCTGGTACCGCGCACCCTCCTTGGCGGACGCTCTTACTATGCTGCGCCTGTCGATAGTGAAGCTAAACAGAGGCAGGGTTCCATGGCGCAGCCACGTGAGGGTTGGTATCCAGATCCATCTGATCCGAGCCGGCAACGCTTTTTCGACGGCAATGCGTGGACCGAGAGGTATATCCCGGTAGGCGCATCCACATCAGGCGATGGACAACCGGCGACCGCAAAGAAGTCCGACACCATGGGGCGTGTCGGGTTTGCTTTGGCCGTGGTCGTCGCTCTCGGCATCACACTGGCCGGCGTGATCGGCGGCGAGGATGATCCGCCGCCCCCGCCCCCAGACGAGGACGCGTACGTCGCCGAGCTGTTCACGTCCAAGTGGGACGTGCTGCTCCCGAAAAGGCCGTTCATCGAGTTCGGGTACGAGTCCTGCGCGCTGATTCGAGCTGGGCACACGGACGAGACCGCGGCGCACACGATGTGGGTCCGAGATCCGAAGGACTACAAGATAAACCCGGTGAATGGGCAGGCCTGGTACCTGGAGCAGACCGTGGCCGCGCACAAGCACCTCTGTCCGGACGCTTGAGCATTGCTTCCACTGACCAGCTTCGGCTTCACTGTTCAAGAAGTGTCGAACTGAGACCCTCCTCGCCGAAGTGGTCCCCCTAATCTGCGCGGGCTCGTCCAGGTCGGGTGCACCCTAGCGGCCAGTCAGGACGGAAATGGGCGCGGCGGTCGGCCCTGCCGATCGGGCGGGAATGGCGTCCACGCGCAGACGCAGCCTCCCCGGCCAGGGGCCGTCTGGTGTTGGGACCTGCCTGCGCCGCTTCGGGCACGGGGCATTTTGGCGCCTTGACCAGGTAAGATGACACGTCCCACCGAAACCAGTCCGTAGGGGGCTGTAGTGATTGGACTACTACCGGACTTGTTCTATGCGAACCCGCTGGAGCAGGGCGTGTGGCCAGGGATTCTTGAGTGGAACATCTTCGTCGACTGGTGGAATCGGCTCTGATCACGATCAACTCCAGTCGGTCCAGGTACTGCTGCCGAGTCGGTCACAGGCTCTGCCGGTCGTCGCCGTCCGTACCGTGTCGGCGCATGCCGTCAAGATGCCCGCATGGATCCCCGTGACGCGTCGTTGACCGTCCCCGGCGACTGCGTCCGCTGGTGCGCCTCGCAGCCACCGGAACTCGCGGTTCTCGACGACATGGTCGCGATCGACCTCGACTGGTGGAACACCCGCCTGGACTGCCACAAGATCCCCGTCCGGCTCGCCGGCCGCGGCCCCGACGGCCAGCAGGTCGACACCGGTATCGCCTTCCTGCGGCGCGGCGACCTCCAACGCTCCACCTGCACGCTCGAATTCGGCGACAGCTGGTGGGACCTGACCGCGCTCTACCTGTGCGCGGCCTGGCTCTACGCCCACCCGCACCGTGGCCGGGTCCGCCGTTTCGTCGACGTCCGCAACTGGACCACTCCGCAGCAGCCGTTCTCGGTGATCTCCGCGGCGTTCGCCGCGTGCGAGCGATCCCCCGCACTGATCGACGCCGGCCCGTTCCGGGAATGGTCCGGGTGGCCGAAAGCGCCCGGTGTGGGGCCGACGCTGCTGTCGCTGTACTGCTGGGCCGTCCACACCGACGACGCCGACCGGCCACAGCTCCTCGACCAGCAGGCCGTGTCGAGCCTGATCCGTCACGGCTGGCTCGAGAACCCCTCAGTGCCCGGGTTCTCCGTCGCCCGCTACACCCACCTGCTCCACCACTGGGCGCGGCAGGCGGGCACCACCGCCGAACTCGTCGAAATGTGGCTCACCCACACCTGGCGCGAGCGGGTCGCGGCCGCCGACAAGCTCCGCGACAACCACACCGCCTGACCAGCGAGAAGCCCGCAGAGAGGGGGCCAGTCTGCGACCCATCGATGTAACGACAGACCGCAGGGCACGCGACACACCTCATACGCATGACACTCCAAGGTGCAGGAGCAACCAATGAAACTGGAATGGAACGACACCGTGTGGAGCAACCGACGCTCCGGCCGGATCGGACGAGTCCTGCTGAGTTGCCGGCCCTTGCTGGACACCCTGACCGACACCAGGCGCCTACAGCGGAGGCTCGGCGCCGTCGCCCCAACAAATCAGTGCTGATCACCGCGCGCCTACTCGCCTTCACGTCCCCCATCGCAACGCTCGCCGCCGACAGAGGGAGCATTGATTCGGCACGTGCCGGTTGGAAGGGGATAGCGACATGAAAGCTGTTGGGATTATAGCGATTACGGTTCTGGGGATCACGGGTTGCTCGTCCGACGACCCGACAGCGGAAGAAGCGTTCCTGTCGACAATTCCACCAGTCGAAGCCTGGACCGTCGCCGAACTGGGTTGGACCTCTACCAGCATGAACGACGACAACTGGCTCTATGTCGGATACAAAGCATGTGAATCGTCAGCCCTGTTCGGTGGGCAACCGGACGTCGCCCCGCGGTACGAGTCCAAGCAGTCGGAGTACCCGTCCCCGTCCGTCACGGATGAAGCGGCCGTATTGCTGTTACCGCGGGTGTTCGAAGCCGCGACCACCCATCTGTGTCCCGAACTGGACCCCAACTGACTCTGGAATCGACGACGATGAGGAAGGGTCGCGATCGATACAGAGCAAGTACACCACTGAGCGTTGTAAGCCTGTCGGCCTGAGGAACTGCCTACCCAGAGCTACTCAGGTGTGCCGGGTGGTAACGCCGGCGCCCGCAGTGTCGCCAGCTCGTCGCGCCACAGGTCCTGGGCGGCGACCAGTCCCCGACGGGCGGTGGCATCCGTACCGAGTGGGAGGCTGCGCCGTGCGGCGCGGACCTCGCGCCATCATCCCTCGTACAGTTCCCTGGCCACCGCGGTGTCCGCTGCATCCATCAGTTCTGCGAGCACGTACTCGAGGTCGACGGCGTACTCGCGTGTGATGTCGTACAGCGCCACCAGATCCATCGTCAGACGCCGGTCTTCAGATCCACCCTCGTCCATCGTTGGCCACCTCCTGCCTGTGTCGGAACTCTGCGCTCGTCACGACGGGGCCGGTCGTGCTGTCGGCTTCGGTGTACGGCGGCCGTGACATCCGTTCGGCTCTCAGCTGCTGTGCTCGCTTCACCTGCGCGAGCTGTTCTGCGGTCGTACCCCTGGCCGAGCCGGTGAAGGGCTCATCGGAGTCAAGCGCCTCCTTGATCCGACTGTTCATGGCCGCCAGCGCCCGCTGCCGATCAGCGTCGTTCAGAGCCCGGAGCTCCCTTCGGGTCATCCACAGCCACAGTTCGTCATCCCCGGTGTAGTTGTCGGTCACGGATCCAGCAGACCACGCACGCCCGACACGCCACTTAGACTCACGCATCGCCACCGGCGGTGACTGATGCTGGTGTCGCGGCGTCCGATGGATCGCTTGCACGAGAGCCGCCCGGCAATCAGTCCCGGCTACTTGAGCTCGAATGTCATCGAGCCGATCTCGTCCTGACCGAAGTTCGTGGAGGCGACCAGCGCCACGGGGGTTGTCGTGTCGGACAGCTCGTACGCGATCGCGTGAGGGACAGTGCCGCCCTTCTTGATGTTGTTCATCTGAGAGTCGAGGAACGCAGGGTCCGGCAGTGAGCCGACGCTGAGCTTGTTCTCGGCGTTGGGGTCGTTGTCTTGATACGCCTGGAAGAGGAAAATCCACGCCGTCCCCGGATTCGTCTCCTTGCCGGAGACGCTCGTCGTGTCGTACCAGAATGCGATGACGGGCTTCTTGCCGTACTCGTTGCCCTCCTCACCGACCTGGATCGTCTTCACGTCCGTGATCGTGATGCGGACATCCTTCGTCGTGAGGACGTTGTCCTCGAACGACGGCTCAGCAGGAGCAGCGGCCGGCGCGTCGACGGCGACCGGCGAGCCCGCCGCCGGTTCAGCCGATCCTGACGTGCTGCAGCCGACCAGAGCTGTGGCAGCGATACAGACGGTCGCAATGGTGAGAGAGAGCGTGCTGGTGCGGTGCATGTGGTGTCCCTTGGTGAATGTCGAGCAACGAGCAGAACCGTATCCAAAGGGGCGTGTAGAGGTTTGACGGGTACAGACTCGCGAAACCGCCGCCAACATGGCTCAGATGTCGGGCGGACCGTACTCCGCCGCGACCTCCGGGGCATCGATCTCGAGCAGTCCCCACGCGACGCGCACCATCGCGCGCACATTCGCCGAGTACGGCTTCCCCGCAGCTTCGCACTCCCTCGCTGCTGCCAGCGCGGACTCGAGGTCGGCGGCGTCGTCGTCGGACACGAAAGTCTGTGCCTGGAGCAGGTATCTCGATGCGCGGGTCGTCATGCCCACACGCTAAAGCCCGACAATACGGACCGCTGCCTGTCCGCCGCACGGGTGAGTGAGCACCGGGTCACTCGCAGGCCACACCGTCGCCGTCGCGATCGAGCTTCGAGCTGTATCCGGGTTGGCCAGCGTAGATCGGTGCCGCGCCGGCGGCCCGCACGGCTGAGCAGTTCGCATACGACACGCTCGCCGGTGCCGGTGCCGGTGCGGGTGCGGGTGCGGGTGCGGGTGCGGGTGCGGGAGTGTCAACGGGCGCCGGGGCAGGCGCCGGGGCCGCGGCGCAGTTCGCCAGAACACCTGCGATGGCGTCCTTCTCAGCCTGAGTCACCCACAGCCGGTACGCGGACTTCACCTCGACCTGTCGCGTGACGTAGGTACACCGGTACGCCTTGTTCGACGGAAGCCACGTCGCGGCGTCGCCGTCGCCCTTCTGCTGGTTGGCGGGACCGTCGACGGCCTGCAGGTTGCGGGGGTCGTTGGCGAAGTACTGTCGCTCACGGTCCGACAGCTGCTGAGCGCCCGTCTGCCAACTGTTCGACAGGGCGACCACGTGGTCGATCTGCACTGCGGACGAAGTCTCTTGTCCGCGAACGAAATTGATGGTGGTGGCAGTGTACTGGTCGGCCAGTGTGCCCGACTGCACCGTGCAGTTCTTCGAGTCCTTGAACACGACATCGGTCAGGTCGCGCTCGAGGATGTCGTCGCGGGTGGAGCAGGAGTTGCCGTCGAACTCGACGTCGACGTCGTCGGTCCATGCGGGGCCGAACGCGTCACGGGAGTAGCCGGCCTTCGGTGCGCGCCCCTTGACCGGCAGTGCGTCGAGGGCAGCGATGGCCGCGGCGGTGTCGCCAGCCGGAATGCTCGCCGCGGCCACCGTTGTCGGCGCCGGCGAAGCTGCGACGGTCGTCGACTGCGTCGTGATGGTGCTCGAGACTGTGCGGACTGCGCTCGTCGGCGACACCGCCGCAGCCTCGGAGGCGGGGCTGGCGTCTGCCCCACTGCAGCTGTGGGGATTGCAGGCCACCGGGAAACCTCTACGCGGCACTGTCACAGTGCACCCGTTCGACCGTATCCGCGCCGCCGGTGTCACTGTCGTTCGAACAACAGACATCGGCGCGCCTGTCATAGGCACCCTCTACAGTGCAGTCACCCAGTGCAGCGGGGTACAGAAAAGAGGATGTTGATGGCTGATTCGCCCCAGGCGAGCGGGACGGCTCGCACCGACTGGTGCAGGCGATAGACCCGCCGCGCCGGTGCCGCGACGGCCTTCCCACAGAACACGCTGAGTGGTGACGCCAGCCATCGCTACAGCTACTGCACGGACGGCGGAGCAGCTAAGGTCCGCGTCCCGCGTCTACCACGGCGCCGGGGACTCACGAGCTGCTCATGAGTCCGGCATCAAGCCAGGCACGCCGTACCGGTTCTTCGTGTCATCGCACCCGAAGGCCACGCCACCCTTCCCCCGAACCTATTCAGTGACATCACCATCGATCGAGGAGTCCGAAGCATGAAGAAGGTCATTGTCGCTGCCACTCTGGCATTGTCCGCCCTCGCATTGACTGCCTGCGGGGCCGACGAAAAGGCTGCAACGCCGCCGGAGACGGTCACAGTCGAGGTGCCGGCCCCGGCTCCCGAGACGAAGACCGAGACGGTCGCACAGCCCGCCCCCAGCGCACAGGCGGCCGAGGCGGCTCCGGTGATGGTGCCCATGCCCGACGTCACCTGCATGAACCTGCAGGCGGCGCAGGACCGCATCCAGGCGGCCGGTGTCTTCTTCTCGCAGAGCACCGACGCGACCGGCGCTGGCCGCGCGCAGGTCATGGACCGCAACTGGGTCGTGGTGTCGCAGTCCCCTGCCGCAGGGGTACCGGTCGGCGAGGGCGACGCCATGCTGTCCGTCGTCAAGATCGGTGAACCGGGCGACTGCTCCTGATCCGCATCGATCACCGGCACCAAGACCAGACCGTGCTCGTCGCGGTGCCCGTCACTATTCGAGGAGTCCGAACACCATGAGCGAGTACATCCCTCCCCCACCGCCGTCCGCAGGCTGGTACCCGGACCCGAGCGGGCAGCCCGGCCGGCGCTACCACGACGGCGCCACGTGGACCCATCACTTCACCCCGGATGCTCCGGCGCCGGCGACACCGACTGTGGTCGTCAACAACCACGTCAACGCGGCCCCTGCGTACCCCATGCCGGTGATCGTCACAGGCAAGCGCACCAATCATGTGCTGCATCTCGTGCTGACCTTCCTGACGGCGGGCCTGTGGCTGCCGGTCTGGGTGATCGTCGCGATTGCCAACAGTGGCAACTCGAACGTGGCCGTCGGTGGCGTGATGCAGACTGCCAAGGGTCTGAGCCCGAAGACCTGGAAGGTCATCGGCGGAGTCTTCGTTGCCCTCTTCATCATGGGCCTCATCTCGGAAACCCCTGCACTCCTTGGGCTCTTCATCCCGCTGGCCATCATCGGCGGAGGCTGCTACTTCTTCTTCCAGAAGAAGGCCGTCCGCGACGAAGAGGCTCAGAAGCTGGCGATGCGCGCCGAGTACGAGAACAGCCTCCAAACCCAGGGCGACCCCCGCGGCACACACGGTCGGTTCCCGCCCGCCGTCGGCTGATCACGGCACTTCCTGTGAACGACTGATCGGCCACCGGTCCTGGGTAGCCGCGCGTAATCCATCACGAAAGAGCCGCCAGGCAGCCATCCTGGCGGCTCTTTCGTGTCGGCCCGGGAGCCCGAACAGCCTGCGGCGGCAGCCGACTGGCCGGACACCCGATCGGCTCGCTCCCGCTTCCCACGCTCTCGGTCACGGTGAGTGGCAGGCATCGTCACTCGTGGCCCGGCGACTTGCCATCACGACGATGGCCGAGCTGAACTCTCGACGTTTCGGGCACCGTATCGCTCAATATGGATTTGATCCGATAGTTGGCCATACCTGGCTGATCGAACGTGCGCTGATTTGCTCGTGAAGCTGGAAGAGCCGTTTCGTGAGACCGATCGAGAGCTCAGATACGGCAGTACTCTCCTGCGCACGACAGACGGCGAATTGAAAATGGCCACAAGCTGGTCGGGCAACTTTGGACGTGACATCCGGAACGGACCAACACCGCGGTGCTGCTGGGCTGGTTCTGCGCTCTGGTCGGACTATCGACTCCGGCAATCGTGTTCGGGCTTCTCGGCTTGTACGAAAGCCGACAGCCGGCCACACGAGACGGGCAGTTGGACCGGCTGGGCCGCAACAATGCTGGGTGTGGTCGAGCTCGCAGTGGCCATCGCGATTGTGGTCAGGGTGTTGACCTGACTCGAAGTACCGGTTGTCACTAGATCACCGTGCGGGCTGGGTCTTGCACTCACAACCAGATGCACCGAAAACCACCTGACAGGGTTCCCTACCGGAGCAGGAGGTCCTGCGCGCACCCCGAAAGTAGTGGTGCTCAGATCGCCACTGCGATGATCACCGCACCCAACTGGTCGCTGAGCAGGTCGAGTGCCTCGAGGAGCGGGTCGGTCTCGGGTGGGCCTGCGGCCATGGTTGCAGCCCACATCTGCTCCGCCTCGTACGCATCGGGGACGTGGGCGGGCACAACCGCCGGCGCAGCGTCCCGCTGACCTGCGTATTCGTGATCGGTTGGCGGCGTGGCGAACCGGGCCTCGAGCCAGGCATGCCAGAGCAAACGCTCGGCCTTGTGCCGGGCCCGCCGCTCGGCCGCGACGACCTCGAGCCCCGCCGCCTCGGCGACATCGTCCAGCGTGCGCTCCCCAATGGCGATCTCGCCCCTGTGCACGGTGATCAACCGGGCGATACGCAGGTCCGCCAGCATCGCGTAGCCGGCAGACTGGCCCAACTTGGTTGCCGCGAAGGCAGATTCCACGGTGGTCACCTCGCCGCGGAGGATCAGGTCGTAGACGGTGCGGCCGCGCAGCCCCAGCACACTCCAGGCCTGGTGCACGGGTTCGACGCGGGCACGGTCGAGCGACACCTCGTCGGGTGCGGCGGCGGCCGCCGGGGTGGTCAGTGCGTACCGGTCGGGGAACTGCCCAACGCCGCGTGCGACCCGCAGCACCGGTGACCCGGGGGTGTCCCGCAGAACCTGCAGCGCACCCCACACGGTGGACTCGGACATCAGGCCCGCTGCGTGCGACAGGCTGCGGCCACCGATCGCCACCACAGGCACACCCTCGACAAGTTCCCCAGCGAGAGCGGAGGTATAGGCCAATGCCTGCACGACCGCGAGCAGAATCGGGCGCTTTCGAGAACCGAGGAATTCACGGTTGATCCAGGTTTCCGCGGTCGCGAGCCAGCGATGCCGGACTGAGTCCTGATGGAAAGTTCCGGGATCCCCCCCACCCCCTGTGTGCTTGTTCTTGTGCGTAAGTTCGCGGAATTGGGGTGCCACTCTCGCGGCCCAGGTCAATGCCTTGGCGACGTCTCGCCACAGGGATTCGACGATTCGATTCGGAACTCTGTACCGGGCGTACGCCTGCCGCAAGCCGGCGTAGTCGGGCGTCCCGAGTGCGGCCTCGATGTCGGCGGCGCTGGCGCCCCGAAGCACGGCATGGCAGATCACGGACTGCCGTGCCTCCGAGGGTGTTGGCCAGCGGGCGTAGTCGATGTCGCCGGTGCGCGCGAACGTGGCTACGGCGGCAGGAAGGGGTGAGCTCAGGCAGTAGTTCGGGTGCAAGCGGCGTGTGTCACCGATGCCGACGAGACGCTCTTCACAGGCCAATGAGGCCTCCACGACCCCGACCGCGGTGCGGCGACGAGACTGCAGCGCACCTGAGCCGCCGAGCAGCGCGACCATGCGGGCGACGGCGCCGCGCTCGGATCGCAGAGTGAACGCGTCGACGGCGGCGGCGAGAGTGCCGTCGAGCTGGCGGAATCCGCCACCGCGGCACTGCGATCCGGGGACGCTGATGCAGCCGTGCGAGGCGCCGAGCATCGGGTTCTTGTCGAACGTGGGTAGTCGCGCTTCGAGCAGCGTCAGCAGGACGCGGAGATCGTCGACGCGCAGCGGTGCGTCCGTGGCCAGCGGTACGAGGATGTGCCGGCCGCCGCTGGTCGACCGGTCGGTGACCGCGAGGCCGCCGCACTCGCGCAGCCAGCCCAGGGCGCGCTCGACGTCGGTGTCGACTTGAGCGGCGCCGTGATGTGTCGCGTCGAAATCCAACGCCAGCAACACCGTACGACCGTGCCGGTTGTAGAGGGGCACTGCGGCCGGCGCACCGGGCTGGCGCACCGTCAATGCCCGTGAGGTGGCGAATTTGCCGTCGTCACTGGGCGCGGCCAGGCGCATGGAGCGCCGGGCGGCCATCAAGGGGGCGAGGGTTCGCCATACGGCTTCCGGTGTCGACTCTCCGCCGTCCTCGTCAAATCTTGAAGAGTCGTGGGGGCACGATGTACCGTGAGACCTGTCGTCCACGACAGTCCCTTCGGGGAATAGCAACGCAGAGAATCAAGTTGACGCTTGGTTCTCATCCAGAATTCAGTCGATAGCCCTCGTTCCTGTTCTGATCAGGATCGGGGGTTTTCGCTTTGTCGAGGCGAGCCGGCGTTGCTGGATGTATGTGGTCGAGTCACCCGCGAGACGCGGAGCCCGGTTGGGAGGGGCCTGTTCCGTCAGGCCGCAGGCATTACCCCCTTCAACAGGGCCTCGTGGTCAAGTTCCCGCATCAGGTCGGTACGGCCGGCGTAGCCCGACAGCAGGTCCGCGACGAACTGGCTCACGGAACCGACTCCAGTGGCGATCCGCCGCTCCTCGAGGATTTCGTAGACGTCATTGGGGACGCGCGAGGCGACCAACGTGCGTTCGCCCTTGTATGCCATTCCCATAGCTGACTCCTTCCGCATCAACCTGTTCAGGATCAACCTGGCACACCTTGAATACGTTCGCCACCAGCATTTCTCGGCTCACAGGCCGCCGCCAAGCCGGAGAGATACACACGTGAGCAACAGCGAGAAAATCGCCTGAATATATCGAGTCGGCCCGTTGTCCCATGTCGGCCCCGCCGCCGAATAACTAGCGCAAGAAACCAAGAGAAGCTCTGATTCTTGCCTCGAAGGTGCAACCCAGGCCGGTATGTGATTTAGCTCACAGTTCGTTGTAGTACGGCGGATCCCGCCACCGAGCGATCCTCGATTACTCCAGCAGCTCTGCCAGCGCATCCACTTCCGACGGGTCGGCGTGGGCGTAGGTCCGCAGCACCAGAGTCCCGCCGTCGGCGTGACCAAGCCAGGCCGCGACCGCAGACGGGGTTGCCCCCGCGGCGATCAGCCGCGACGCTGCAGTGTGCCGAGCGGCGTGGAGCCTGCGGTGGGGCACCTGCGCATACCGCAGCGCCTCCTTCCACCAGTCGTCCAGAGTCCGCGGCGCCACTGCTCGGCCGTCCCAGTGCGTCAGCACGTGGAGATCTCGGGCCCCGACCCATGCATCACCGGCTCGTTTCCTGGCAATCTGCTGTCGTTCCTGCGTGCCCCGCAGAATGGTCAGCACCGATGCCGGCAGTTTCAGTGATCGCCGCGCGCGGGCGGTCTTGCCATTCCGTTGATCGATGGTCCGGCCTGTGACGCGAACCCTGGTCCGCACGGCCACCGTGATGCGTCCGGCGTCTAAATCAATTGCGCTCCAACGTAGCCCGGCCAGCTCACCGCGCCGCAGCCCGATCAGCGCTAGGTGCACCAACGGCGCGTGGACCACGGCCATGTACTGAGGTGACCGCGGCCCGCCGACCAGGGGCAAATCCACCGCGGAATGCGTTTTCACCAACCGCGTAACCTCGTCCTCACCGAGTCGGTCGGACAAGTCCAACGCGCCCTCGTGGGTGTCAGCATCGTCTTTTTTGCGTAGCGGCTTGATGTACTGGATTGGATTGTCGCTCAGCACCCGACGCCGCTCCAGGTCCTTCCAGACAGCTTTGGTGCGCGCGAGCATCGGGTTGATCGAGGTTCGTTTCCACTTCCGCCCGCCGGGCCCGGTACCAGCGGCCAGGTCCTGCACGAGCTGCTCCACCTCGCTGTCGCCGATCGTCCGCACATCGCGACCATCGAACCGGTCGACAAGTGGCGCCAGCGCCGCCGTGTAGGCCGCGAGCGTGGTCGGATTGATCCGCTGCGCCGCGAGCCAGCGCTCGACCGCCTGAGCCACCGTGACGACCCCGGCCTCATCGGCCGCGGCTTTAGCCGCCTCTTTCTTCATGTTGTCTTGCAGCTCGTCGAGGAACTCGCCCGCCGCTTTCGAGGTCTCGAACCGCCTGCGGAGCTGACGTCGCATGCCGTCCGGGTCGGCTACCCACACCCGGACCTGGTACCGGATGACCCCGCTCGGTAGCTCGACTTTCTCTATGCCATTTCGCAACGCCATGCGCGCGATACTAGCGATCACGTGTCATAGCTGTGTCACATCGGAACATTGACGGATCTTCCGACGCCAGGGGCGGTTTCTCAAAACCGCCCCTGACCTTGGCGGAAGCGGAGGGATTTGAACCCCCGGTGGGTTTTACGCCACGCTCGCTTTCAAGGCGAGTGCATTCGGCCGCTCTGCCACGCTTCCGTGGCGAATCCTAGCCGCCCGGGGCGAGGGGGGACCAATTCGGCGTGAGTCAGACGGGCGGGCGGGCGTCGAGTGCGGCGTCGACCTTGTCGAACACCGTCGCGACGGTGGCGAGTTCGGTGTCGTCGAGGAGGTCGATCAGGTAGCTCCGCACACCCCGGACATGGGTCGGTGCCGCCTCCGCGAGCTTCTCCCGACCGAGCGGCGTGATCAGCGCGAGGACACCGCGGCCATCCTCGACGCAGGTGCTGCGGGCGACGAGCCCGTCCGCCTCCATGCGCCGAACCTGATGGGTGAGGCGGCTGCGGGACGAGAGGATCCCGTCCGCGAGCTCACTCATCCGCACCGACCCGTCCGGCGACTCCGTCAGCATCACGAGGATGCGGTAGTCGGCGAGAGAGATGCCGTGCAGAGACTGCAGTTCCCGGTTGAGCACCTCCATCAGGCGCTGACTGCCCTCGATGAACCCGCGCCAGGCGCGCATCTCGGCGGTGCCGAGCCACCGCGGCGCGTCGGCGACGTGTGCGATCTCTGATTCCACTCCGCCAGTCTAGAGACCGCGACCTCCTCGAGCGCTCCGCAGAACGGTCGCGTCGAGTTCCGCGACGGAGGCGAAACCGGCGAGCCCGAGCGTCACGTCCAGGTCAGCGAGCAGCATTCGCAGCGCGTGCCGCACGCCATCGGCGCCCGCCAACCCCAGCCCGTACACCCACGGCCGTCCGTACAGCACCGCGTCGGCACCCAACGCGAGCGCCTTCACGACGTCGGCGCCGGTGCGGATCCCGGAGTCGAGCAGGACCGTTGCCCGCTCACCGATCGCCGCCGCGACGTCGGGCAACGCGTCCAGCGCGGCAATCGCGCCATCCACCTGCCTGCCGCCGTGGTTGCTGACCACGACCCCGGCCGCTCCCGCGTCGACGACGGCGCGAGCATCGTCCGGATGCACGATCCCCTTCACCACGATCGGCAGGTCCGTCCACTCGGTAAGGCGCGCAACGTCACCCGACCGGATCGCATGGTTGCCGAACATCGACACCCAGGTGAGCACCGCCATCTGCATGGCCTCGACGCTCTCCTCCGGCGGGGTCGTCAACCGGGACCGGAAGACCGGGTCGGACAGGTAGTTCGCGATGCCCTTCGCCTGTAGGAACGGCAGGTGACCGAGTTCGAGGTCGCGGGGCCGCCACCCCATCCCGGGAGTGTCGGCGGTGAGGACTATCGCCTTCGCGCCCGCGGCGGTCGCGCGGCGGACCAGCGACTCGGCGACCTCGTCGTCCGACGGCCAGTACAACTGGAACCACCAGTTCTCACCGGACACCTCCGCGACCGACTCGATCGACGTGGATGCCGCCGTCGACAACACCGATCCCACACCGAGTTCCGCCGCCGCGGCGCCGACGGCGCGCTCCGCATCCGGATGGACCAGTTCCAGCACGCCGATCGGCGCCGTCAGCACCGGCGCCGCGAGGCGCGTCCCCAGCACCTCGACGCTCAGGTCTCGGGCGTCGGCGGATGCGGTGCCCCGCAACATCCGCGGCACGATCGCATGCCGGTCGAACGCCGCCAGGTTCGCGTCCGCGGTCCGTTCCGACGACGCGCTGCCCGCGACATAGCCGAACGCGGCGGGCGACAACCGCTCCCGCGCCAACTCCTCCAGTCCCGCCGCCGTCATCGGCAGTTCCGGCACCGCGCCACCGAGGCCGGCGAAGTAGATCTCGTTCTGCATGTTGCCGAAATTGGTCACGCCGCGACCGTAGCCGCTTCGCGCGCCGTTCACGGGAAGATGCCCTGCCGCGCCGGAATTGGATAGCGTCGACCCATGCATGCGATCACCGTCACGTCACCGGGTGGACCCGAAGTCCTCACGTGGACCGAGGTTCCCGACCCGACACCCGGGCCCGGCCAGGTGCTGATCGACGTCGCCGCCACCGCCGTCAACCGCGCCGACGTCCTGCAACGCCGCGGCCTCTACCCGCCCCCGCCCGGAGCCAGCGACATCCTCGGACTCGAATGTTCCGGCACGATCGCCGCACTCGGCGACGGTGTGCGGGACTGGCAGGTCGGCGACCGCGTGTGCGCACTCCTCGCGGGCGGAGGCTACGCCGAGAAGGTCGTCGTCGCAGCAAGCCAGGTGCTGCCGATCCCCGACGGACTCGACGTGGTCGCCGCTGCCGCGCTCCCCGAGGTCGCGTGCACGGTGTGGTCGAACCTGGTGATGATCGGCGGAATGCGCAGCGGGCAACTCGTCCTCGTCCACGGCGGCGGCGGCGGGATCGGGACGCATGCCATCCAGGTCGCCGTCGCTCTCGGCGCCACCGTCGCCGTCACGGCGGGTTCCGAACACAAGCTCGGCGCGTGCCGCGACCTCGGCGCCACGATCACCGTCAACTACCGCGACGAGGACTTCGTCAACGTGGTCCGCGAGGCGGGCGGCGCCGACCTGATCCTCGACAACATGGGCGCCAAGTACCTGGGACGGAACATCGACGCCCTCGCCCCCGACGGTCAGCTGTGCGTCATCGGCATGCAGGGCGGCGCGGTCGGCGAGCTCAACCTCGGCAAGCTCATCGCCAAGCGGGCCCGCGTGTTCGCCACCGGACTGCGCGGACGCCCCGAGGCCGGGCGATCCAGCAAGGCAGAGATCGTGTCCGAGGTGAAGCGGCGACTGTGGCCGCTGGTCGCGGACGGCACCGTCCGGCCTGTCGTGCACACGGAACTCCCGATCACCGAGGCGGCGCGCGGGCACGAGCTGCTCGACTCGGCGGACACCGTCGGCAAAGTGGTCCTCACCGTCGGGTGACCGCTCCCCTGTTGGTTCCCTGATGTCACATCGAGGGTCACCAAGTGACCCGATGTGACATCAGGGAACAAGCGGGGAGGTCAGCCCAGCGCGGCGACGGCCCGCACGAGCTGGTCGATCTCGTAGCGGGTGGTGTACGGCGCGAGGCCGATGGTGACCGCGCCGCCCTCCTCGTTGACGCCGAGCGAGTCGAGCAGCCTGCTGCCCCTGCCTCCGACGACGGTGCCGATGCGGCGTTCCGCGAAGTGTTCGGCGGCCTTCTCCGCGCTGACGCCCGAGACCGTGAAGCTGATCGCAGGGACGCGGCTGTGCGAGGTACCGATCAGCGTCACCTGTGGGAGGCGGCGCAGTGAGGCGAGGAGCCGTTCGAAGAGCCGGTCGTGGTAGTCCTGCAGCGAGCTGATCGACGTCTCGAGGCGTTCGCGCCGGGAGCCGGTGGCGGACTCGTCGAGGTTCGCGAGGTAGTCGATGGACGCGGTCAGTCCCGCGAGGAGGGCGTACTGGTGGCCGCCGATCTCGAGGCGTTCCGGTCCGAGCGCGTGCGGGTTCAGCGAGATCGACGGGATCCGGTCGATGAGCCCGGGGTCGCGGAACACCAGCGCCCCGATCTGCGGGCCTCCCCAGCTGGGGCCGCTGACGGCGAGGACGTCGGCGCCGAGTTCGTGGATGTCGACGTGCGCGTAGGGGGCGGCCGCGATGGCGTCGCACACCATCAGCCCGCCCATCTCGTGGATGCGGTCCGAGGCGACGCGGACATCGGGCGCGGACCCGACGATCGGCGACGCCGCCGTCAGCGCGACCAGCCGGGTCGTGGGCCCGATGAGTTCGGCGAACTGCCAGCTGGGCAGGTCGCAGGTGTCGATCTCGACCTCGGCCCAGCGCACCTGGGCGCCGTAGCGGTTGGCGACACGCAGCCAGGGTGCGACGTTCGCTTCCTCGTCGAGCCGTGACAGGACGACCCCGGTGCCGAGCCCGAGCCTGGAGCTGAGCGCCTCGGCCAGCCATGCGAGCAGTGTCGCCCGGTCCGGTCCGAGCACGACTCCGGCGGGGTCACCGCCGACGAGGTCGGCGATCGCTTCACGCGCGGCGTCGAGCGTCGCGGCGGCGCGGCGCGCACTGACATGCGGGCCGACGTGCGAGGAACCGGAGCCGCGGAAGCCCTTCGACACCGCGGTCGACACGGAATCCGGGTGCAGCATTCCGGACTGGGGATCGAGATGGATCCATCCGTCTCCCAGGGTCGGGATCAGTCCCCGTACCCGGGCGACGTCGTAAGCCATGACCGACAGCCTAAGACCTGATTTCGTAGCGATGCGATCGGGTTGGCGGATTGCACACCACGACAGCCGATCTGATCAGCGCAGACACCGAAATCCGATCCGGTGCTTTAGCGCTTCGCCGCCGAAACGGACAAGATGGAGTCATGACGCATCCGGAGAGTGAACACGTCGTCGTGATCGGACCCGACGGTCGGCCTGTGACGTCGGAGTCGCCGGATTCCCCGCAGGGCGCGACCGAGCAACCGTCGGGCAACGGCACCGCTGCCCCCGACGAGGCAGGTGACGCCGCCGAGGAGCGCGAGGAAACCCTGGCGGACATGGTCGAGCAACCCGCGAAGGTCATGCGGATCGGCACCATGATCAAGCAGCTCCTCGAGGAGGTGCGGGCGGCTCCGCTCGACGACGCCAGCCGCAACCGGCTCAAGGAGATCCACAAGTCGTCGATCAAGGAACTCGAACAGGGCCTCGCGCCCGAGCTGCGCGAGGAGCTCGAACGTCTCGCATTGCCGTTCACCGATGACAGCGTGCCGTCGGACGCGGAGCTGCGGATCGCGCAGGCGCAGCTGGTCGGCTGGCTCGAGGGACTCTTCCACGGCATCCAGACGGCACTGTTCGCACAGCAGATGGCGGCACGAGCACAGCTCGAGCAGATGCGGCAGGGCGCGTTGCCGCCCGGACTCGGGGCGGCAATCCACCAGCAGGGCCAGCAGCCGCCGGGGACCGGTCAGTACCTGTAGGCGCGGTCGGTGCACGAGCGGCGTAGCCGCCTTCGACCGGCCGGGTAGGCTCGGTCCTCGTGTCAACATCCGCCGTCGAATCCGAGGCCATCGTGACCCCCACGCCGCCGGTCTCCGACTCACAGACCTTCCGACGCGCGTTCCGGGACATGCGCCACGGATTCGCGCAGCGCGAGCTGTGGCTGAATCTGGGCTGGCAGGACATCAAGCAGCGGTACCGCCGGTCGGTGATCGGTCCGTTCTGGATCACCATCGCCACCGGTGTGCAGGCCACGGCGATCGGCATCCTGTACGCGGCACTGCTCGACATGCCGCTGAATGAGTTCCTGCCGTACGTGACGGTCGGGCTGATCGTGTGGAACCTCATCAACGCCTCGATCATCGAGGGGTCGGAGGTGTTCATCGCGAACGAGGGCCTGATCAAGCAGCTGCCGTCGGCGCTGAGTGTGCACATCTATCGCCTCGTGTGGCGGCAACTGCTGTTCTTCGCGCACAACCTGGTGATCTACATGATCATGGTCGTCGCGTTCGGGGTGTGGCGGGACCTGAGCTGGGCGTCGCTAGCCGCGATCCCCGCGATCGCACTGCTGGTCCTCAACGCGCTGTGGGTGTCGATCGTGTTCGGCATCTTCGCCACCCGCTACCGGGACATCGCCCCCATCCTGTCGTCGCTGACGCTGCTGCTGTTCGTGCTCACACCGATCATGTGGACGACGCAGAGCCTCGTGGCGCAGGGCGGGGCGGTCGCCGACCGAGCGAGGATCGCGGAACTGAACCCCCTGTTCCACTACCTCGAGATCGTCCGGGCACCGATGATCGGCCAGCCCCAGGAGCTGTACCACTGGTACATCGTGCTGGGGATCACCGTCGTGGGCTGGGCACTCGCCATCCTCGCGCTGCGCAAGTACCGGGCCCGCGTGCCCTACTGGGTCTAGGAGACACCGTGAGCAAGGTCAGCATCGACACCCACGACGCCTGCGTGGACTTCCCGATCTTCGACGCGAAGTCACGCTCGCTGAAGAAGGCATTCCTCGGGAAGGCGGGCGGCGCGATCGGCCGCACCGATTCCGACGTGGTGGTCGTCGAGGCGCTCCGCGACATCACGATGTCGTTGAAGGAGGGCGACCGGGTCGGCCTCGTCGGGCACAACGGTGCGGGCAAGTCGACCCTGCTTCGCCTGCTGTCCGGCATCTACGAGCCGACCCGCGGCAGTGCGCGCATCCGCGGCCGCGTCGCGCCCGTCTTCGATCTCGGCGTCGGCATGGACCCCGAGATCTCCGGCTACGAGAACATCATCATCCGGGGACTCTTCCTCGGTCAGACCCGCAAGCAGATGCTGGCGAAGATGGACGAGATCGCCGAGTTCACCGAGCTCGGCGAGTACCTGGGCATGCCGCTGCGCACGTACTCGACCGGCATGCGGGTCCGGGTGGCGATGGGCGTCGTGACCTCCATCGACCCCGAGATCCTCCTGCTGGACGAGGGCATCGGCGCGGTCGACGCCGAGTTCATGAAGAAGGCCCGGATCCGGCTCCAGGCCCTCGTCGAACGCTCCGGCATCCTCGTCTTCGCGAGCCACTCGAACGAGTTCCTCGCACAGCTGTGCACCAGTGCGATGTGGATCGACCATGGGCACATCCGGATGCAGGGCGGCATCGAGGACGTCGTGCGCGCCTACGAGGGCGACGACGCCGCCGACCACGTCCGGCACGTCATCCACGAGATGGAACGCGAGCAGGCCGGGCACCCGCAGTGACCGAACTGATCGTCGGCGTCGTCGTCACCCACCGGCGCCGCGAACTTCTCGCACAGTCCCTGAAGGTGCTCGCGGACCAGTCCCGCCCCCTCGACCACCTGGTCGTCGTCGACAACGCCGACGAGACGGAGGTCCGCGACCTCGTCGAGTCGGCGCCGATCCCCACGACCTATCTCGGGTCGAAGCACAACCTCGGCGGCGCGGGCGGGTTCGCCCTCGGCATGCTGTACGCCCTCTCACTGGGCGCCGACTGGGTGTGGCTCGCCGACGACGACGGCCGCCCCGACGGACCCGAGGTGCTCGCCACCCTGCGTGACTGCGCCGCCCGGCACGGACTGGCGGAGGTGTCGCCGGTGGTCTGCGACATAGACGACCCCGACCGGTTGGCGTTCCCGCTGCGCCGCGGAGTCGAGTGGCGACGCCGCCGCAGCGAGCTCGGTGACGAGGAGTTTCTGCCCGGTATCGCGTCCCTGTTCAACGGCGCGCTGTTCTCCGCAGCCGCGATCGACGCCGTCGGCGTGCCGGATCTGCGGTTGTTCGTCCGCGGCGACGAGGTCGAGGTGCACCGCCGGCTGGTCCGGTCGGGGCTGGCCTTCGGCACCTGCCTGACGACCGCATACGTGCACCCGAACGGTGCCGACGAGTTCAAGCCGATCCTGGGCGGTCGGATGCACACCCAGTACCCGGACAACGAGACGAAACGCTTCTTCACCTACCGCAACCGCGGCTACCTGATGGCACAGCCGGGGATGCGGAAGCTGCTGCCTCAGGAGTACGCCCGATTCGGCTGGTTCTTCCTCGTCCAGCGCCGCGACGTGCGGGGGTTCCGGGAGTGGATGCGGCTGCGCGGGCTCGGTCGGCGGGAACAGTTCGAACGACCCTGATCCGTGAGGTCGTTCTCGTGCGCCCGACCGCACGAGAACGACATCCGGCTACTGCTCGTACAGGCGCGCCCAGTTCTCGCGGCTGGTCAGCTGCGGCGCGGCGTCACGGTACTGACGGGAGACGGCCGCACCGTCCTCACGAAGCCGACGCAGCACCCTGACGGTCCGGCGCAGCAACTGGAGCGCCTTCCCCTTGTCCCGCTGACGGATTCGCACCCCGGACTGCGAGGCGTCGGTGACAACCACGTGGTCGAACAGCGAAATGTGCCACCAGTGGGCGTCCTCGCGCGGAACGCTGACCAGACCGTGCTGGGTCCGGCCGAACCACTGGTCGACGGCCCGCTTGACCAGAATCAGTCGCATCGCGCTCGGCTCGCCGCCCGAGCGCCGGGTGGTGAGGTCCGCGGACCGCACCGGCGCTGTCGCTGCGTCGTGCTTGACCGTCTCCGGGTACGCGGCGCGCTCCTTGCGGATCGCCGCCATCGCCGCGATGCCGCCGTCCTGCAGCACCTTCGGGCCCTCGAGGAAGTCCTCGATACCGCGCAAGGTGGTCGCGGCGAGGCCGTACTGCATACCGACGAGGTACTCGCTGATCTGCCGGAAGAACTGCCGCCCCAGCGCCTTGGTGTCCAGGTCGCTGTGCAGCGCCCCGACGATCAGCGAGTTGCGGGTGCTGAAGTACCGCGCCCAGTCGTCGAAGTCCTTCCAGTAGAAGTCGGCGTGCCAGACCGCCGCGTTCGGCAGGGTGACCGTGACGAATCCCGCCTCACGGGCGCGGACTCCGTATTCGACGTCGTCCCACTGGAAGAAGATCGGGACGGGCAGGCCGACCTTCGCGACCACCTCGGCGGGGATCAGACAGGTCCACCAGGCGTTGTAGCCCGCATCGACCCGGCGCTCCTGGTTCTTCTTCAGCATGCTCGTGTTACGCAGCGCCTTCGGCACTCGCTGGCCGTGCTGCAGAGTGGCCAGATCGACGTCCTCGGCGCCCACGTTGAGGTAGTCCGGGTTGAGCAGGAACAGCATCTGCGCGCCGACCAGCGTTGGCTCGACGGTGAGGTTCGCGAAGGCGTTGAGCCGCAGGACCGTCTCCGGCTCGCACAGGATATCGTCGTCCATCAGGATCACGTCGGCGTGCCCGTCGGTCGCGGAGACCTCGTAGAGTCCGCGGGTGAAGCCGCCTGCTCCACCGAGATTGGGCTGCTGCAGGTAATGCAGCTTGTCGCCGAACCTGGGCGCGACCTCGCCGTACAGCTCACGGTCCCGGACCAGGTCGGTGCCCTGGTCGACGACGTAGACGGCGTCGATGACATCGAGCACGCGGTCGTCGGAGGCCAGTGCCGCCACCGTCTTCGCGCAGTCGTCGGCACGATTGAACGTGCAGATCGCGATCGCGACCGGGCGAACCGTTTCGGGAGCGGCCGCGGTCCACTCGAGCCGATCCACCGTCAGCGGGGCGTCCAGCGCGTCGATCTCCACCCACAGCGCGCCGCCGTCGACGAACTTGTCCAACGGCGAGGAGAGTTCGACAGTCTCGTCGCCCGATCCGGCGACGGCACCGACGATCCGGCGGTGACCGGCGATGTCGGAGGCGACCAGGCGGACCCGGAACCGGCCGGAACCGGAGGTCCGCAGGCTGACCTGCACCTCCGTGACCGTTGTCCAGCGCTGCCAGTAGCTGGCCGCGAACCGCCCGAAGTAGGTGTTGGTGTGAGCGCGCGCACCGGGATCCAGGCGCAACGAGTGACGTTCCCGGTCGCCGGATCCCTTGCGGAACGCGACATAGAGGTCGTCGTTGACGATCGACGACATCCCGACAAAGACCCCACGCTGCACGATCATCCGGGTCGCGACCTCGTCCGCCGCCGCTCCGGACTCAAGGAATTCGGGCTTGTTCATCCAACCGCCAACTCTCGATCATGCCGCCAATGTCCACCCGCAGGGTATCCCGACGTGCGGTTGACCCACGAAATCACCGAGGCCGACCTCGGTTAGTGTCACGGGGCACCCGACCGCGCTATCTGGAGTTCTCGTGACACACGAACCACCCACATCCACCCGGAGCACCCGATGGGCATGGGGGGCTGGGGTGGCGGGCGTGGTATTCCTGGGATTCGTTCTGATCCTGACCATCGACCCCCGGTACTTCTACGTCGACGACACCGAGTCGGGCGCGGTAGGCAACTGGATCCAGCTCGGACATCTGATGCGGGAGGGCCAGTGGTTCCCGACACTGGTGCTCGACCAGTGGATGGCAGGCAACTATCCCGTCGAAGGCCAGGGCGGATTGTGGAATCCCGTCCAGATGGCGATCAACTATGCGGCCCCGTCGGTGGACAACCTGGCCTTGCTCGCGACGGCGGTCAAGCTCGGGTTCTCGATCGTCCTCGGGTGGGGTGTCTACCGGGTGGCGATGGAGTACGGCGCCAGCCCGGCCTGGGCCGCGGTCGCGGGCGCAGCAGCACCGTTCGGGGGTTTCACCCTGTACTTCGAGGACCCGTCCTGGGTCACCTCGCTGATCGGCATGGCGTGGGTGGTCCAGGCCTGGGCCAGTGGGGTCCGGTACGCGCGCGGCCGGTCAGGACCACTGCCTCTGTTCGCATTCCTCTACCTCGCAATCAGCGTCGGCTACGCGCATTCCGCATTGATGGCGGGGGTGCTGATCGGTTGCCTGATGATCGGCGAGTACCTGTACCAGCGACGACTGCGACCGTCCCTGCTCCTCGGTGGCGTCGGCGTCGCCGCCGCAGCGTGCGGCGCCGTCACGTTTCTGCCAGGGATGCTGTCCTCGTCGGTGACCTGGCGTACCGGTGAAGAGGGCGCCCTCAACGACAACTTCCTCACCGCGCCCTGGTCGGAGACGTTCACCGCGAGCATTCCGTCGTCCGTGTCGAGCATCGAGTCGTGGACCGGGGAGACGACCACCGCCCCGATCACCTACATCGCCTGGTTCGCGATCCCGGCGCTTGCGTTCATCGCGTGGCGCAAGGCCCAGCCCGCGATGCGGGAGTTCTCCGGAGCGATCCTGCTGCTCGCCTTCATCCTGCTGTTCACCGCGGGACCGAGTGACATCGGACAGATCCGCTGGCCTGCGCGGCTGCTGCCGTTCGTCGCCGTGATCTCGTTGGTGCTTCTGGCGGCGCTGCTCAGCCGATACGGCACGACACGCCCGCTACGGCCCCGGCTGGTCGCGGCCGGGCTGATCATCCTGGTGCTGGTGCTGCGTGCCAGCTCGTCGGGTCCCCAGTACTTCGGACGCCACGTCATGTGGGGCGTGCTGATCGCCGTTTTCGGTGCCCTGGCCCTGTACCTGGCCCGACGATTCGGCGACCGCGCGGTCGCGGCACTTCTGATCGCGACGATCCTGCCGGTCCTCCTCTACCAGGTGTCCACGTATCCGCAGGCCCTGAACAAGTGGTACCTACCGACCTCGCAGTCCGAGGCCAAGGAGGGCTTTCCCGACTTCGAGGGCACCACCCTTCAGCTCGGCAGCCGCAGCCTGATCCGGATCGACGCGGAATCCACGGAACTGCCCTGGCAGTCGCAGGTGTACGGCAACTACGCCAAGGACCTGGACCTGACCTATGTCAACGCGTACACGCCGGTTGGGCATCGATGGTTCTCCGCGATGCTGTGCATGGAGTTCGACGGGTCGACCTGCCCCAACGCGCTCGAGAACGTGCTCACCGTCGATCCCTACACCGGCCGGAGTTTCGCCGACCTGATGCTCGTCGATCGGATCGTGCTGCAGGACAAGCAGTACCCCGACGCCGCAGACAACCCACCGCCCGCCGGCTGGACGTGGGTGAGCGTGCCCGCGCCGGCCGCGAGCCAGGTACACGTGCTGGAGCGCATCGCCGGTCCGGTGTCCACACAAGCCGGACGGGTGAGCGCGACGGTCGGGACCGAGGTCGTCCCCGAATCGGCAGAGGTCGACTCCGAGCGGCTCCGGGTCACCGCTCCCGACGGCGGCAGCGTGGTCTTCGCCCGCCTGGCCTGGCCGGGGTACACGGCCACCCTGAACGGTGCCCCGCTGCAGACCAAGGGGCTGGGCGACATGTTCCTCATGGTCGACCTGCCACCTGGCACCACGGACGCGGAACTGGTGATCGACTTCCGGCCTCCGGGCCAGCGCCTGGGCTTCGCGGCCGCTGGGTTCGGGCTCGTGCTGATCGTCGCGCTGTCCGGGCTGTACTACTTCCGCGACCGCCCGCGCTACCGCGTCAGGACCACGGACCAGGTGCCGTCGAAGACCGCCTGACTGCACTTGGATGCCTCGCTGTCGACGCATTCCTGCAACCCGGACAGGTCGGGGCGACAGGGGTACGCGGGAGGGATCAGATCATGGACGATCCCACCGATGCCGGCGACGAGGCACACGGCGGCCACCGCCTTGACCCAGAGGCGGACCGAGCTGCCGAGCACCGCGAACAGCTGAACGGCAACGATCGCGGATGGGACCACGATGTGCCGCTGGAAGTGCAGCGGCGACGCGACCATCGCCGAGCCGTACGCCGTGACCGCGGCCCCGAGCAACACCGCGAACAGCAACCAGAGGACAGGCGACGTCCGCGGCAGGGCATACACCGAGACCCCGACTGCCGACACCAGCCAGGCAGCGGCCGCGACGGAGAGGAACGTCGTGCCGCCGATCAGGTCGGCGTCGCCTACGAGCCAGCCTCCGCCGACTCGCTCGTAGGCCGCTCTGGCCAGTAACGCCGGCGTCCCACCGCCCGGTGTCGAACGCTGCGAGGTGAGATACACCGACAACTGGATGACCGCGGACACGGCCGCCGCCGCGAGAACCCTCAGCGAATGCGAGGTCCGGCCGTTCCGCCACCACCGCCACACGACGAACGGAACGAGGAACACACTGAGCGGGCCGCTCAGGCCGAGCGCACCGACGACGAGAAGTTCGGCGATGCGCCCGGCTCGGGTCCGCGGATCCCCGCTCAGCACGAGCAGAAGCAGGCAGATGCCGCCGACGAAGATCAGGTTGGCGATGTTCCCGTACGCCTCCCACATCGGCGGCAACACGCACAGGACCGCGAACAGGGCGGCGCGCAGCATCGGGGTGGGTATCAGCCACCCGATGCGTGGCGACAGCGCAGGGGTGAGCATCGCGAGATGAACGGCCATGGCCGCTGCCACATACAGGATCGGTGTCGCGGTCACGGTGGCTGGGGAAAGGAAGGCGGACAACGCTCGCGGGATGAGATGGAGATAGCCCGCGTACGGTTCGACGATCGCCCGGAACCCGTCGCTGTAGGCGTCGGAGAGGAAGACCTGGCCGTCCTCCGCGAACAGCGACGCCATCCGAAGCCGATCGATACCCCGGGCGCTGAACACCACGACCGCCGCGACGACGATCACGGACGGCCCGAACGGGATTCGACCGGCTGACGTATTCGACTGCCCCCCGGGTGGCACCTGTGTGTGCGAGGTCACGACTGGACGGTACTTCCACCCCGCCCGGCGGTGTCAGCGGCGCACGCCGGCGCCCCGAGTAAACTCCCAGCCCGTGACCTCCGACGATGCCCGACCCTCGGCGGCGCCGCATCGGATCTCCGTCGTGGTGCCGGTGTACCAGGGCGCCCAGACGCTGCGCGCGCTGATCGACGAGATCCTGCCGTGGACGACTGCCCGCTTCACCCCGAAGGGCCGTCCCATGGTCGTCGAGGAGATCCTGCTCGTCTTCGACCACGGCCCCGACGACTCCGCCGGGGTCATCCGGCGGCTGGCGGCCGAGCACGACTTCGTGCGGCCGATCTGGCTGAGCCGCAACTTCGGTCAGCATCCCGCGACCCTGGCGGGCATGGCATCCAGCGGGGGCGAGTGGATCGTCACCATGGACGAAGACGGCCAACACGATCCCGCTGCGATCGGTGGCCTGCTCGACACCGCTCTCGACGAGCAGGCCACCGTCGTCTACGCGAATCCGACGAACCCCGCACCGCACGGGATGCTGCGCAACGCAGCCTCCCGCGGCTCGAAGTGGCTGATCGCACGAGCACTCTCCGGCGACAACACCCGCAGCTATCAGAGCTTCCGCCTGGTCCTCGGCGAGGTCGGTCGCTCGGTGGCCGCGTACGCCGGATCGGAGGCCTACCTCGATGTCGCGCTCGGCTGGATCGCAGGCGATGTGACGACCAGCCCGGTGGTCCTGCGCGAGGAGCACGGCCGCCGCTCGGGCTACCACCTGCGCAGCCTGCTCTCCCACTTCTGGCGCATGGTGCTCTCCAGCGGCACCAAGGGCCTGCGTATGGTCAGCTTCATCGGCGTGCTGTTCGCCGTGCTCGGCCTCGCACTGGTGCTGTACGTGCTGGTGTCCTACCTGTTCTTCGACGTCCACAGCGAGGTTCGGGGCTGGGCGTCGACGATGGTGATCCTGCTGTTCGGTATGGGTGCGATCCTGTTCTCCCTCGGAGTGATCGCCGAGTACATCGGGGTTAACGTGAAGACCGCGATGGGCAAGCCGCCCTACCTGATCGTCGGGGACCCGGCAGCGGGTCCGCTCGGACGTGTCGAGCCTGTCCCGCACGAACATCGCACCGACCCAGCGGACTCCTGACGTGGACACCCCGACCTGGATCGTGGGCGGCGGCGGACTGCTCGGCAGCGCCGTCAACCGCGAACTCCGGCGACGGGGCCTGCGGGTCGAGACCAGCCGGGTCCCCTGGCACGACGGCGCCCTCGCCAGGCAGGTCCTCTTCGCGGACGCGCGCCGGGTGATCGACTCGGCCGAGGGCGGACCCTGGCGGCTCGTCTGGTGCGCCGGGATCGGGGTGAACGGCACGACCTCCGAAGAGTTCGCCGCGGAGAACGCCGTCGTGTCCGACGTGCTGGACGAGATCGCGCGGATCACGCGCGGCTCCGCCGGACCGGGTGTGGTCCTACACGCCTCCTCGGCGGGCGGGGTGTACGCCGCCTCGTCCGGTGCGCCCTACACGGAGGACACCGACCCGGCCCCGCTCGGCGACTACGGCCGCGCGAAGCTGGTGGCGGAGCAACTGATGCACCGCTTCGGCGCCGACACGGGATCGTCTGTCGTCGTCGGACGGTTCGCCAACCTGTACGGACCCGGACAGAACCTGACCAAGCCGCAGGGACTGATCTCGCACCTGTGCCGCGGTTACCTGATGTCGGCACCGATCTCGATCTACGTCCCGATGGACACGATGCGCGACTACCTGTTCGTGACCGACGCGGCCGCGATGGTCGCCGATGCCCTCGACCGCGCGGAGGACCGACCCGGCGAGCAGGTCACCAAGATCTTCGCCTCGGGCCAGAGCACCACCATCGGCGCGCTGCTCGGCGCCTGCCGGACCGTCTTCCGCCGCAAGCCCACCGTCGTCCTCGCGTCGTCGCCGCTCGCGAACGTCCAGTCCGGGGACCTCCGATTGCGCTCGACGGTCTGGCCGGAACTCGATCGCCGGTCCTACCGGACCCTGCCCGCGGGAATCGCCGCCACCCTGGAGGCGACGCGGCGTTCGCTCGGTCGGTAACCGATCAGCTCGCCGGGCCGGACGAGTCCAGCACAGCCTCGCCCGCCTCGGCGTACGCCCGTTCCGTCGCGTCCTTCTGCGGACGCCACCACTGCTCGTTGTCGCGGTACCAGTCGATGGTCGCGGCAAGCCCGGAGCGGAAGTCCCGGTACCGCGGCTGCCAGCCGAGCTCGGTTCGCAGTCGGGCGGCGTCGATGGCATAGCGCATGTCGTGACCCGGCCGGTCGGTGACCGCGTCGAAATCGTCCGGATCCTTGCCGAGCAGCTCCAGGATGGTCCGCACGACGGTACGGTTGTCGACCTCGCCGTCCGCGCCGATCAGGTACGTCTCCCCCGGCGTGCCGCGCTCGATGATCGTCCACACTGCGCGGTTGTGGTCGTCGACATGGATCCAGTCCCGGACGTTGAGGCCATGCCCGTAGAGCTTCGGCCGTACGCCGTCGAGGACGTTGGTGATCTGCCGCGGGATGAACTTCTCCACGTGCTGGTACGGCCCGTAGTTGTTCGAGCAGTTCGAAATGGTCGCGGGGATGCCGAAGGAACGAGCCCAGGCACGGACCAGCAGGTCGCTCGACGCCTTCGTCGAGGAGTACGGGCTCGACGGGTTGTACGGGGTGGACTCGGTGAATCGGGCCGGGTCGTCGAGCTCCAGATCGCCGTACACCTCGTCGGTCGAGATGTGGTGATAGCGGATCCCGTGCTTGCGAATGGCCTCCAGCAGCGTGAAGGTGCCGATCACGTTGGTCCGCACGAACGGGGACGGATCGTTCAGTGAGTTGTCGTTGTGCGACTCCGCCGCGAAGTGGACGACGAGATCCGTCTCGGCGACCAGCCGGTCGACCAGGTCGGCGTCTGCGATGTCGCCGTGCACGAAGTCGATCCGGTCCCGGACCCGCGCCAGCGACTCGACATTGCCCGCGTAGGTCAGCGCGTCGAGGACGGTCACCTTCACGTCGGGCCGCTCGTCGACGGTCTGCTGGACGAAATTGGCACCGATGAAGCCGGCGCCACCGGTCACGAGAAGCTTCACAGTCCGCACGATACCGGTGGCCGGAGTTTGCCGGAGAATCGAACACTGGAACACTTCCCGCTATGCGCGGAATCATTCTGGCCGGTGGAACCGGGTCCCGGCTGCATCCGATCACGCTCGGGGTCAGCAAGCAGTTGGTGCCCGTGTTCGACAAGCCGATGATCTACTACCCGCTGTCGACCCTGATGCTGGCCGGTATCCGCGACATCCTGGTGATCACCACACCAGCGGACTCCGACCAGTTCCGTCGGCTCCTCGGTGACGGCTCCCGCTTCGGCGTCTCCCTGACCTACCTGGTGCAGCCCGAGCCGAACGGGCTCGCGCAGGCGTTCGTGCTCGGCGCCGAACACATCGGTTCGGACTCCGCTGCGCTCGTGCTCGGCGACAACATCTTCTACGGGCCCGGGCTGGGTACCAGGCTGACCCGGTTCGAGCAGATCGACGGCGGCGCCGTGTTCGCGTACTGGGTCGCCGACCCGACCGCGTACGGCGTGATCGAGTTCGACGACGGCGGTCGTGCGATCTCGCTGGAGGAGAAGCCCTCGCAGCCACGGTCCAACTACGCGGTGCCGGGCCTGTACTTCTACGACAACGACGTGGTGTCCATCGCCCGCGATCTGAAGCCGTCGGCGCGCGGCGAGTACGAGATCACCGACGTCAACCGCGCCTACCTCGAGGCAGGCCGACTGCAGGTCGAGGTGTTGCCGCGTGGCACCGCCTGGCTGGACACCGGAACCTTCGATTCGCTGCTCGACGCCTCGAACTACGTGCGCACCATCGAGGAACGGCAGGGTCTGAAGATCGGCGCCCCGGAAGAGGTGGCCTGGCGTCGGGGCTTCATCACCGACGACGAGCTTCGGGTGCGGGCCGAGGCTCTCGTCAAATCTGGTTACGGCAACTATCTGCTCGGTCTGCTCGACCGTGGCAAGGAGTGATGAGATGCGGTTTCGCGAACTGAAGATGTCCGGCGCGTGGGAGTTCACGCCGCAGCAGTTCGGTGACGATCGCGGCGTGTTCTTGGAGTGGTTCCGGGACCCCACCTTCACTGAGGCCACCGGTCGCACCCTCGATCTGGCTCAGGCCAACTGCTCGGTCTCCGCTGCCGGGGTGCTGCGCGGAATCCATTTCGCGGACGTGCCGCCCGGTCAGGCGAAGTATGTGACGTGCGTCCGGGGCGCGGTCCTCGACGTGGCGGTGGACCTGCGGGTCGGGTCCCCGACGTTCGGGGTGTGGGACGCGGTCCTGCTCGACGACGTCGACCGCCGTGCGGTGTTCCTCAGCGAGGGTCTCGGCCACGCGTTCCTCTCGCTCGAGGACGAGTCCACCGTCGCCTACCTGTGCTCGACCGGGTATGCACCGGGACGCGAGCACGGCGTCGATCCACTCGATCCCGAGATCGGCATCGACTGGCCCACCGTGGGCCGCGACGGTACCCCGTTCGAGTTCCGACTGTCGGACAAGGACGCGGCGGCTCCGTCACTCGGCGCCGCGGTGGAGTCCGGGTTGCTGCCGCGGTTCGACGCCGGTACCGACCCCCTCGGGTAGGGTGCACCGGGCAAGCGGGCAGCACCACCACCGATGAAGGACCACCAGTTGACCGACCGAGGTCCCCACGACCCGAGTTCGGGCACCACCGTGCCGACCCCGCCCGCGGGCATGTCGGGTGGCGCCGGACCACTGATGCGGCTGGTGAAGAACCAGGGGCTTGCGTTCCTGCTCGTCGGTGGGTTCAACACGGCACTCGGAACGGCCTGGTTCATCGCCTGGCAGCTCGCCGTCGGCGACCGATTCGGCTATCACTTCGCGATCGTCGCCGGCTACGTGTGCAATGTGCTGTGCGCGTTCGCGATGTACCGCTACCTGGTGTTCCGCGTCCGCGGGCACCTACTGCGGGACCTGTGGCGGTTCGTCGTGGTCAACTTCGGCGCCTTCGCGATCAACATGGCCCTGATGACGTTGGCGGTGTCCGTGTTCGGTTTCCCGCCGATTCCGGCGCAGATCGCGATCACCGCGGTGACCGCGACCGCCAGCTTCTTCGGGTATCGAGATTTCTCGTTCAGTAGAAAGAAAAGGTCTGATTCCGCATGACGCCTCGGGTCTCCGTCGTCGTTCCGGCGTACAACAACGCCGACTACATCGCCGAAACCATCGACTCGATCCTTGGGCAGACGTTCGAGGACTTCGAGTTGATCATCGCCGACCACGCGTCGAGCGACGGCACCCTTGCGGCGCTCGCCCCCTACGCCGACGATCCCCGCGTCACCATCCTGCACACCCCTGCCGGTGGTGGCGCCAAGGCCAACTGGGATCGCGTCAGCCAGGCCGCGACCGGCAACCTGATCAAGCTGGTGTGCGGCGACGACACTATCTTCCCGACCTGCCTCGCCGAGCAGGTCGCCGCATTCGACGAGTACCCGGAGACCGTACTCGTCGCCTCGCAGCGCACCCTGGTCGACGCGGCCGGCAAGACCGTGCTTGCGGCACGAGGACTGGCGGGCCTGTCCGGGCCGGTCAGCGGGCGGGTCGCCGCACGACGGGCCGTGACCGCGGGCGCGAACATCTTCGGAGAGCCGGGCTGCGTGCTCATGCGCCGGGCAGTGCTCGAGAAGATCGGCTGGTGGGACGACGCCAACCCCTATCTGATCGACGAGGCCACGTACGTCGGCGTCGCACTGCACGGTGACGTCGTGGCGATCCCCCGTCCACTGGCGTCCTTCCGCATCAACGCAGGCCAGTGGAGCGTTCGTCTGGCCCGCCAGCAGGCATCCCAGGCGGCAGCGTTCCACGAGGCGCTGCGGGACGCAGAGCCGGGACTGCTGTCCGCGATGGACGTGCGGATCGGCAACGCCAAGGCACTGGGCACCTCGTTCATGCGCCGCGCCGTCTACATGGTCCTGAAGCGCCGGATGGGCTGACCGGGCGGTCGCTCAGTTCCAGCCGATGCCGAGGGACCCGATGGCCACGGACCCGAGACCGGTGAGGCCGAAACCCTCGACGAGGGAGCCGGTGTTGGCGGAACCGGTGTTGGACGAGCCCGTGTTGACGGAGCCGAGGTTGGTGGATCCGGTGTTCGCGGAGCCCACGTTCCCGGACCCGGTGTTGGCGGATCCGACGTTGCCGGATCCGGTGTTCGCGGAGCCCACGTTCCCGGACCCGGTGTTCGAGGAACCGATGTTGTGGGAGCCGGTGTTGTCGGGTCCGACGTTGTAGGAGCCGGTGTTGTTCTCGCCGACGTTGTTGGATCCGACGGCGCTGGCGGTGGTGGACGAGCCGCCCGGACCCGAACCGCCCGACGATCCCGTCGCGGTGAGATCGGACGATCCGATGCCGAGTGCCGACGCGATTTCGCGGCACGGCAGCACCGTCCCCGGAGCGGCGACCTGCGTGAGGACCGCGATGTCGGCGAGCCCGACGGGCTGGCAGGCGTGGACGGCGGCGGCGGGTCTCAGTGACCCGGTGTCGCCGGAACCGGTGTCCGCCTGCGCTGCTCCGGCGCCCGCGACGGCGAGCGCTGCGAGCGCCGCCCCGACGGCGGCCGCCCGGCCGGTGGTGGTCCGCGTGAACGTCTTCATGGAGTGCTCCCTCTCGAGCGAACTCTCAGTGAATTCCGGTTCCCTGCGGTCGTGACGGTACCGCCACGTGTGCTGGTGTGCGCGGCGAACCGCCGTCGTACGGAGCGGTTTACTCCGCCAACTGCTGCTTGGCGATCTCGGGGAGGTCCTCGGACGTCCCGCCGTCGTTCGATCCGTACCCGAGTTCGACGGAACCGACGTTCCCGACACCGGTTTCGGACGAGCCGACGTTGAACCAGCCGGTGTTCCCGTAGCCGATGTTGAACCAGCCGCTGTTCGACGAACCGAGGTTCAGGCCGCCCGTGTTCTCGAACCCGCCGTTCGCGGAGCCGGTGTTGGCCCACCCGAGGTTGTTGTCACCACTGTTGGCGAATCCGCCGTTCGCGGAACCCGTGTTGGCCCAGCCGACATTGCCGGTTCCGGTGTTGAGCGAACCCGAGTTCGCCGAGCCGGTGTTGGCCCAGCCGTCGTTGAACCAGCCGGTGTTCCCGACGCCCGTGTTGGACGAACCGGTGTTGCCGAAGCCCTCGTTGCCGAAGCCCGCATTGGCGGAACCGGAGTTGTCGGAGCCGGTGTTGCCGAAGCCCTCGTTGCCGAAGCCCGCATTGCCGGACCCGGAGTTGTCGGAACCCGTGTTGCCCCAACCGTCGTTGTCGAACCCGGTGTTGTACGACCCGGTGTTGGAGGAGCCGATGTTGGAGGAGCCGACGTTCGTCGAGCCGAGTGCGCCGTCGTTCAGTGCGTCGCCGGCGCTGCCGATGCCGACGAAACCGCGATACGGATCGGAGGCCGCCGCCGAGGCGGTGGCGGCGCCGGACGCGGACGAGGTGCCGTCGTCGCTGATGTCGCACGGGGCGAGGAGGGTGTCCCCGTCGAATTCCGAGCAGACGGTATCGACCGGCGGTGCGGCGTGGGAGACCCCGGCGGAGCCGACGGTGCCGAGCGTCGCCGCAACGGCGACGGTGTGGAGTGCGGCACCACGACGGGCGGTGGTCCAGCGGGTGGGCGCGCGATGAGAGCCGGCCATGGTGACATCCTTCCCAGGGCCCAGCGGCCGCCGGTCGATACGGTCAACAGAACACCGTGTCGACGTTGAACACCGTGCCGCAGGGACGATCAGGTCACCCGCGGGTGCAGCGTAACCGAGGGGGTCGCACCCCGCACTGCCTGGGATTGAGGCGATCCGGGGCTAGCCGGACCGTTCGACGCGGGCGTAGGCCGCCTCGGTTTCCGCCTTCCGTGGGCGCCACCACGCCTCGTTGTCGCGGTACCACTCGACGGTCGCCTCCAGTCCGGCGCGGAAGTCGCGGTAGCGCGGTTGCCAGCCGAGTTCGGTGCGCAGCAGCGTGGAGTCGATGGCGTATCGCAGGTCGTGTCCGGGCCGGTCGGGGACGTGGTCGAAATCGCCTGCGTCACGTCCGAATATCTCGAGCAGGGTGGCGACGACGGTCCGGTTGTCGACTTCTCCGTCGGCACCGATCAGGTACGTCTGGCCGATCCTCCCGCGGTCGAGGACGTCCCACACGGCGCGATTGTGGTCGTCGACGTGAATCCAGTCGCGCACGTGGCGTCCCGCCCCGTACAGCTTGGGTCGCTCACCGTCGAGGAGGTTGGTGATCTGACGCGGGATGAACTTCTCCACGTGCTGGTAGGGGCCGTAGTTGTTGGAGCAGTTGGAGATGGTGGCGCGGACACCGAACGAGCGCACCCATGCCCGCACCAGCAGGTCGCTGGATGCCTTCGTCGACGAGTACGGGCTCGACGGGTTGTAGGCGGTGTCCTCGGTGAAGCGCGCGGGGTCGTCGAGTTCGAGGTCGCCGTACACCTCGTCGGTGGAGATGTGGTGGTACCGGACGTCGTGCCTGCGAACCGCGTCGAGCAGCGTGTAGGTACCGACGACGTTGGTCTGCACGAACGGCCACGGATCGCCGAGCGAGTTGTCGTTGTGCGATTCGGCGGCGAAGTGCACGACGGCGTCCGCGTCTGCCACGAGCCGGTCGACGAGGTCCGGATCGGTGATGTTGCCGTGGACGAAGGTGATTCGGTCCGCGACGGCGTCGAGGGAGCTGCGGTTGCCGGCGTAGGTGAGGGCGTCGAGGACGGTGACGTCGACGTCGGGCCGTTCGGTGACGGTCTGGTGGACGAAGTTGGCACCGATGAACCCGGCACCGCCGGTGACGAGCAGCCTCATGTGCAGGAACAGTACCGGCCCGCGCCCGGTCACCGGCGCCCGTGAATGCGGTCGGCCAGCTGGTCGAGGATCAGGTCGAGTCCACGATCGAACTCGTTTCCGTAGGCGTAGTCGGCACCGATCACCATCTCGCGCATCATCTCGGTGAGGTACGGATAGGTGTCGGCGGGCAGGTCGATGTCGCCGACGAATTCCTCGGCGGTTTCGCCCGCGTCGAACGGGAGCGTGACCTCGGTCAGCACGAACCCGTACACGTAGGCGTCGATGACGGAGAACGCCTGCGCGGCGAGGTCAACGGAGAACCCACCTCGGCGGAGGAAGCCGAGGACGGCGTCGTGGTGTCGCAGCAGCGCCGGACCGGGACGTCGTCGTGACTCGATCAGCGGCAGCGCCCAGGGGTGGGCGGCGAGCACGGACCGCGCGGACGCCGCGCGCTGCGTCATCGCGGGGCGCCACCGCTCGGCGGGATCCGGCAACCGGATCTGGGCGAACACCCAGTCCGCGAGGCCGTCCAGCAGTTCGGCCTTGCCCGCGACGTGGTGGTAGAGCGACATCGCCTCGACGCCGAGTTCCTTGCCGACTCCGCGCATGCTGACGGCGGTCAGCCCTCCTCGATCCGCGACGCGAGCGGCGGCGGCGACGATTGCGTCCCGGCTGAGTCCTGGCCGTTGCGTCATGTCGTCCTTCCACACCCCTTGCGAGACTTACACCTGTAAGCCTAGTCTTCACACCAAGACTTACAGGCGTAAGGGAGAAACCCGATGAAGGCCGCGGTAGTCGATCGATACGGTCCACCCGACGTAGTGCGGGTGGCCGACGTACCCACCCCCGAACCCGGCGCGGGCGAGGTGCGCGTCCGCGTCGACACAGCGGCGGTCACCGTCGCCGACGCGAGAATCCGGGGTGCGCGCTTCCCCCACGGCTTCGCCCCGTTCGCGCGTCTGGCGTTCGGTGTCACCCGACCACGCCGCACGATCCTGGGCAACACCTTCTCCGGTGTCGTCGAGCAGATCGGCCCGAAGGTCGACACATTCGACGTCGGCGATCCGGTGTGCGGGATGACCGGCATGCGGATGGGCGCGCACGCCGAGCACGTCGTCGTTGCCGCCCGACGCATCGTCCACACACCCTCGGAGGTGAGCCACACGGACGCCGCCGCGGTCCTGTTCGGCGGCACCACCGCACTGCACTTCCTCAGGGACCGGGCCCGGTTGCGTCCCGGCGAGTCCGTTCTCGTCAACGGCGCATCGGGAGCCGTCGGAACGTGCGCCGTCCAACTCGCGACGCTCCTCGGCGGCCGCGTCACCGCCGTCACGAGCACCCCCAACGTCGCGCTGGCGACCCGGCTCGGCGCCGACCGCGTCGTGGACTACACGACGACCGATCCGTTCGACACCACCGACCGCTACGACGTGGTGCTCGACACCGTCGGCACCGTCTCCCCCGCCCGCGGCAGACGGGTCCTCACCGCCGACGGTCGACTCCTGCTCGTCGCGGCCGACCTGTGGACCACGGCGACGCCGCGGCGCGGCGTCCACACCGGCACCTCCGGTGAGGTGCCCGACGACTTCCGGTATCTGCTCGACCTGGTTGCGGCCGGGAAGCTGACCCCGGTCGTCGACGACCTCGGCGGCCTGGGCGACATCGCCGACGCTTACGCCCGGATAGATTCCGGGCACAAGGTGGGGAACCTCGTCATCGCTCCCGGGTCGTGAGCGTGGACGTGGCGGCCGCACGCCGGGCCGCCAGTGTGCGCCGGACGTACAGACCGACGAGGACGACGGCGACGACGATCACGACGTACTGCAGAACCGAGGAGTACCGCTCGACCTGCGACCAGTTCTCCCCGAGGAAGTACCCGGCGAGGATGAAGATCGAGTTCCAGATCCCGCTGCCGAGCACGGTGTACAGCACGAACGTGCCGAGCGGCATCCGCGAGACCCCCGCGGGGACGGAGATCGCGCTACGCACCAGCGGCACCATCCGGCCGAAGAACACGGCCTTGGTTCCGTGCCGGGTGAACCACTCCTCCCCCTTCCGCAGGTCGTCGACGGAGATCAGCGGCAGCCGGTCGACGATGCGGGTGAGGCGGTCCATTCCCACGGCGAGGCTGATCCAGTAGAGGACGAGCGCCCCCACCACCGAGCCGGCCGTCGTCCACGCGATCGCCTCGACCAGGGTCATCGAGCCGCGGGCGGCGGCGAACCCCGCGAGCGGCAGGATCACCTCGCTGGGGATGGGCGGGAAGAGGTTCTCGATGCCGATGGCGATGCCGGCGCCCGGTCCCCCGATGGCATCCATCAGGTCCACTGCCCAGTCGGCGACAGCACCGAAGAGTCCATCGGAGGTCGTGTCGGCGGCGAGTGCAGAAGTCACCGCATCGATCGTACCGACCCTTCCCGGCCAAACGGACAATCAGGACAGTCCACACGTCGCGACGACACCGAGTCGGCGGCCACACCGTGGAACACTGCTCCCCATGCGCGGAATCATTCTGGCCGGCGGCACGGGGTCACGGCTGCACCCGATCACGATCGGAGTGAGCAAGCAACTGGTCCCCGTCTACGACAAACCGATGATCTACTACCCGCTGTCCACCCTGATCCTCGCCGGAATCCGCGACATCCTCGTCGTCACCACCCCCGAGGACGCCGGACAGTTCACCCGCCTGCTCGGCGACGGCTCCCAGTTCGGCGTCTCCATCACCTACGCGACACAGGACAGGCCCGACGGCCTGGCCCAGGCGTTCGTCATCGGCGCCGACCACATCGGCAACGACACCGTCGCGCTCGTGTTGGGCGACAACATCTTCTACGGCCCCGGGATCGGCAGCAAACTCAGCCGCTTCGAATCCATCGACGGCGGAGCGGTGTTCGCGTACCAGGTGTCCGACCCGTCCGCGTACGGCGTCATCGAGTTCGATCACAACGGTCGCGCGGTCTCGCTGGAGGAGAAGCCGGCGACACCGAAGTCGCAGTTCGCCGTGCCGGGCCTGTACTTCTACGACAACGACGTCGTCGGCATCGCCCGCGA
This sequence comes from Rhodococcus sp. Q, assembly GCF_005503035.1. Classification (NCBI taxonomy): domain Bacteria; kingdom Bacillati; phylum Actinomycetota; class Actinomycetes; order Mycobacteriales; family Nocardiaceae; genus Rhodococcus; species Rhodococcus sp. Q. The sequence continues at coordinate 41,386 of NZ_SCOY01000034.1, forward strand.
CCTGCGGCCGTCCGCGCGCGGCGAATACGAGATCACCGACGTCAACCTCGCCTACCTGGACGCCGGACGCCTGCAGGTCGAGGTTCTCCCCCGCGGCACTGCGTGGCTCGACACCGGCACCTTCGACTCCCTGCTCGACGCGTCCAACTACGTGCGCACCATCGAGCAGCGACAGGGCCTCAAGATCGGTGTACCCGAGGAGGTGGCGTGGCGACGCGGCTTCATCGACGACGACGCGCTGCGCATGCGCGCCGAGAGCCTGGTGAAGTCCGGCTACGGCGACTACCTGCTCGGACTGCTCGAACGTGGAAAGGACTGGTGACGTGGAGTTCCGCGAACTGAGGATCGCAGGGGCCTGGGAGATCACCCCCCGCCGGTTCGGCGACGACCGCGGCGTGTTCCTCGAGTGGTTCAAGGACTCCGCCTTCCAGGCTGCGGTGGGCACACCACTGGACCTGAAGCAGGCGAACTGTTCGGTGTCCGCCGCGGGTGTGCTGCGCGGCGTCCACTTCACCGACAATCCACCCGGGCAGGCCAAGTATGTCACCTGCGTGCGCGGCGCGTTCCTCGACGTGATCGTCGACCTGCGGTTGGGCTCAACTACTTTCGGGCAATGGGACTCGGTGCTCATCGACGACGTCGACCGCCGCGCCGTCTACCTGTCCGAGGGCCTCGGACACGCGATCCTCTCCCTCGAGGACAACTCGACGGTCATGTACCTGTGCTCCATCGAGTACACGCCGAGCCTGGACCGGGACCTGCACCCCCTCGACCCCGACGTCGCGATCGACTGGCCCACCGTCGGCCGTGACGGGGCGCCACTCGAGTTCCAGCTGTCCCCGAAGGACACGGCGGCACCGTCCCTGGCAGAGCTGATCCGGGCGGGAGTGCTGCCGCGGTTCTGACGGCACCGACGACGCGACACGGACACCAAACAACGCCGACAACAGGCGGTTTGGTTCGCCGTGTCCGACAATGGTCGGGTCGGGCGACCGCCCGCGTACAGGATCGATCACCTTTATGGGAGGGACGGTCATGTCCGAACCAACATCGACAAAGCAAGGCTGGGCACAAGGAACATCGATAGGCGCCGCAATCATCATGGTGACCGTCGGCATCCTGCAGTTCCTCCAGGGAATCGCCGCCGTCGCCGAAGACCAGGTCTTCGTGGTGGGCATCGAGTACGTCTACCAATTCGACCTGACCAGCTGGGGTTGGATTCACATCGTCATCGGCGCAATCGTCGCGGCGGTCGGTTTCGCCCTGTTCACGGGCGCGTCCTGGGCGAGGCTGTCGGCCATCGTCGTCGCCTCGATCTCGATGATCGCGAACTTCCTCTGGATTCCGTACTACCCGTGGTGGTCGCTCCTGATCATCGCTCTCGACGTCGTGGTGATCTGGGCCGTGTCGACCTGGAAGCCTGCCAACGACTGACGCAGTGCTCGTTGCGGCCCACCCGGATTCGTCGGGCGGGCCGTGACGTCGCGTCGGCAGGGTGGTTCCCCAGCTCCCGGTCAGTGGGACTCGGCCGGGCCGGGTTCCGCTCGACGGCGGCCGGGCCGAGAACGACTCCGCCACACAGCCGTTGGGTTATTCCTGGACGGCGCAGCCCTCCCTCCTGCCGGCGAAACGAGCGGGCGCCGAGCACCTCGGACGTCGCGTTCTTCCGCTCAGCGGGCGCACGAATTGCTCCCGGATACGCGTGTTGGAAATCTCAACCTGTGACGAGCGTCACGACCATTCCCACGCGCATTCCAGGAGTGCTCCATGAGTTCACACGGTCCAGGGACTGTCGACCGAGACCTTCGCACCTCCCCCACGGGCAGCCCCGCGGAACCTCCGTCGCAGTTGCGCAAGGTCGCGCTGTCGAGCCTTCTGGGCACGACGATCGAGTACTACGACTTCCTGCTGTACTCGACGATGGCAGCACTCGTGTTCGGGGACCTGTTCTTCCCGACCTCGAACGCCGCGGTGTCCACCATCGCCGCGTTCGGCACACTGGCCGCCGGATATCTGGCACGCCCGATCGGCGGCGTCGTCTTCGGGCATTTCGGTGACACGCTGGGTCGCAAGTCGATGCTCGTGATCACCATGGGGATGATGGGTGTGGCGAGCCTCGCGATCGGCCTGCTGCCGACGTACGAGCAGATCGGCGTCCTCGCTCCCGTACTGCTGGTCACCCTGCGGGTCGTGCAAGGCATCGCGGTCGGCGGCGAATGGGGCGGTGCGGCCCTGATGGTGGCCGAGCACTCCGATGCCCGCCGGCGCGGGGCCTGGACCGGAATCATGCAGCTCGGATCGCCGATCGGCTTCCTGACGTCGACGCTGGCAGTGATGCTCGTCAGCCTCCTGCCGAGTGAGGCCTTCGATTCCTGGGGCTGGCGTCTACCGTTCCTCGCGAGCGCCCTGCTGCTGGTGATCGGCCTGTACGTCCGTCTCAGCGTGGTCGAGAGCCCGGTGTTCCAGCAGGCCGCCGACGCCGCGAACGACGAGAGCCGCGCGAAACTGCCGGTGCTCGAGGTGCTCCGCCGTCCCCGCCCGCTCGTCCTCGCCTGCGCCGCGGGAATCGGGCCGTTCGCACTCACCGCCCTGACGACCGCGCAGATCATCGCCTACGCCAAGTCCATCGGCTACGAGGTGCCGACGGTCATGCGCGCCCTGGTCATGATGTCGATCGTCTCCCTCGTCTGCATCCCCGGCTTCGCAGCACTGTCCGACCGGATCGGCCGCCGAACCGTGAGTCTCACCGGTGCCGTTCTCGCACTGCTGTACGCCTTCCCGCTGTACATGCTGATCAACTCGAAGTCCGCCCTGCTGCTGACCGCCGGTCTCGTCGTCGCCCAGGTGATCCAGAACCTGATGTACGCGCCGCTCGCACCGATGTTGTCGGAGATGTTCGGGACGACCGTGCGCTACTCCGGCGTGTCACTCGGGTATCAATCGGCCAGTCTCATCGGTGCCGGTTTCACTCCGCTGATCGCGAGTGCTCTCGTGGCGGCGGCAGACGGTTCGAGTGTGCCGCTCAGCCTGGTCATCGTCGTCACCTCGGGAATCACGATCCTCGCGGTGTGGGCGGCATCCGAGACCCGCGGCAAGGATCTGCACGAGAGCCCGAACGAGTCACGATGAGCAGGTAATTCGCGCTCGAGCTCGAGAACAACGGGGGTTGCGGTGTGCCCGTCGGTGGACGGGCACACCGCAATCCCGCTCAGTACTCACACCTGGAGAGTCACGATGTCCATTGCGCACGGATCGGACGAGTCGGTTCCCTCGGCGGGTGTCGACCGGGTGGCCCTTGTCGTGGGTGTGTTCCGGGACCACACCCGGTTGACCCTCACCGAAGTGTCGCGCCTTACAGGTATTCCGCGCACGAGTACGTTGAGGATGCTCGAACGCCTGGTGAGGCTGGGATGGCTTCGTCGCGTGGACGGCGGATACGAATTGGGGCCGTCCCTTGCCGAGATCGGCGCCCTCGCCCTCTACCGCGCCAGCCTCGACGCCTCCGTGACCTCGCTTCTCGGCGAGCTGCACCATTCCACCGGTCACATCGTCCACATGGGCGTCCTCGACGGACGAGACGTCCTCTATCTGCACAAGGTGGGCGGGACGAGCGAACACGGGATCATGACCCGGGTCGGGTCACGAGTTCCTGCTCGATCGTCGACCATCGGAAAAGCCATCCTGTCGGCAGCAGGCGTCGCCCATCCGATTGGTGACCGCGGCGTCGCGTTCGGTTCGTGCCCGACGGGCTTCTCCTGCATCGGTGCGCGGGTCGGCCTCCTCGCGGGCGCCGAGGTGGGGATCTCGGTGACCGCGCCGTCCGGCGACATCCGGTTCGATCGACGCGACGCCGCGCCGGTCCGAATGGCTGCGGCCGCACTGGGCCAGTACTTCTCGGCGGTCGCACCGCCCGGCCCTCGCTGACCTGGGACACCGCTCGCCTCGCGGATCGCGTCGCCCCGGCGGTGGCCCGAGCTGCGATTCTTCCGTTCCCCGGAAGCACGAGTTGTCCGGGAAACTCCGACACTGCCACTGTCCGCACCATGACCTCGACTCTCACATCGACTGTCGCCGAACAACTCATGGCGATCGAGCAGATCAAACGCACGTTCGCGGCCCGCCTCCGCTGCATGGACGAGAAGCAGTGGGAGGTCTACCCGACCCTGCACACCGAGGACGTGGTGTCCGAGACGTGGGGCGGGTTGCCGAGTGACAAGCAGCCGCAGTCGGGCGGCACCTCGAATCGTGTTGTCGGGAGGGAGAACCTGACGCGGGCCATCAGCACCATGCTGGGCGGACCGACGACGGTGACCACCGTCCACCACGGACACACACCCGAGATCGAGCTGACCTCCGACACGACGGCCAGCGGAATCTGGGCGATGGAGGACAAGCTGTGGTGGACCAACGGCGACACGGAGGAACACCTCCACGGTTACGGGCACTACCACGAGGAATACCGGCTGGAGGACGGCCGGTGGCTCATCTCCTACCGACGGTTGTCGCGGCTGCGCGAGGACGCCACCCCGGGCTTCTTCGACTTTCTCGAGCCGCTGTGAATCCGCTCTTCGCCCCGCTGTCGATCGGTTCGCTCGATCTCCCCAACCGGCTGGTCATGTCCCCCATGACACGTGAGCACTCGCCCGGCGGCGTCCCCGGCGACGACGTCGCCGCGTACTACCGCAGGCGCGCCGAGGGTGGCACCGGCCTGCTGATCACGGAGGGTGTCGCGATCGATCACCCGACGGCGGTCGACAGCCCCGCCGTTCCGCGGATGTCCGGCGACGCCGCCCTCGCAGGCTGGCGCCGCGTCGTCACGGGGGTGCATGCCGCGGGCGGACGAATCATCCCGCAGTTGTGGCATGTCGGCCCACTCTGGGGCGCCATGGGTGATGTCGATCCGAACCTGAAACCCATGCGCCCGTCGGGAGTGTGGGGACGCGTCGGACGGACCGTGTATCCGACCGACTACATCGAACGGGCCGCGGCGCCCACCGCCCCGATGACCGAACGCGACATCGCCGACGTGATCGAGGCCTACGTGCGATCCGCGCGCAATGCGGTCGACGTCGGATTCGACGGTATCGCCATCCACGCCGGACACGGTTACCTGCTGGACTCGTTCCTGTGGGAACCGACGAACCACCGCACCGACGGCTGGGGCGGCGACCCGACGCGCCGGCTCGCCTTCCCGGTCGAGGTGGTCCGCGCGATTCGGCGCGAGATCGGGCCTCGGCTGCCGATCTTCTACCGTTTCTCGCAGCACAAGCAGCAGGACTACGGTGCCCGGATCGCGGAGAGCCCCCTGGAGCTGGAGCGAATCCTGGTCCCACTCCGCGACGCCGGGGTGGACGTGTTCGACGCGAGTGCTCGCCGGTTCGATCAGCCCGCCTTCGACGGCAGCGCTCTCACGCTGGCGGGGTGGGCGAAGAAGGTCACCGGCGTCGTGAGCATGGCCGTGGGCAGCGTCGGCCTGAGCACCTCCCTGCGTGAGGCCGGGACACCCGAGCCCGTGAGTCTCGACGGGCTCTTCCGAAGACTGGACACGGAGGAGTTCGACCTAGTCGCCGTTGGTCGCCTCCACATGGCCGACCCGTCGCTCGCGCAGTGCATTCGATCCGGAGGTCCACTTCCCGCTTTTCGGCGCGACGTCCACGAGACCCGACTGCACTGACCCCGTCGTGTCGGGGTCAGGAGGGGCGCGGAACGGGGACCGGGGGTCCGCCTGCCGCGAGCAGCCCACTGGGCAGCGTCTTGCCGAGGTGCCCGGAGACCAGGCGTGCGGCGTCGAGGACCCTGGCGACGTCGATGCCGGTGGGGATGCCGCCGTCCTCGAACATGTAGACCAGCTCCTCGGTGGCGATGTTGCCGCTGGCACCGGGCGCGAAGGGGCAACCGCCGAGTCCCCCGACGGACGAATCGAACTGGCGGACACCGAGCATGTAGGCGGCCCACGCGTTCGCGAGACCCTGCCCGCGGGTGTCGTGCAGGTGCAGGCCCACGTCGACGCCGGGTGCCGCCGCCATCACGCGACCGAGCACGTCGGTGACGCGGACCGGGGTCGCGGTGCCGATGGTGTCGGCGACCGCGAGCGCGTCGGCGCCGGATTCGAGTGCGCGCCGGGTGATCTCGGCGACCCTCTCGGGCGGCGTCGGCCCGTCGAACGGGCAGTCGAAAGCGATCGCGACGATGACCTCGAGGTGCCCGCCCGCCTCGTGGACGAGGTCGGCGATCGGGGCGATCAGCGCGAGGGAATCCTCGCTGCTGCGACCGACGTTGGCCTGGGAGTGCCCCTCGGACGCCGACACCACGTATTCGAGGCGCGTGACGCCGGAGGCGAGCGCCCGGCGCACCCCGCCCATCCCGGCGACCAGCGCGGAGAACTCCACGCCCGGCCAGCGTTTCAGTTCGGCTGCAACGGCTTCCGCATCGGCGAGGGCGGGCACGGCACGCGGTGAGACGAACGACGTCACCTCGATGCGGCGCACACCGGTGGCGACGAGGGCGTCGACGAACTCGAGTTTCGCTTCGGTGCTCAGCGGCTCCTCGATCTGCAGGCCGTCGCGCGGGCCGACCTCGCGGATGTCCACTCCAGGGACGGCGCTCATGCGATGGTCCCGGCGTCACGCAGGCGCGCGAGGGCGGCCGTGTCGTAGCCGAGGAGTTCGGTGAGCACCTCGTCGGTGTGGGTGCCCGGTTCGCTCGCGCCGCCGAAGCGGACGCCGCCCGCGGTGTCGCTGAGCTTCGGGATCACACCGACGCCCTTGACGGGTTCGGGGTCGTAGCCCTCGTCGCCGGGCGCCTTGGAGGGGTCCACGTGGTCGACGAACATGTCGCGGGCGGTGAATTGCGGGTCGACCATCACCTCGGCGACCGTGTTCACCGGACCGGTCACCACCTCGAATTTCGTGAGGATCGCGACCAGGTCCTCCGCGGTGTACTGCGCGGCCCACTGCCCGATCATCTCGTCGAGTTCGTCCTGACGCTCCCCGCGCGCGGTGTGGTTGGCGTAGCGCGGATCGGTGCCGAGTTCGGGGCGTCCCATCGCGGCGGCCAGGCGCATCCACAGGGTGTCCTGGTTGGCGGCGATGATCACCCACAGTCCGTCCCTGGACTTGTAGATGTTCGACGGCGCGATCCGATCGAGGCGGGTGCCCGACGGCTGCCGCACGTGCCCGGTCTTGTGGTAGTCCGGGACCGTCGACTCCTGGATCGCGAGCGAGGCCTCACTCAGCGCGGCGTCGACGACCTGACCACGACCGGTGCGCTCGCGGGCGTACAGCGCGGCGAGGACACCCTGGAACGCGAACATGCCGCCGAGGCTGTCTCCCAGCGAGAGGGCGATGCGCGGCGGCGCCTGGCCGGGGAAACCGTTGAGGTGACGCAGTCCGCTGATGCCCTCGGCGACGGACGCGTAGCCCGGCCGCTCGGAATACGGCCCGGTCTGGCCGTAGCCGGAGACGCGGGCCAGGATCACGCGCGGGTTCAGCTCGCACAGGACGTCGTACCCGATGCCCCACCGTTCCAGGGTGCCGGGGCGGAAGCTCTCGACGACGACGTCGGCGGTGCGGGCCAGTTCGAGGAAGATCTCCTTGCCCGCATCGGTGCGCAGGTCGAGGCTGACGCAGCGCTTGTTGCGCGCGTGCACGCGCCAGAAGAGCTTCTGCCCGCCCTGACCCCAGTCCCGCAGCGGGTCGGGGCGGTCCGGCGCCTCGATCTTGACGACGTCCGCTCCCATGTCGCCGAGCAGGCGGCCGCAGTACGGTCCGGCGATCAGGGTGCCGAGTTCGAGTACGCGGATGCCGTCGAGAGCGCCGCGGGAGGCCGCCTCGGTGGGCGTGGGGGCGTTCGTCATGTGGTGAGCCTTCGGGTCGGTGGCGTGACGCTCTGGCGGGATCCGTCCGGTCACCATACCCAACCGTATGGTGGCCGGTCGGCCCGTCGCGGCGGCCTGACGTGACATACACAACGACAGCCGCGCGACCCCGGGGGAACAACGCGGACGGGAGTACCGTTGTAGAGGCTGACGGCGTCCGGTTCATACCCCGGGTACCACATTAAAATCGTCGCTGAGAGCGACCACTTGCCGAGAGGCGATATGGCGGGCGTCGTCACCCGAAGCCGCCGGTGCTTGCACCGGCGGCTTCACCTTTGTCTGCGGTTCAGCGGCCGATCTTCAGCATGCGGCCGAACGTGGCCTGCCACAGCGAGCCGTCGGGCCCGATCGTTCCGGTGAGCTGCAGTGGCTCGTCGACCGGGGCGTCCCCGACCTGCTGGTACGCGCGGCGTTCCCCGGTGGTGAAGTCGACGGCCGTGTAGTAGACCGGGCCGATCTGCTGGATCGGGGCCGCCGAGCCCACACCGTCCGCGACGGGACCGTAGGTGAGCGCGTGGATCAACCCGTCGCCCCGGGACAGGCGCGGCAGGCTCGCCATGCGGTCGGCGCTCTCCCACACTCGCCTGCACCCGTCGTCACCGACGTCGATCCTGGTCATGCCGCCCACGAACGTGGCCTGCGGCGGGTCGCTCGGACCCGGCACCGCCTGCGGCGGATAGACGAACCCGTAGGTGCTCGGGATGACCAGCGAGTTCCCCCATGCCATCGGCGAATTCTCCGTCCCCTGCCCCGAGTTCTCGAAGGCAGGCATCCGGCACACCTCCGATCCGTCGTCCGATCGGTACACGATCAGCTCGGGGCGGACGGCGTCGTCGACGATCGCCACCCAGCCGTCCCCACCCGGCCCGAAGTACGTGGGAGTGGTTCCCGAGCCCGGACCGAGCTGCCCCGGCTTACGCACCTCCCCTGCCGTGTAGGGCGCCCGCCAGACCACGCTCGGCGTGCCGCCGTCGCCCACCCGCATCTCGTACAGGGCCCTGCTGGTCAGCACCGACACACCGCCGGGTCGCACCGAGAGTCCGTTGGTGAGCGTTTCGCCCTCCGGCAGGTGGCTGGACGCGACCCGGCCGTCGGCGCCGACGACTCCGACCAGGCCGTGGGTGGTGACGAACCAGATTCCGCCGTCGTAGTCCGGTGCCACGCTGGTGACCGCATCCCCTGCGGGGAGGTGCGCGGCCAGGTCGATCCTCTCGTCGACGAACAGCTCCCACCGACCGTCGGCGGTGCGCCGATGCGCGACCTTGTCGATCGTTCCGCGCCCGTCTGCCACGACCACCCGGTCGCGCGAGTCGAGGTAGCCGTAGACACCACCGAGCAGCCCGCCCTTGGGCAACTCGATGGACGCGATCGGCGCCGCCGTGGCCGGATCGAAGAGCTTCACCGTCGGCACCATCACCGCGGGCGGATTCACGCCGACGTATGCGGTGCACAACGACACCGGCATCCCGTCCGAGCCGATGAACGTGGCAGCGCACACCCCGCCGGGTACAGACGACCCCAGCAACCGCGCGCCCGGTCCCGGGCCTGCGTGGGGCGTGGAGTCGGTCGACGCCAGATCGCCGTGCATCAGCGAGGTTCCCGCGGGACCGACGTCGGGCACGACGTCGGCTGCCACCGCGGGCCCGGCTCCCATCGACACCATGAGGGCGGCACCGAGGACCGTGCCCACCCGAGCGACTGCACTCCGCGACGATGCGCGCATCCGAAATTCTCCCGTTCTCCGATGGTCGAGGTGACCAGTCGTCCGGAGGACCGTAGCGGACGCCGGCCCCTCGGCGGAACACTGTGTCGCGCAGGGATTCGCGGGACTGCCACCCGCTACCTCGGAGTGACGCCCAGCAGCAGTGCCGTCTGCGTCGCGATCGGGTTCAGGTTCAACGCCTCCGGCGCCTGCTTCGCCTTGTCGTCCCAGGGCTGCGTGATGCTCGGATCGGCGTAGGCGATCCGGTTCGCGGATCGGACACCCGTGACACTGCCGAGCGGGGTCGTGCAGTTGGCGGCGGTGTTGAGCGGGGTGTCGTCGGTCATCGGGTCGAAGTCGGGGTTCTCCCGCTTCATCCGGTCCACCATCGCCTGCGAACCCTCGTAGCCCTGTGTGCACGGCGGCGGATCGTTGGTTTCGAGCAGCAGGCCCAGGTGCAGTGTGCCGTCGCCCGGCGCTGCCGTTCCCGCGCCCGCAGCGAGCGCAGGCAGGAAGGTCAGCAGGTAGTTCAGAGCCTGCGCCCGCGGTCCGAGCGCGGACACGACCTGCGACACGCTGTCGAGGTTGGCGCTCAGGTTCGGGCCGGCGGCGGCGAGCAACGATCCAGCAGCCTCACTGGCCCGCGTTCCGGTGTCGATCAGGTGTCGCAGGTCGGCGTCGCTGCCCTTCAGCTGCGCACTGATCCGGTTCACGTCGGCGCTGAACTGCCGGATCGCCGATGACTGGTCGGCCTGCGTCTCGACGACCGCCCGACCGTCACGGATCAGGGCCGTCGCCTGCGGCAGTGCCTCGATGCCTGCCTTCGACAGGTCGATCGTGGCGTCCACCAGCGTCTGCAGGTCGTCGCCGCGGCCGTCGAATGCGCGGCCCAGTTCGCGAACCGTGGTGGTGAGGGAGTCGACGGGGACGGTCCGCACCAGCGCGTTCGTGGACGCCAGCACCTGTTCGACGGGCACCGGGATCGCGGTGCGCTCGCGCGCGATGACGTCGCCGTCGGCCAGGTGCGGGCCGGTGTCGCTGTCGGGTTGCAGGTCGAGGTACTGCTCACCGATCGCGGACCGGTTCGCGACCACGGCGCGGGCGGACGCCGGAATGTCGGGGCCGCCGGTGTCGAGCATGAGGTCGACGCGGACGCCGTCCGACGTCAGGTGCAGGTCACCGACGGTGCCGACGGGAACGCCACGGTAGGTGACCTCGGCGTTGGTGAAGATGCCGCCGGAGTCGGCGAGGTCGGCGACGACGCGGTACTGGCCGAACCCGAGAAGATTGTCGATCCGGACGTAGCGGCCGCCGACGAAGAGCAGGCCGAGCAACCCCACGAGCACGAGCGCGCCCAACTGCAGCCGTGCCATGCGTGCGAGCGAGGGCACGTCCACCTCCGTCGATCGTCCGGTCACCACGGTCGACGTCCTGCCACCGCATTCTTCGCAGCGGAAACTACCCATTACGACGAGTTACATGCAACACAGAGTTACGTGCATCTCATTTGTCCTGCTGACCATCCGACGGCGGCGGCCGCCACGCGATACGGTCGATGCACACGACTGCGCAACAAGCGGGATGCGGGGCATGAACAGCGGCACACCGGTGCAGACCAGGCCGAACGGCCAGGGGGTGCTGCACGCGCTGCTCGTCCTCGTCACCCTCGCCGCCCTCCTCCTCGTCGGACACGAGCTACCACCCCAGCCCGCGCCCTCGGACGTTCCCGCGACCGTCGCGACCC
>NZ_SCOY01000035.1:0-48476 GCF_005503035.1 Rhodococcus sp. Q
GGGCCGGGGGGTGCCGCTCGATGGGACCGCGGATGGCGGTTCGGGCCAACGTCGCGGGGTCGCGGGAGCGTCCGCGTCCCGACGCTGGGGGCTCCGGCTGTCGCCGAGTCGTATCCTCATCAGTCCTCGACGGCGGTGGTACAAGGCCAGAAACCGGATCTGGCAGGCTCGCCGTGGCATCGATTTTAGATGGTGTACGAGAGTGCGAATTCCGGTGGCCGGGGGTCGATTCCCTCGTGGATGGAGTGCGACCCGCTCGCGGCCCGATGTCCGTCTCCGGCATGACGCGGCGGGAGAAGAATCATCCTGCCGTGCGACGCGAGTGGCGCACCGTCGCTCGTAGGTTGAGGTAGTGATCAACACCAAGCGAATCAAAGGCAGCATCGCCGCATCGTCCCTGCTCCTCGGCGTGATGCTCGCGGCGACAGCATGCAACGTCGACCGCTTCGACGACAGCAAGGCATACAAGAAGACGGAGACCCACTCCTTCTCCACCGCCACCGACGGACGGCAAGTCCTGCCCGACTGGGTACCCCCCAACGCGACCGCCATCGACGAGATCGTCAGAACCACGGGTGACGAACGGATCCTCAGGATGAAGAGCAGTACCGAGGCCCTGGACCACCCGGGGTGCGCCGAGATCGACGGCTCCGATGTCCGCCCGCCGTCACTGTCGGCAAGTTGGTGGCAGTCCGGAGTCGAATCCGCCAGCACGGTGAAGTGCGGTGACTGGTACGTCGCACAGGCAGGTGAGTACCTGTTCGCCCACAAGCCGGAGGCGGTTCAGTTCATCCTGGACCAGCTCGAGGCGGACCAGTAAGCGCCTGCGGCCCTTCGTCGTTCCACCCTTCGGCCGGGTTCACTTGTAGAAGCCGTCCCGCAGGTTGATGCCGTGCTCGACCCACACCTTGAGTGCGGCGAGCATCCCGGTCCATCCCTGGCAGTTGCCGAAGGCGCTCGTCGCGCCCTCGTTGGTCGGCTGCCAGGACGACTCGGTGATGGTGACCCGGGTCCGGGTGTCATCGTCGACGGGCTCGAACTCGAACGTGGTGGTGGTCGTGCCGGACTCGGATGTGGTTGCGGTTCCCGCCCATTCGATGACGATGCGGTGCGGCTGTTCCGCGGCGACCACCGTCACGGGGAAGGCGCCCGGGAAGTCCGCGAAGTCCCAGGTGACGTCCGCGCCCGATTCGAGGCGTCCGCGCGCGCCGCCGGTGGTGAAGTACTGCGACAACTGATCGGGGTCGGCGACCGCCTCGTAGGTCTCTGCTGTGGGTCGCGAAACGTGGCCCGAGACGGTGAACGAGAGCTCGGTGAGGGTGCTGTGGTCCGACATGGTTCCAGGATTCACCTCCGAGGGCGCGGTGACCAGCCCCGTCCGACCGTGTCTCACGTCAGGCGCGAAAGGTCTTGCGGTAGGCGGACGGCGGCACACCGAGCTGCGTCGCCATGTGCTGCCGCAGGGAGGTCGCCGTGCCGAAACCGACATCGGCGGCGATGATGTCGATGGACAGGTCGGTGGTCTCGAGGAGTTGCCGGGCGCGGTCGACGCGGCGAGTGATGAGCCACTGGGTCGGCGTCGTCCCGACCTCGTCGGCGAACCGGCGCGTGAACGTCCGCACACTCATGTTGGCATGTCGGGCGAGACGGGAAAGCTGCAGCGGCTCGTCGAGTCGCTGCAGTGCCCAGTCGCGGGTCGCCGCAGTCGAATCCGAGGCATGTACCGGGACCGGGCGTTCGATGAACTGCGCCTGCCCGCCGTCCCGCCACGCCGGGACGACCGACCGCTTGGCGACCCGGGTCGCGACGTCGGCGCCGTGGTCACGGCGGACGAGGTGCAGGCAGAGGTCGAGTCCGGCGGCGACGCCCGCCGAGGTGACGACGTGACCCTCGTCGACGAACAACACGTCCGGGTCGACCTGCACCGCAGGGAACGTGCGCTGGAAGTGGTCGGTGTGCCGCCAGTGCGTGGTGGCGCGCAGCCCGTCGAGCAGGCCCGCGGCCGCGAGCACGTACGACGCGATGCAGATCGAGACGTAGCGGGCGCCGGGGCGGACGAACCCCAGAGCCTTCTCCATCTCCGGGGGCAGGTGCCCGTCCCGGGTGGAGCCGAGTTGGTATGTCGCGGGGATGACCACGGTGTCCGCGGTGGCGAGCAGTTCGGGGCCGTGGTCGACCGAGATCGTGAAGTCGGCTTCCGTGCGGACCGGTCCGCCGTCGACGGTGCAGGTCAGCACCTCGTACAGGGGCTCACCCGCCGTGTCCTCGGCCATGCCGAAGATGCGAGACGGAATGCCGAGTTCGAAGGGCACCACCCCGTCGAGTGCCAGGACCACCACACGATGCATGGCTCGATTCTTTCACACATTGACATTCAAGCCATTGGTTCGCGTCGGTCACGACCCACACACTGATTCCCGTGACCTCCGAGCTCGTGCCTCCACGCCCCACCTTCGCCCCGACTTCCCGGCGCCCGCACCCCGCCTGGTCGGTCGCCGCGGTCGCGTTCCTCGCGCTCGTCGGCGCGGCCGGATTCCGTGCGGCCCCGTCGATCCTCATCGACCCGCTGCACCAGGACTTCGGCTGGTCGCGGGCATCGATCTCCTCGGCGGTGTCGATCAACCTCGTCCTGTACGGCCTCACGTCGCCCTTCGCGGCGGCCCTGATGGAACGCTTCGGTATGCGCCGGGTCGTGACCGCGGCGCTGCTCCTGGTGTCGGCGGGCAGCGGGCTGACGGTGTTCATGACCGCGCAGTGGCAGCTGGTGCTGCTGTGGGGTGTCCTCGTCGGTCTCGGCACCGGATCCATGGCACTGGCATTCGTCGCGACCGTCGTCGACCGCTGGTTCGTCGCCCGGAAGGGTCTCGTCACCGGAATCCTCACCGCGGGTGGCGCGGCCGGACAGCTGGTGTTCCTGCCCGTGCTCGCAATGATCTCCGAGAGGCACTCGTGGCAGGTGGTGGCGTTGACCGTCGCATTCGCTGCACTCGCGGTGGTCCCGCTGGTGTTGCTGTTCCTGCGGAACCGGCCCTCCGACATCGGCGCCGTCCCGTACGGCGCCGGCCCCGACTTCGTCGCGCCCGAGGTGCAAGCGGCGTCCGGCGGCGCGGTGCGTCGCGCGTTGTCGGTGCTGGCGTCGGCGGCGCGGACCCGGGTGTTCTGGCTGCTGGCAGGCACATTCGCGATCTGCGGCGCCAGCACCAACGGACTCGTCGGCACCCACTTCGTGCCCGCCGCCCACGACCACGGCATGCCCACCACCGCCGCGGCGAGCCTGCTCGCGGTGATCGGCATCTTCGACGTGCTCGGGACCATCGCGTCGGGCTGGTTCACCGACCGCTTCGACGCGCGCAAGCTTCTCGGGACCTACTACCTGCTCCGCGGGATCTCGCTGGTGTTCCTGCCGATCCTGTTCGCGGAGTCGGTGCACCCGCCGATGATCGCGTTCGTCATCTTCTACGGCCTCGACTGGGTGGCCACCGTGCCGCCGACGGTTGCGCTGTGCCGTCAGCACTTCGGTGCCGACAGCCCGATCGTGTTCGGGTGGGTCCTGGCGTCGCACCAGATCGGTGCGGGCATCGTCGCGTTCCTCGCGGGTCTGGTCCGGGACCGGTTCGGCGGCTACGACGCCGCGTTCTTCGTCGCGGGTGGACTGTGTGCGATCGCGGCGGTGATGTCTCTCGCGATCGTCGGCCGAAGGCGGGAAGCCGTCGCGCAGTGAGGCTTACGCGAGGGCGACGGTGGTGATGCAGGTCGGGTCGTCCGGGCCGGTGCCGACGGTGGTCCGGCCGGTGCGCCCCTCGTACTCGACCACCACGTCGGCCTCGATGCCGCGGGGCAGCCACAGGCCGACGAAGCCGTTGTCGTAGGTGCGACTCGTCAGGTCCGCCAGCAGGGCACCGTCGGCAACGTTCGTGGCGGTCACCCGGATCGGCTGGTCCCGCAGTTCACCGAGACAGGTGGTGAGGCTGTGGAAGTAGCAGTCGTGGGTGTCGTTCACGTAGGGGGCGATCGAGAGGTAGAACTCGTCGTCGGGGAGCGCGACGGACGTTTCGGGGCCGTCGTTCTCGGAGAGGAGGACCTCGTCCGGCCGCACCGACGCGACGAGGCCGTCGGGCCGCTCCGCCACGGGAAGGGTGTCGAGTCGTTCGATCAACTCCTTTCCGCTCAGGTCGTCGAGTCTATTCGCCGCAAGCACATTCGTGGCCGGCGAGGTGGAGGCGGGCGAATCCGCAGGGGTGGACGAGCATGCCGTCAGAGCCAGTGCGCCGACGGTGGCGACAGCAGCGATCAGGGCCTTCGAGCGCAACGGTGAACGAGCCATGACCACACGCTAGCCGCGTGTCCGCTTTGTCTGTTGTCGGGGTGTGCCGCGAACTCCGCCTCGGGCCCGCGGATCATCTCGAACGAGACGTGGATCACTTGTGACCTGGGAGAAGTGCGGGATGTCACAAGATCAGTTCACGCTGCATTCACCGGCGGCGGCCCTCGATTCACTACCTTCGTGTGAAGGGGGTTCGCAGAGCAGCAGCCGCCCGAGGCTCCGGCCGACCCGTCCGAGATCGTCCGTCTTCTGCCCATGGAGGTGCCCATGACGCTCCTCGCAGTACTGACGTTGATCTTTGCCCCGGTGTGTGTGCTCGCTGCCTACGCGACCGTGTGCGCCGTGTTCCTGGTGGAACTGCGCCGCCGCGACCGTGAGCAACAGACCGAGCAGGCCCCGATCCGGACGACGCAGGACATCTCGCTGCGGTCGCGTCGCCGTCAGCCCTTCTCGGCTCCCAGGTCGTGGCGCTCCAGGAAGTCCAGCGCCAGGTCCGCGACCTCGCGCCACCCGTCGTCCGCGGCCAGCGAATGCCCGCGGTCCGGCAGCACCGAGTACTCGGTCGCGCCGGTGTTGCGCCTCTGAATGTTGTACTGGGACGCGACGATCGACTCCGGCGTCATGCGGTCGGCCCCGCCCGCGACCAGCAGCAGCGGACCCCGTGCGGTGCGGGTGTCGATCTTGGCGGGACTGCCGACCGCGACGTTGGCCAACGCGGCTTGGAACAGCGGCCGGGCAGGCGCCGGGATCGTGTGGGCGTCGAAGATCCGGTCCGACTCCTCGCGGGAGATCGCGTTCGCGAACGTGCGGTGATACGACTCCGGTGTGTGCGTCCAGGTCTTCTTCCGCAGCAGCGGATTCCGCAGGATCGGCATCACACTGCGCACCTGGTCGGGCGGGAGGCGGAGCACACCCTTGAACTGTGCGGGGGCGATCGCGACCGCTCCACGGGCCAGGCCGTCGCCGAGGAGCTTCTGCGCGATCAGCCCGCCGAAGGAATGACCGACCAGGATGGGAAGCGTCGGCAGCGCTTCGACGACGGTCCGGTAGTGCCGAGCGACCTCCGCGATGCCGACGCCGTTCAACTTGTCGGGATTCTCGCGCGTCGCCTCGGCCGTCTCCCCGTCCCCGGGCCAGCCGGGAGCGATCGGGATGTACCCGCGCGACGCGAACACTTCCGTCCACGGCTGCCAACTGCTCGCGTGCATCCACAGTCCGTGCACGAACACGACAGGGATCGGGTCGGACGCCATTTTCGTCTCCTCGGTCTCGGTGCCTGTCGAGCCTAGAGTGCCGACGTCGCTATCGTGACGCAGTGCGCTTCATCACGATCGTCCAGTCGTCCCCGTTCGTGCCGGTGTGGCTACGGATCCTGCTCCTGCTCGCCGCCGGAGCGCGGGTGTGGGGTGCGGGAATCTACTCCGGCTGCCACTTCGGGGGCAAGGACATTCGGATGGGCGTCGGCACATTCGTCAACCGCGGCGTGCTGTTCGACGGCACCGCGCCCATCACACTCGGCAGGCAGGTCGCAGTGGGCCACGGCGTCAAGTTCATCACCAGCACCCACGACATCGGACCGGAGGACGGCCGCGGCGGACGCGTCCGCAACCTGCCCATCACCGTCGGCGACGGCAGCTGGATCGGCGCGGGGGCCATCGTCCTGCCTGGGGTCACGGTCGGTCCGGGATGCATCGTCGGAGCCGGTGCCGTCGTCACCCGCGACTGCGAACCCAACGGCCTCTACGCGGGCAACCCCGCGCGCCGGGTACGCGACCTGCCGGTCGGGGTCGTGCGGACCTGAGTCGCGCTCAGGCGGATTTCTTCTTCTTCTTCCTTTTCGTACGTTTCTTCCGGGCTTTGGCCTTCGAGCCGCGACGGCACTTGTCCGTCGACGTCGCCGGTTCCCCAGCGGGCGGCTGGTCGGGGACCGCCGGGAGAAGCGAGCGGGCCAATTCGCGGCGCAGACTGGCCATCAGCTCGGGGGACCGGAGCAGGAACGTGGCCTCCTGCAGCGCGGTGTAGTGCGCGAGCGAGATGAGCACTGCACTGTCCGTCTTCCCGGCGATCTCGACGGCGACGGTGCCCGAGTTGACCTCCTGGACGAGGGACGCCAGGCGTTTGCCCGCGGACTTCACCGTGGTCGCCACCGCTGTCGACTCCGTTCGCCTTTCGAATTCTGTCGCCGCGCATCTTCGCATCCCCTGCCTCCGAATCGGGACGAGGACACGACGGTCGGACGAATCGTGAACGGTGCGGGTTGATAGAACTGGTCCCGTGACTCGACCCCGGATCTCGGCCCGCGCGGCAGGCATCGCCCTCGGATACGTGGCCGACCGGGTGTTCGCCGACCCGAGGCGCGGACATCCCGTCGCCGGTTTCGGTCGAGCGGCCGCCGCCCTGGAGCGCACCACCTACCGGGACTCCCGGGCCGCGGGGGCCTGCCACACCGCGCTGCTCGTCGGTGGCGTCGTCGGAGGTGCGGTCGTCGCGTCCCGCGCGGCCCGCCGGCTCGGCTGGGTGGGGGAGACGGCCCTCGTGGCGGCGGCGACATGGACCGCGCTCGGCGGAACGTCGCTCGCGCGGGTCGGCAACGAGATGGCCGATCGTCTGGGCGCCGACGACCTCACGGGTGCGCGCGAACTCGTCCCGTCCCTGTGCGGACGTGACCCGAATTCACTCGACGAAGCCGGGATCGCCCGCGCCACGGTCGAATCGATCGCCGAGAACACGTCCGATGCGACGGTCGGGCCTCTGGTGTGGGCGGCGATCGCCGGGGCGCCCGGCGTACTCGGATACCGCGCCGTCAACACCCTCGACGCGATGATCGGGTACCGGTCACCGCGCTACCTGCGCTTCGGCTGGGCAGCGGCCCGCCTCGACGACGTCGTGAACCTCGCCCCCGCGCGGCTGACCGGACTGCTCGCCGTCGCCTCCGCGCCCGCCGTCGGCGGTTCCCCCGCCGCGTCGGCACGGGCGTGGCGACGTGACGCGTCCGCTCACCCCAGCCCCAATGCGGGCGTCGCGGAGGCGTCGATGGCCGGAGCGCTCGGCGTGCGGCTCGGTGGCCGGACCGAGTACGCGCACGGCGTCGAGGAGCGCCCCACCCTCGGGGACGGTCCGTCCCCCCGGGTGGGGGACATCGCGCGGGTCGCGCGGCTGTCCGAGGTGGTGCAGGCCGGTGCCGCGGTGACCGCGGCCCTCTGTGTGGTGCTCGCTCAGCGGCGCTTGCCGTAGCGGTCGGCGAGCCTGGCCTCGGTCGCCGTCAGCGTGGCCGGCTCCGGCTCCGTCGACCGGCCGAAGCGGCGGCGCGGCAGCACGACGTCGTCCCGCTCGGGGTTCGTCTCGGCCGGCGTCTGTTCCACCTCGGAGGCGTCCGTGTCGGCGACGACGACGGTGTTCGCGCGTTCGCGGCGGCGCTCCCGGATCTCCGCGCGCACGAAGTACGCCAGACCCAGCGGGGCCATGATCCCGAACGCGAGCCACTGCAGTCCGTAGGAGAGGTACGGGCCGGCGTCGAGCTGGGGAAGCGGAATCGGGTTCAGCGCACCCGGCGCACCCGCAGGCAACTGGAACCACGCGTCGACCAGCGGCAGACCGACCACGTCACCGACCTGCCCGGCATCGAGGAAGTACACCTGGGGGACACCGTTCTCGATGATCGGGTCCTTGCCCGCGACGGTGCCCTCGGACACGCGAGCCCGGGCCGTGACGGTGACCTCACCGGACGGTGCGGCCTCGATCGGCGGCGCGAGGGTGCCCTGGACCGGTCGCACGTACCCGCGGTTGATCAGGATGATCTCGCCGCCGGTCAGACGCATCGGCGTGAGCACCTCGTACGCGGGATCGCCCTCGATCGAGCGCAGTCGAACCAGTGCCTCGTGATCCGGCAGATAGGTGCCCGTCGCCGTCACCTGCCGCCACTCGTCGTTGGCGGCGATCGGACCCGACTCGGGCAGGATCGACTCGACCGGAACCGGCTCCGCGTTCACGGACTCCTCGATCAGCGCGTTGCGGTGCTCGGTGCTGGTGTTCTTGCCCAGCTGCCACGGTGCGAGGACGGTGAAACACATGTAGGCGAAACCCGCCACGACGACGGCGAGCACGAGCCAGCCCGGACGCAGCAGAAATTTCAGCCTTCGCACGCCACCACGGTACTGGGCGTGCCGGGTGAGACCGAAATGTCGGTGTCCGGGATCACCCGACCGCCGTCAGAGTTGTTCGCGAACCCACTCCAGCAGGCCCGGAACGGCGGCCTCGATCTGCTCGCGAACCAGCTCGAAGTCCTCGCTGTCGCCGTAGTACGGATCGGGAACCGAATCGTCGTCGGCGTCCGGGTCGAAGCTGCGCAGCAGGCGCCGCCGTTCGGTCGGCACCCCGAGGTGGGCCAGCGCGCGATCGTGACCGGTGTCGAGCGCGACCACGAGGTCGGCGCCCAGATGATCGCGTCCGACCTGCGCGGCGCGGTGCCCGACCGGGTAGCCGTGCGCCGCCAGCACGGCCGTCGTCCGGTGGTCGGCGTCGTCGCCGACGTGCCAGTCGCCGGTGCCCGCGCTCGACACCCGGACGACGTCCGCGAGACCGGCATCGGTCAGGTGGCCGAGCAGGATCTTCTCCGCCATCGGCGACCGGCAGATGTTGCCGGTGCACACGAACGTGATGTGCAGCGTGGCGTCAGCGGGCATGCAGGATCGCCCCCAACTCGCCGACCGTCCGAGCCGACCACGCGGCGTCGTCGGCCTCCGATTCGGCGCCGTAACCCCAGTGCACGAAGACCGTCGGGATACCCCAGTGCGCGGCTCCGTGCACGTCGTGGACGCGGTCGCCGACCATCACGACATCGGGCGTGCCGCCGGGAACCGGGGTGACACCGAGCCCGCGCAACGCGTGCTCGACGACGTCCGCCTTCGCTCGCCGGGTGCCGTCCGCGGACGCACCCGCGACGACCTCGAAGTGCCCGGACAGGCCGAAGTGATCGAGGATCCGGACTGCGAACCGCTCGGACTTGCTGGTCGCGACCGCCAGCCGCGACCCCGACGCGGACAGTCCGGTCAGTAGGTCCGCGACGCCGGGGAACACTTCGTTCTCTGCCCACCCGATCCGGTCGTAGCGGTCGAAGTAGGCGGCCAGGGCGCGCTCTGCGTCCGCGTCGTCCAGGCCGACCGTGCGCAGGGTGTCCGCCATCGGCGGTCCGAGGATCAACTGCGTCAGGTCGACGTCCGGCTCCGGTGCGCCGACCGTGGCGAGCGCGTGCCGGAACCCGGTGACGATGCCGGGCGCGGAGTCGGTGAGGGTGCCGTCGAGGTCGAAGAGGGTGATCGCGGGAGAACGCACCCGTCCATCCTGCCTGGCTCCCAGGTCCTGCGCTCGACCGCCATACACTGCCGATCGTGGACACCCGAGCATCCGACGCCGTCGACCCGAACAGGTGGGGCGACGTCGACCTGCGCCACCACGGCGACGTCGACGCCGTACCCGGACTGCTCGACTTCGCCGTCAACGTGCGCGGCGATGGACCACCGGACTGGCTCGCGGCACGCCTCGCCTCGGCGGTGCCGACCCTCGGTCGCTACCCGTCCGAGCAGGCCGAGCGCGCCGCCCGCGAGCAGGTCGCGGCGCGTCACGGCCGCGACCCCGACGAGGTGCTGCTGCTCGGCGGTGGCGCGGAGGGATTCGCGATGCTGCCGCGGCTCGGGCCGCGGCTGGCGGCGCTGATCCACCCGTCGTTCACCGAACCCGAGTACGCGCTGCGCGAGGCCAGGGTGCCGGTCACGCAGGTGCTGCTCGCGCCGCCGTACCGCCTGAGCGGCGCCGCTGTCCCCGACGCCGCCGATCTCGTGGTGCTCGGCAACCCGACCAACCCGACGTCGACGCTGCATCCCGCCGCCGACGTCCTCGCCCTCCGCCGACACGGACGCCTCCTGGTCGTGGACGAGGCGTTCGGCGACGCGGTTCCCGGCGAGCCGGAGTCGCTGGCCGGCCGGTCACTGCCCGACGTCCTGGTGCTGCGGTCGCTGACCAAGACGTTCGCGCTCGCGGGCCTGCGGTGCGGGTACGCGCTCGGCGCCCCCGACGTTCTGGCGCGCATGCAGAAGGGTCGCGCGCACTGGCCGCTCGGCAGCCTGCAACTCGAGGCGATCAGGGCGTGCAGCGAAGCGGACGCCGTCGCGTGGGCCGATCGCGAGGCACGACAGATCGAGGTCGAACGGGCCGAGATGCTCCGCCTTCTCGCCGCCGCGGGCGTGGAGGTGGTGGGTCCGGCGCGGGCGCCGTTCCTGCTGCTGCGCGTCCCGGACGGCGAACTCGTCCGAAAGAAGCTGCAGGAGAAGGGGATCGCGGTGCGTCGCGGCGACACCTTCCCCGGGCTCGACCCGAACCACATCCGCGTCGCCGTCCGCGCAGCCGAACCGGCTCGCGCCCTGGTGACCGCACTGACGGAGGTACTGGCATGAGTGTTCCGCTGTCCGAGGTCATCTCGGCGCTCGAGGAGGCGTACCCGCCGCGGCTCGCGCACAGCTGGGATTCCGTCGGCCTCGTCTGCGGCGACCCCGCCGACTCCGTCGACCGGGTGATGATCGCCGTGGACGCGACGGCCGCCGTCGTGGACGAGGCGCTGGCGTGGGGGGCGCAGCTGCTGCTCGTCCACCACCCGCTGCTGCTGCGTGGCGTCGACACCGTCGGTGCCCACACCCCCAAGGGTGCCCTGCTGCACCGGCTGATCCGGGGCGGCTGCGCTCTGTACACGGCGCACACCAACGCCGACTCCGCCGACCCCGGAGTCTCCGACGCGCTCGCGCAGGCACTTGGTTTGACCGTCACCGGACCACTCGACCAGGCGGCGTCGGAACCGCTCGACAAGTGGGTCGTCATGGTCCCGTCCTCCGACAGCGCCTCGGTCCGGGACGCACTGTTCGCGGCGGGCGCGGGCGAGATCGGCGACTACAGCTGCTGCAGCTGGACGGTCACCGGCACCGGCCAGTTCCTCCCCGGCGACGGCGCGACCCCCACGATCGGAGCGGTCGGACGCGTGGAGCAGGTCACCGAGGACCGCGTCGAGGTCGTCGCACGCCGGGCGCTGCGGTCGCGGGTGCTGGCCGCGTTACGCGCCGCGCACCCGTACGAGGAGCCCGCGTTCGACGTCGTCGAACTCGCCGACACCGGGTCGGCACTCGGCATCGGCCGGGTCGGGGAACTGCCGGAACCCGAGACGCTGCGCGAGTTCGCCGCCCGCGTCCGCCGCGCACTGCCCGAAACCGCGTGGGGTGTGCGGGCCGCAGGCGACCCCGACACCGTCGTGCGCACCGTCGCGGTGTGCGGCGGCTCCGGCGATTCCCTGCTCGGCGCGGCACGCGCGCGCGGCGTCGACGTGTACGTGACCGCCGACCTGCGGCACCATCCCGCCGACGAGCATCTGCGCGGTGGTGGTCCGGTGCTGGTCGACGTCGCGCACTGGGCCAGCGAGCAGCCGTGGTGTGCGCAGGCGAGCGGCATCCTCGACGCCCGGTTCGCCGACGTCGACGGCTGGTCCACGGTGGTCTCCGAGGTCCGGACCGATCCCTGGACCCTCGGCCTCTGACCACCGCTCCCGCGGGGCGAGAGGAACCGGACGCGGGTTGGGCAGGGCGAGGGTTCCCCTCGCCCGGGTGGAGGAGAGGGCCGGGGCGGTAACGTATGCGGAACCCTCCACCCCCCGAACCACAAGCAGGAGCGATGCCCGCGTGAACGTCGACCCCCGGATCCAGGCCAAGCTGCTCGACCTCGCTGCGGTCGACACCGAGCTGACCAGGATCGCGCACCGCAGGCGCACCCTCCCCGAGCAGGAGGAGGTCGAGCGGCTCGAAGCCGACCGGGTGGGACGCAAGGACGCCGCCGTCGCCGTGCAGATCGTCCTCGACGACCTCGACCGCGACATCAGCAAGCTCGAAGGCGAGGTCGACGCGGTTCGCAAGCGTGAGGACCGCGACCGGAAACTGCTCGAGAGCGGCACCGTCGGCGCCAAGCAGCTCACCGAACTCGAACACGAACTCGGCAGCCTCACACGCAGGCAGGCCGCGCTCGAAGAGGACCTGCTCGACGTGATGGAGCGGCGCGAGGCCACCCAGGCCGACTACGACCACGCCGGCGGCCAGGTCGACCAGATCGACGACGCCCTCGTCGACGTGACCCGTCGCCGCGACGACGCGCTCGCCGACCTCGACGCCGCCCAGCAGCGCTGCGACGCCGACCGGACCGCTCTCGTCGCCGAATTCCCCGAGGACCTGCTCGCCGTCTACGACCGTCAGCGCAGCGGAGGCGGAGTCGGTGCGGCGCTGCTGCAGGCGCGCCGCTGCGGCGCGTGCCGGATCGAGATCGACCGCGGCGAGTTGACGCGGATCGCGGCGACCGCACCCGACGTCGTCGTCCGATGCCCCGAGTGCAGCGCGATCATGGTGCGCACCAAGGAATCCGGTCTGTGACCGCTGTTTCCCACGTCCGGGTCGAAGCCGACGGTGGATCGCGCGGCAACCCCGGTCCCGCAGGTTACGGCGCAGTCGTGTTCGACGCGGACACCGGTGCCGTGCTCGCGGAACGCCGCGACTTCCTCGGCGTCGTCACGAACAACGTCGCCGAGTACAACGGCCTGATCGCCGGCCTGACCGCGGCATCCGACCTCGGCGCAGGCGTCGTCGAGGTCCGGATGGACTCCAAGCTCGTCGTCGAACAGATGTCGGGACGCTGGAAGGTCAAGCATCCCGACATGATTCCGCTGGCGCAGCGCGCCCGGGAACTCGCGTCCGGGTTCGATCGCGTGACCTACACGTGGATTCCGCGGGCCGAGAACTCGCACGCGGACCGGCTCGCCAACGAGGCGATGGACGGTGCAAATCAGCCCGAGGCTTCGCCCGTGGACGGTGCAAATCAGCCCGAGGCTTCGCCCGTGGACGGTGCAAATCAGCCCGAGGCTTCGCCCGTGGACGGTGCAGCTCAGCCCGAGGATGTCCCCGAGGTCGGCCCGGTGCCCGCCGCGGTCGAGAAGACGCCGACCGCGCCCGGCTGGACCGGCGCCGTCGGGAAACCGACACGCCTGCTGTTGCTGCGACACGGCCAGACCCCACTGTCGGTGGAACGTCGCTACTCCGGACGCGGCAACCCGCAGCTGACCGAGGTCGGGCTGGCGCAGGCCGCTGCCGCCGCCGCACGTCTCGGCGGCCGAGGCGGTGTCGCGGCAGTGGTGTCGTCGCCGCTGGGCAGGGCGAGGCAGACAGCGCAGGCCGCAGCCGACGCACTCGGTCTTCCGCTCACCGTGCACGAGGGCCTGACCGAAACCGACTTCGGCGCGTGGGAAGGGCTGACGTTCCGGGAGGCCTCCGAGCGTGACCCGGACCTGCACCGCGCGTGGCTCGGCGACACGTCGATCCGGCCGCCGGGCGGCGAGAGCTTCGACGAGGTCCGCGTCCGCATCGAGGAGGTCCGGGCCGACCTGATCCGCGAGTACCCGGGTCGGAACGTCCTCGTCGTCTCGCACGTCACCCCGATCAAGACGCTGCTGCAGCTGGCGCTCGACACGGGTCCGTCGCTGCTGTACCGGCTGCACCTGGACCTCGCGTCGCTCTCGATCGCCGAGTTCTATCCCGACGGGGGAGCCTCCGTGCGGCTCGTCAACGACACCTCCCACCTGTGAGGTCGAACGCCGGATCGTGAGGTGTGGCGCGCCGGTGACCCCTGACCGGCTCGGCAGCGCTGGCGCCGCTACGTGGACCGGAGGATCATCACGACGAGGCCGCCCACCGGCCCTGCAGAGGGCCGTAGCGGCCGGTTGGCGGGGACCAGCGGAGTCGTGCGTCCACGGGAGGGAGTGATCGTGTCCACGAGCACCCGGGTGGCTCTCGTGACCGGAGGTTCCGGCGGGATCGGCAGGGCCGTGGTCGAACGGCTCGCCGTGGATCGTTTCGCGGTTGCCGTCCACTACGCGGGGAACAAGGCGCGGGCCGACGAGCTGGTCGAGCAGGTGACCGACAGTGGAGGTCAGGCGCTCGCAGTCGGCGGTGATGTAGCCGACGAGACCGCAATGAAGGCGGTGTTCGACGCCACCGAGCGTGTGTTCGGCGGACTCGACGTCGTGGTCAACACCGCCGGGATCATGGTCCTCGCCCCGATTGCGGACCTGAATCTCGACGACCTGGACCGGATGCACCGCACCAACATCCGCGGCACCTTCGTCGTGTCTCAGCTGGCGGCGCGCACCGTTCGGAAGGGCGGGGCGATCATCAATTTCTCCACGTCGGTCACCCGGACGAAGTTCCCGAACTACGGTGCGTACGCGGCCAGCAAGGCTGCGGTGGAGGCGATGACGCTGACCCTCGCCCGAGAACTGCGGGGCCGGGACATCACGGTGAACGCCGTCGCGCCCGGACCGACGGCCACACCCCTGTTCCTGGACGGCAAGGACGACAGCACGATCGCAGGCCTCGCCGCGGCCGTCCCGCTCGAACGGCTGGGCCGTCCCGAGGACATCGCGGAGACAGTGGCCTTCCTCGCGGGTCCCGCACGGTGGGTCAACGGGCAGGTCCTGTTCGTCAACGGCGGGCTCGCGTAGCGGAACGGGACCCTCCGCGGGAGGACGGACGGGGCACCGCGCGAAACCGCGTCTTTAGCGTGAGTAACATGGTCGGGGTGACCTTGCTGCTGACCAGTCGACGCTTCGTCGACAACTGTCTGCAGTCGAGCGCCGTCTGTATCAGCTGACCCCGGTCGACTCTCGTGTCCCGGGCGGCCGTGTTTCCTCACCGGCCGTAGGAATCTCCTTCCGCATGTCAGCTTTCCCCGCGCACCACGTGTGATTCGTGCTGCGCGTCCTCAGAAAGGTCCGCCGAATGTCGGCCTCCACCAGCGCCCCCGCCGGGCGACGTCTGCCTGCCTGGGCGACGTCCTTCGGTACCCAGATCGTGATCGGCCTCGTCGCAGGCGTCCTGATCGGTCTGATCGCCCGCTCCATGCCCGATGCCGCCGACGGCAACCCGAACTGGCTGGTCGGCACCATCACGACCATCGGATCGAGCTACGTCGCGCTGCTCACCGTCGCGGTGATTCCGCTGGTGTTCACCGCGATCGTCAGCTCCATCGCCAACCTCCGACAGGTCGCCAATGCCGCCCGGCTCGCAGCCCAGACGCTGCTGTGGTTCGCGATCACCGCGCTGATCGCCGTCGTCATCGGCATCGTCGTCGGCCTGCTCGTCCAGCCCGGAGCGAACACCACCGTCGACGCCGCCACCGCCGCCGCGCCGAAGTCGTCCGGCTCGTGGTGGGCTTTCCTGACCGGACTCGTACCCCAGAACTTCCTGGCACTCGGAGCCAAGACCACCGTCACCGATTCCGGGGCAGCGACCACCTCGCTGAGCTTCAACGTGCTGCAGTTGCTCGTCATCGCGATCGCGATCGGCATCGCCGCCCTCAAGGTGGGGGAGAAGGCCAAGCCCTTCCTCGACTTCAACGCCGCGCTCCTCGCGATCGTGCAGAAGGTGCTGTGGTGGATCATCCGGCTCGCGCCGATCGGCACCGCTGCGCTCATCGCCAAGGCCGTCGCCACCTACGGATGGGACGCGCTCGGACAGCTCGGCTGGTTCACCGTCGCCGTCTACGTCGGCCTCGCGCTGGTGTTCTTCGTCGTCTACCCGATCCTGATCCGTGTGCACGGACTGTCGGTGCGCCGGTTCTTCTCCGGCGTGTGGCCGGCCACGCAGTTGGCGTTCGTCTCGCGCTCCTCGATCGGCACCCTCCCGCTCACCGAGCGGGTCACCGAACGCAACCTCGGCGTGCCACGTGAGTACGCCTCGTTCGCGGTGCCGCTCGGCGCGACCACCAAGATGGACGGCTGCGCCGCGATCTACCCGGCGATCGCCGCGATCTTCGTCGCCCAGTTCTACGGCCTCGACCTGACCCTGACCGACTACCTGCTGATCGTCGTGGTCGCGGTGATCGGTTCGGCGGCCACCGCGGGTACCACCGGCGCGACCGTCATGCTGACGCTGACCCTCTCGACGCTCGGCCTGCCCCTCGCGGGTGTGGGTCTGCTGCTGGCGGTCGAGCCGATCGTCGACATGGGCCGCACCGCCGTCAACGTGACAGGTCAGGCGCTGGTCCCGACGATCGTCGCGAAACGGGAGAACATCCTCGACGAGGACCTGTACAACGCCGAACGCAACGGCGACCCGTTCGCGGACGAGGACGTCGAGCCCGCAGCGCCGGTCGAGGCCCGGGAAGCCGTCCACGCCTGACTCTCTCCCGTGAGTCCTTCGGCCCTCGAGTGGGCCGAGGGACTCACGGGCCCAGCAGCTTGCGGAGGGTGCGCAGGTTCCGGTTCGTCGTCGTCGACTTGTACTTCGCCTTCCCCGACAGCTTCCCGAACGGACTCTGCAGGGTCTGGCCGCGTTCGACGTGCCAGTACAGGACGCCGTCGCCCGGTTGCAGCGCCTCGTCGCCGAGGGCGAGACCGTCGGCGGCGGTGAACATGTCGGTGAGTGCGGCCGGGTCGGACGACAGCAACACGTACGGATGCCAGCCGTCGCGGTCGGCGTCGAACGGGAACTCGTCGACGATCCGCGCCAATGTCGGCTGGTCGACCAGCACGATCCACGCGTCGTAGCCGAATCGTTCGCGCAGCGCCGCCTCGATGTCGGTCTTGATCGCCGCGGTGTCCGTGCGGTCGGAGTCGAACAGGACGTTGCCCGACGCCAGAACGGTTGTCACGTCGGTGAACCCGATGGCGGCGATCGTGTCCTTGAGGTCGGCCATCTTGATGTTGATGCCGCCGACGTTCACGCCCCGAAGCAGGGCCACGTACCGTGTCATTCCCCGACCCTAGTGCCGGGTAGTCTGTACGGGCGGACGAGTTGGTCGGACGGCCGCGGCGAAGGGAACCACGCGCGTCGGCGTGCAGGCCCGGCGCCGAGGAAAGTCCGGACTCCACAGAGCAGGGCGGTTGCTAACGGCAACCCGGGGTGACCCGCGGGACAGTGCCACAGAAAACAGACCGCCGGCGCGTGAGCGTCGGTGAGGGTGAAACGGTGCGGTAAGAGCGCACCAGCGCCCCGGGTGACCGGGGCGGCTAGGTAAACCCCGCCCGGAGCAAGGTCGAAGGCCGCACCTCACGGTGCGGCTGCGCAGGTGTTCGAGGGCTGCTCGCCCGAGCCTGCGGGTGGACCGCTCGAGGTACCCGGCAACGGTGTGCCCAGATGGATGGTCGTCGCCCGGCGCCTCGCGCCGGGAACAGGATCCGGCTTACAGACCAACTCGTCCGCTCACACACCTCCGGTCTCCACAGACAACTGTGCCCCCGTCCGTCGACGGGGGCACAGTTGTCTGTGTGGAGCGATCAGATCGGGTTGACGACCAGAAGGGTCGCCCAGTGCTTCGCCTCCTGCTCACCGACATGCGGCAGCAACGTGTCGAAGAGGATGTAGGACATCGGCTCCATGGTTGGTGGTTCTCCGTTCAAGGTTCGTCGCGACACAGCCGATCCAGGACAGATCGAAGGGCACGGTCAGTCGAGGGGGAGTCGACGGACCGTGGACCGCTGCGGCCGTAAGAGTCTCACGGTTGTGACTTCCGCTCAAGGGGACTGGAAGAAATGTTGCCCTCCCGGCCGGAAATTGTTCGTGAGCGGGTCCGCAGGCGATGGAGCACACTGGAGGAATGAGCGACGACGACAAGTGGTACTACTGCGTTTCGGACGGGTCGGTGCGTCAGGGCAAGGACGCTCGCGGGCTGGATCGCATGGGGCCCTATCCGGATCGGGAGACGGCCGCGCGGGCCCTGGAGATCGCCGCGGAGCGGAACCGCGCGGCCGACGACGCCGACCGCGACTGGGAGAACTGACCGGATCGGGCGGCGCTGCGGCGCGCGAATCGGTCGTAGGCTCCGCCCGTGACTCTGCGAATTTCCGCCCCCGGCATCGACTTCGACGCGATCAGATCCGAATTCTCCCTGGACGGCGGATTTCCGGTCGCCGCACTGGCAGAGGCCGACGGCGCAGTGGACCGGTGTGCGCCCGGTCGGGTCGACCGCACCGATCTGCCGTTGGTGACGATCGATCCACCGACCTCGATGGATCTGGACCAGGCACTGCACATCGAGCGCACCGACACCGGATTCGTCCTGCACTATGCGATCGCCGACGTCGCGGCGGTGGTGCGGCCGGGCGGCGCACTCGACACCGAGACCCGGCGGCGCGGCCAGACGTTCTACCTGCCCGACGGCTCGGTTCCCCTGCATCCCCGAGTGCTGTCGGACGGTGCCGCGAGCCTGCTCCCGGATCAGGTGCGGCCCGCGGCGCTGTGGCGGATCGACCTCGACGAGACGGCGGAGCCCGTTGCCGTCGACGTCCGTCGCGCGTCGGTCAGGTCGGTGGCCCGGTTCGATTACGCGGGAGTGCAAGCGGATTCCGATCGCGGGACGCTGCATCCGTCGATTGCCGCGCTCCCCGAGTTCGGTGCGCTGCGGCTCGCGTCGGCCCTGCGACGCGGCGCGATCGAACTCAAACTTCCCGAGCAGGCGGTGGTCGCCGACGGCGGGGGCTGGCGGCTCGACGTCGAGCCCCGGACGGCGGCCGACGACTGGAACGCCGAGGTGTCCCTGCTTACCGGGATGTGTGCCGCCCGCATCATGCTGGACGCCCGCATCGGACTGGTGCGGACACTGCCTCCCGCCCCCGCGGACGCCGTGGCGGCGCTGCGGCGATCCGCGCGGGCGCTCGGACTGAACTGGCGGGCGGACGTGTCGGTGGGGGTGATGCTGGCGGGTCTCGATCCCAACACCCCGGACGCGTTGGCGATGATGAGCGACGCGACGACACTGCTGCGCGGCGCGGACTACGCGGCGTTCGACGGCGCGGTCCCGACCCTGACCGTGCATGCGGGGATCGGTGCCCCCTACGCGCACGTGACCGCGCCGCTGCGGCGCCTGTCGGACCGGTTCGCCACCGAAGTCTGTCTCGCCGTGTGTGCGGGAGACGAGATACCGCAGTGGGTTCGACAGGCGTTGCCGTTGTTGCCCGGCGTGATGCGCGGTTCGGATCAGTTGGCGGGCAAGGTCGACCGGGCGTGCGTCGACCTCACCGAGGTCCGTGTGCTCGCCGGGCGCATCGGCGAGACGTTCGACGCCGTCGTCCTCCGGTCCGCGGACCGCAAACGCGACGCGGAGGTGTTCGTCGCCGATCCGATCGTCATCGCGCGGTGCACGGGAAACCCACCCGAAGGCGAGCGCGTGTCGGTGCGGCTGATCGCGGCGGACGCCGAGTCTCGTCGGGTGCAGTTCGAGTACGCGGCCTGACGATCAGAGCGCCGACGTCAGCCGGCGGACCGTGCGCAGGACGTCCCGTGCCGCCGCAGCCGC
This sequence comes from Rhodococcus sp. Q, assembly GCF_005503035.1. Lineage (NCBI taxonomy): Bacteria > Bacillati > Actinomycetota > Actinomycetes > Mycobacteriales > Nocardiaceae > Rhodococcus > Rhodococcus sp. Q. Next base: position 19,691 of record NZ_SCOY01000035.1, read on the forward strand.
CTGGTCGGCCCGGTCGGCTTCGAGGGCGGCGACGACGCCGTAGGTGAAGGTGTCCTCGCCCGCGGCCCGCGCCCGATCGGCTGCGGCGAGGACCTCGCCGCGCGCGACGACCGCGTCCTGATGGGTGCCCAGGACCGTCTGCAGTTCCTCCGCGGCCGACGCCACTCTCTTCGCCCGGGGGCGGGACGCGGTGATCGCCTCGGCCGCGTACCGCAGCGCCTTCGAGCGCTTGCGGGTGCGGTGCAGCGCGCTGTCCGGACCGGGGTCGCCCTTGTGGCCCCGCAACCCGGCCTTGCGGCCCGCCTTGACGACCCGCCGATGAGCGCGGCGTACCTCGTCGCGCGGCCGCCCCGACGATCCCGGCTGCGCGCAGAGCGCGTCCAGGTCCGTGAGGAGCGCGTGGAATCGGGGAGTCGCCAACGTCGCCACCGCCACGTCGTGGGCGCTGCGATAGCGCTCACGGTAGGCGTCGACCAAGCGGTACCGCACCGTGCCCCGGACCAGTTCGGACGGCACGGTGTCCAGCACGTCCGCGAAGTGGTCGGCGAGCACCTCGGCGTCCCGCGCGTCCCCGAGAACCGTCCCGAGCCACCGCAACTCGTCCCGCAGCGCGGCCGAGTCCGGGAACACCGACGCGTACGTCCCGAGCACACTGCGCAGCCTGCGCGCCGCGACCCTCATCTGGTGCACGGAGTCGGGTTCGTCCTCCCGCACGGCGTCGGCCGTGCTGGACAGCCGCGCGCTCAACGCACGTGCGTTGTCGAGCACGGCCGCTCGATCCCTCTGTCTGTGTGAGCCCACACCCCAGGTCTACCGCACCACGGGGCGCGATGCGACCACACGTCAGCGTCCTCGGAATCCGTCCGTCGCCTCGACCAGGTGATGGGTGATACCGGGCTCCGCGGCGGCATGCCCGGCGTCGTCGACGATGTGCAGCCGAGCGGACGGCCATGCCCGGTGCAGTGCCCACGCCGTCGTCACCGGGCACACGACGTCGTACCTGCCCTGCACGATCACGGCGGGGATGTGCGCGATCGTGTCGACCCCGTCCAGCAGCTGGTTCTCGGCGAGGAACCCGTCGTTGACGAAGTAGTGGTTCTCGATCCGCGCGAATGCGAGCGCGAAGCGCTCTTCCGCGCTGCGATCGACGTGTTCCTGCTTCGGGATCAGTTCACTGGTCGAGCCCTCCCACGTCGACCAGGCGACCGCCGCCGCCGTCGCGACGTCCGGATCCGGGTCGTGGAGGAGCCGGTGATAGGCCTCGACGAGGTCGCCGCCCCGATCGGACTCCGGGACCGCGGCGAGGAAACCCTCCCACCGGTCCGGGAAGATCGCACTCGCGCCGCCGTTGTAGTACCAGTCGATTTCGCTGCGCCGCAGCAGGAAGATCCCGCGCAGCACCAGCTCCGTGACTCGATCCGGGTGGGTCTGTGCGTACGCCAGCGCGAGCGTCGAACCCCACGACCCGCCGAACACCTGCCATCGCTCGACCCCGAGGTGTTCGCGCAGCGCCTCGATGTCGGCGATCAGGTGACCGGTCGTGTTCACCGACAGGTCCGCTCCGTCCGCGACGTGCGGCGTCGATCGCCCGCACCCGCGCTGGTCGAACAGGACGATGCGGTAGGCGTCCGGGTCGAAGAACCGGCGATGATCCGGGCTGGTGCCGCCACCCGGTCCGCCGTGCAGGAACACCACCGGCTTGCCGTCCGGATTGCCGCACTGCTCCCAGGCGATCGACTGCCCGTCACCGACGTCGAGCCTGCCCGTCCGGTGCGGCTCGATCGGTGGATACAGCTGTCTGCGGTCCACTCAGAACCCGATCAGACCGGATGCGAGATCCGGGAGCTCGATGGCGTACAGGGCGCCGTCCCGCACGTCGGGGCACTGTGCGGTGGTGATGACATCGATCCGCGCCTTGTGCGTGACCAGGTCGATCATGTTGATGCCGTTCTGCGCCGCCCAGGTGCCGACCACCGAGTTCAGTCCGCCCTTGCCGATGGTCGGCGTGTATGTCCGCCAACTCTGCAGCTGAGCCTCCATGTCCGAGCAGAGCTGCTCCGCCTGCGTCGTCGTCACCCCACCGGAATCACCTGGGATCACACTGCCCGCGGCGCTCGCTCCGCCGGAGTTCGTCGACGGGGCAGGCGCGGGTGCTGCCGTCGAGGCGGGAGCCGGGGTCATGTCGCTCGCGCATCCCGCCGTTCCGGCGAGGAGGGCAGCAACCCCGGCGACGGCGAACGCGTAACGGCGGAAAGGCATGTGGCGACCCCAGACTGTCGGCCCGGCGCGCACGGCCCCGGGTATGCGAAGGACGGTGCCCGCGGCCGGGTGCCGGTCGCGGGCACCGTCGAGTGTGCCATCGATCCGCGCGCAGAATGAGGCATCGCGCGCTGTGACGTTCAGCCCAGCAGAACTGCCGGGGCCACGATCAGAAGCTGTGCTCCTCGGCGGGGAACGTGCCGGTCCGCACCTCGTCGGCGTATGCGGCTGCAGCGCCGCGCAGCGTCTCGCCGATCGCGGCGAACTGCTTGACGAACTTCGCGGTCTTGCCGCTCGTGTACCCGGCCATGTCCTGCCAGACGAGAACCTGCGCGTCGCACTCGACGCCCGCGCCGATTCCGACGGTCGGGATGGTCAGCTTGCGGGTGACCTGCCCGGCGATCTCGGCGGGGACCATCTCCATGACCACGGAGAACGCGCCGGCCTCCTGGACCGCGATCGCGTCCGCGACGAGCTGCTCCGCGCCGTCACCGCGACCCTGGACACGGAAACCGCCCAGGCTGTTCACGGACTGCGGAGTGAAACCGATGTGCGCCTGGACGGGAATGCCTGCGGCGGTCAGTGCCGCGATCTGCGGGGCGACACGTTCGCCGCCCTCGAGCTTCACGGCGTGCGCCTGTCCCTCCTTCATGAAGCGGAAGGCGGTCTCGAGTGCCTGCTGCGGCGATGCCTCATAGCTGCCGAACGGCAGATCGGCGATCACCAGGGCGTGCGGGGCCCCGCGGACCACGCCGCGGACCAGGGGGAGCATCTCGTCCACGGTGACCGGGACGGTGGTGTCGTAGCCGTACACGACGTTGGCGGCGGAATCGCCGACCAGCAGCACCGGGATGCCTGCCTCGTCGAAGATTCGGGCGGTCGAGTAGTCGTAGGCGGTGAGTTCCGCCCAGCGCTGCCCCTCGGCCTTCATGGCCTGCAGGTGGTGGGTGCGGATCTTGGTGCGCCTCGGTGCGGCTGTCGCAGGCGCACCGCCGTACAGGGCGGTGGCGGAATCGGACGCCGGGCTGGTGGACGCGGAGGTGTCGGACATCAGTGTCCCTTTCGTGCCTCGAGGCCCAGTGCGGGTCCCCGGGTTGTGGGTGATGACACCCACAGTCTGCCACCGCCGGGACGGGACCGGACCGTGCAGTTCGTCACACCCGGCCCGTGCACGGTCGGGCAGGATCGGTCCCTCCTACCGGGGCTGATCCTGCGGAAACGGTGCCGGTGGAGTGTCGTGGCACCATCGACGGCATGCGAATGGGGACTGCGGCGGCGCTGGTTGCGACGGTGGCGATGGCGGTGGCGGGCTGCAGTGGAGCCGGTGAGACCGGCGGGCAGGCCGTTCCGTCCGCCGCTCCGGCGACGGCAACGGGGCCGGTGCCTGCGGGACTGGACGCCTTCTACACGCAGACCGTCTCCTGGGGGTCGTGCGCGGACTTCGAGACCGACGGCCCCCTCGCTAGCGCGTTGGAGTGCGCACGGGTGACGGTGCCGGTGGACTACGACGACCCGGACGGTGCGACCGCGCAGATCGCGATCTCGCGGAGCCCGGCGACCGGCGACCGGATCGGGTCGCTGCTGGTGAACCCGGGCGGACCGGGTGCGTCGGGGTTGTCGATGGCGAACGTGGCCGACATGACCGACCTCGCGGAGCGATTCGACGTCGTCGGGTTCGACCCGCGCGGTGTGGGTGCGTCGACGCCGCAGGTCCGGTGCCTGACGGACGCCGAGTTCGACGCCGACCGCGCCGACCCGAAGGTCGACATGAGCCCGGAGGGGGTCGCGCGAGTCGAATCCGTCAACGCCGCCTATGCCGCGAAGTGCGCGGAGCGGACGGGTGCCGATTTCCTCGAGCACGTCGGCACCCACGAGGTGGTCCGCGACATGGACGTCATCCGGTCGGTGCTCGGTGACGAACAGTTGACGTTCCTCGGGTTCTCGTACGGCACCCGCATCGGCGCGGAGTACGCGGAGACGTTCCCGGGCAACGTGCGGGCGATGGTCCTCGACGGTGCCGTCGATCCGGAGCAGGACCCGGTCGAGGAGACGGTGCTGCAGGCGGCGGGCTTCCAGCAGGCGTTCGACGACTTCGCCGCGAACTGCGCCACGGTCGACCGGTGCCCGCTCGGTTCCGATCCGGCGCAGGCGGTCGCGCGGTTCCGGGCGCTGGTCGACCCGCTCGTCGAGCGCCCGGCCGAGACCACCGATCCTCGTGGACTCGGGTACCAGGACGCGATCACGGGGGTGCAGCAGGCGTTGTACTCGCCGCAGTTGTGGGGGGCTCTGCGCAGCGGGCTGACCGCGCTCGCCGACGGCAAGGGCGACTCGCTGCTGATGCTCGCCGATCAGTACCAGGGCCGCGACGACGACGGCGCCTACTCGAACATCAACGACGCGTTCAACGCGATCCGGTGTGTGGACGATCCGCCGGTGACGGATCGGACGGTCGTCGATGCGGGGGACACCGCGTACCGGAAGGCGGCACCGTTCCTGGACGACGGCCGCGGCACGGGTGCGGCGCCTCTCGACGCGTGCGCGTTCTGGCCGGTGCCGTCGTCGGCGAAACCGCATGCGGTGGACGCTCCGGGGCTCGCGCCGGTCGTGGTGGTCTCGACGACGCAGGACCCGGCGACGCCGTACCAGGCGGGGGTCGACCTGGCGAAGCAGCTCGGCGCGTCATTGATCACGTACCGCGGAACGCAGCACACGGTGGTGTTGAACGGGGAGGCGTGCGTGGACGATCCGGTGGTGGCGTACCTGATCGACCTGGCGATTCCGGCTCCTGATCTCACATGTTCATAACCGCCCGAGTTATGTAACACAGATTTAACGCGCGGTGCCTAGTCTCGCGTGCATGGATCGCCAAATGGAATTCGTGCTCCGTACCCTCGAAGAGCGCGACATTCGTTTCGTTCGACTGTGGTTCACCGACGTGCTCGGGTATCTCAAGTCGGTGGCGATCGCTCCGGCCGAGCTCGAGGGGGCGTTCGCGGAGGGCATCGGCTTCGACGGCTCGGCGATCGAGGGCTTCTCCCGGGTCTCGGAGGCGGACACCGTCGCCAAGCCGGACCCGTCGACCTTCCAGATCCTGCCGTGGGAGCACAAGGACGGCAGGCAGCATTCGGCCCGCATGTTCTGCGACATCGCGATGCCGGACGGCACCCCCTCGTGGGCGGACCCGCGCCACGTCCTGCGCCGCCAGCTGAGCAAGGCCAGCGACCTCGGCTTCAGCTGCTACGTGCACCCCGAGATCGAGTTCTTCCTCCTCGAGAACGGCCCGTACGACGGCACGCGCCCGGTCCCGGCCGACTCGGGTGGCTACTTCGACCAGGCGGTGCACGACTCGGCACCGAACTTCCGCAGGCACGCGATCGACGCCCTCGAGCAGATGGGCATCTCGGTCGAGTTCAGCCATCACGAGACGGCGCCCGGGCAGCAGGAGATCGACCTGCGCTACGCGGACGCCCTGTCGATGGCCGACAACGTGATGACGTTCCGGTATGTCGTCAAGGAGGTCGCGCGGAACGAGGGCGTGCGGGCGTCGTTCATGCCGAAGCCGTTCGCGGAGCACGCCGGCTCCGCCATGCACACCCACATGAGTCTGTTCGAGGGCGAGAACAACGCCTTCCACAACCCGGACGACCCGATGCAGCTGTCGGCCACGGGTAAGGCGTTCATCGCCGGAATCCTCGAGCACGCCAACGAGATCAGCGCGGTGACGAACCAGTGGGTGAACTCCTACAAGCGTCTCGTCCACGGCGGCGAGGCGCCCACCGCGGCGTCCTGGGGTCCGTCGAACCGGTCCGCCCTCGTGCGCGTCCCGATGTACACGCCGAACAAGGCGTCGTCGCGTCGCGTCGAGATCCGCAGCCCTGATTCGGCGTGCAACCCGTACCTGTCGTTCGCGGTGCTGCTCGCGGCCGGACTGCGGGGCATCGAGAAGGGTTACGAGCTCCCGCCCGAGGCCGAGGACGACGTGTGGTCGCTGACGTCGGCCGAGCGGCGCGCGATGGGGTACAAGGCGCTGCCCGGAAGTCTCGGGGAGGCACTCGAGGAGATGGAGCGCTCCGAACTGGTCGCGGAAACCCTCGGCGAGCACGTCTTCGACTTCTTCCTCCGCAACAAGCGGCGGGAGTGGGAGGACTACCGCAGTCAGGTGACGCCGTTCGAACTCCAGACCTACCTCGGGCTGTAAACCGACGATGGTCAAGCCTCCCACCGTCCGGTCCACCATCCCCGGCGTCGGTCGACTAGGTCTGGTCGAGCCCTCGGCGCCTGCCGAACTGGCCGCACTGGGCTGGGTGAACGCCGACAGCATCGAGCTGCTGTGGTCGTTGTCGCGCGCCGCGAACGCCGATCTGGCGCTGCGCACCCTGGTGCGGATCAAGGACGGTCTCGGCACGGAGGGCTGGGCGGAACTCGATGCCGCGTTGCGCGTCGACACCGGCCTGCGCGGCAGGCTCTTCGGGGTCATCGGCGCGTCGAGTGCGCTCGGCGATCACCTCGCCTCGGATCCGGGGCAGTGGACGTCGCTCCGCGGGAACGTGGTGCTGCCGACGAAGCAGGAACTCGTCGACGAGCTCCTCGCTGCGGTCGAGGCGGTGCCGGACGGGTCGGCGTCCCCGACGAATCTCGTGTACCGGGCGGCGGTGACAGGCCACGACGCGGTTGCGGCGTTGCGTCGCACCTACCGGAACCAGATGATGCTGCTGGCGTCGATGGACCTGGCCGCGATCGTCGAGAACGAGCCGGTGATTCCGTATCAGGTCGTCGGGCATCAGCTTTCGGACATGGCCGATGCGGCGTTGACAGCGGCGCTCGCGGTCGCCGTCGCGACGATCCACCCGGACGGACCGTGTCCCGCCCGCCTCGCGGTGATCGCGATGGGCAAGTGCGGCGCGCGGGAACTGAACTACGTCAGCGACGTCGACATCGTGTTCGTCGCGGAGCCGGCGGACTCGTCCGCCAGCCGGCTCGCGGGCGAGATGATGCGAATCGGGACGTCCGCGTTCTTCGAGGTCGACGCCGCGCTCAGGCCGGAAGGCAAACGCGGAGAACTGGTCCGGACCCTCGACTCGCACGTCGCCTACTACAAGCGCTGGGCCAAGACGTGGGAGTTCCAGGCGTTGCTCAAGGCGCGCCCCGCCACGGGCGACCTCGCGCTCGGTCAGGACTACTTCGACGCGCTGAACCCGATGGTCTGGACCGCGGCCGAACGTGAGGACTTCGTGCCCGAGGTGCAGGCGATGCGCCGCCGGGTCGAGGAGATGGTGCCTCCGGAGCTGCGTGAGCGTGAGATCAAGCTCGGCCGCGGGAGCCTGCGGGATGTCGAGTTCGCCGTCCAGCTCCTGCAATTGGTGCACGGGCGCGCCGACGAGTCGCTGCGCGTGCAGAGCACGATCGACGCCCTGACCGCGCTCGCGGCCGGGGGCTACGTCGGCCGCGACGACGCCGCCAACCTCACCGCGTCGTACGAGTTCCTGCGCCTCATCGAGCACCGGCTGCAGCTGCAGAAGCTCAAGCGCACCCACACCCTGCCCCCCGCGGAGGACGAGGAGGGCCTGCGGTGGCTGGCGCGGGCCGCGCACATGCGCCCCGACGGTCGCCTCGACTCGCTCGGTGTACTCAACGCCGAGGTCAAGCGGAACGCGCACCGGATCCGCCGGTTGCACGCGAAGCTCTTCTATCGTCCGCTGCTCGACTCCGTCGCCCGACTGGACAAGGAGGCGTTGGGCCTGTCGCCCGACGCCGCGGTCCGTCAGCTCGCGGCGCTCGGCTACGTCGCCCCGGAGAACGCCCTCGGTCACCTCAAGGCGCTGACCTCCGGCGCCTCGCGCAAGGGTCGAATCCAGGCGCTGCTGCTCCCGACACTGCTCGAATGGCTCAGTGACACACCGGATCCCGATGCCGGACTGCTCGCCTATCGGCGGCTGTCGGATGCGATGATGGACGCCGAGTGGTACCTGCGCCTCCTCCGCGACGAGGGCGCGGTCGCGCAGCGGCTGATGATCCTGCTCGGTTCCTCCGCCTACCTGCCGGACCTGCTGATCAAGGCGCCGGACGTGCTGCGGACGTTCGCCGACGGACCCAACGGTCCGCGGCTGCTCGACGTGGATCCTCACGACGTGGCCCGCGGAATCCTGGCATCGTCGGCGCGCTACGACGACCCGGTCCGGGCGGTCGGCGCGGCGCGGTCGTTGCGCAGGCACGAGTTGGCGCGGGTGGCGTCGGCAGACGTGCTCGGGATGCTCGACGTCCCGCAGGTGTGCCAGGCGTTGTCGTCGGTGTGGACGGCCGTGCTCGGTGCCGCGCTCGCCGCGGTGGTGCGGGCGTCGGAGGCGGAACTGGGTGAGGCGGCGCCCGCGACCATCGCCGTGATCGGGATGGGCAGGCTCGGGGGCAACGAACTCGGGTACGGCTCCGACGCGGACGTGCTGTTCGTCTGCGAGCCGCGTCCGGGCGCCGACGAGACGCGAGCGGTCAAGTGGGCCAACATGGTTGCCGACCGGGTGCGGACGCTGCTCGGCGCACCGAGCACCGACCCGCCGCTCGAGGTCGACACGGGCCTGCGTCCCGAGGGGCGCAACGGCCCGGTGGTACGGACACTCGCGTCGTATCAGGCGTATTACCGCCAGTGGGCGCAGGCATGGGAGATCCAGGCGCTGCTGCGTGCGCACGCGGTGGCCGGCGACACCGACCTGGGCCTGCGGTTCCTGACGATGATCGACGAGTTCCGGTACCCGGACGGCGGTGTCACCGACACCGCGGTGCGCGAGATCCGCCGGATCAAGGCACGGGTCGACTCGGAGCGACTGCCGCGCGGCGCCGACCCCGCCACCCACACCAAGCTCGGACGCGGCGGCCTCGCCGACATCGAGTGGACGGTTCAGCTGATCCAGCTGCGGCACGCTCACGAGGTGCCCGCGCTGCACAACACGTCGACCCTCGAGACGCTCGACGCGATCGGTGCGGCGGAACTGCTCGCCGAGACCGACGTCGAACTGCTCCGCGAATCGTGGCTGACCGCGACCAAGGCACGCAACGCGCTGGTGCTGGTCCGCGGAAAGCCGACCGATCAGCTGCCCGGTCCGGGTCGGGTGCTGTCCGCCGTCGCGCAGGTGGCGGGCTGGCCGGGCGGCGACGCCAACGAGTTCCTCGACAACTACATGCGGGTCACTCGGCGGGCGAAGGCCGTGGTCGAGCGCGTGTTCGGTGCCTGAGGCCGCAGTTCGTACGGCGTAAGACGAAATCCGCTGCGTACCCCCGTTTTTCGGGGAGCAGGTACGTCGGTGGGTGTTTTCCCGGCTGTTCTCGCGGGCGGTTCACGGGATTCTTCGATGCGTTGCCGACGATCGCCGTCGGCCGGAGAATCGTGGAGGAATCCGCTCGATGTCGAAGCACCGCAAATCCCACACCACCCGAGCCACGCGAACGGTGTGCGGCCTCGCCGTCGCCGCTGCGATCACCGGGGGAGTGCTGGCCCTGCCTGCCGCCCGCGCGTCCGCGCAACCGCTCGCCGTCCCGGGTATCGGAATCCTCGACGTCCCCGGGGGTGCCCCGATGACGCAGGTGCCGACTCCGCTGCCGACCCACGGGCAGCAGGCACTCGACGCCGCGCTCTCGAAGCTGGGCGCGCCGTACGTGTGGGGGGCGACCGGCCCCAACGCCTTCGACTGCTCGGGTCTGGTCCAATGGGCGTACCGGCAGGCGGGCGTTTCCGTTCCACGCACCACGTACGACCAGGTCAACGGAGGCAGTCCGGTCGGTCGCGGCGATCTGGAACCCGGTGACGTGGTGCTGTTCAACGGCGCGGAGCACGTCGGTCTCTACGCGGGTGGCGGTACCGTCGTCCACGCGCCGACCAGTGGTCAGCCGGTCAAGCGCGCGCCGCTGGATTCGATGCCGTTCTTCGCGGCGCGCCGTTACTGAACCCGCGGGCGAGGACGACGATCACCGTAGACTCGTTCTCGTACCCGAGGGAAGGACCGCACGTGAACGCTCCCGACCCCAACGACTGGAATGCGAAGATCGTCGCCGAGTTCCGGGCCAACGAGGGCCGGGTGGGTGGTCAGTTCGAGGGTGCTCCACTGATCCTGCTGCACCATCGGGGCCGAAAGTCGGGGCGTGAGTTCGTCTCCCCGATGATGTACCTGCCCGACGACAGTGACCCGGACCGGATCTTCGTGTTCGCGTCGAAGGCGGGTGCGCCGACCAACCCGGCCTGGTACCACAACCTCGTCGCGGCCGACACGGCCACGGTCGAGCGGGGCACCGACACCTACACCGTGGCCGTCGAGGAGATCACCGGCGATGAACGGGACGTCGTCTTCGCCGAACAGGCCTCCCGCTACCCGGGTTTCGCCGGGTACGCGGTGAAGACCGCCGGGGTCCGCGTGATCCCGGTCGTGGCGCTCACGCGCGTCTAGCTGCCCGCGAACAGCCGGATCCGCTGCTCACGACTGCGCTCGAGGTGTGAGCGCATGTGCTCGCGGGCCGCTCGTTCGTCGCGGGCGCGCAGCGCGTCGAGGATGAGGTCGTGCTCGGAGTTCAGCAGGTCCGGCTCGCCGTAGTTCGACGGCGGTCCGCTGTCGTAGATGCGCAACTGGGTCGTGAGCCGGATGAGCAGGGCAGTGATGGTCGTGTTGTGGGCGGCCTGCCAGAGGGCCTCGTGGAAACGGAAGTTGCCCGAGCGCACCTCGGCGTCCTCGGTCGCGTCGCAACAGACGCGGTGCAGGCTTTCGAGTCGGGCCATGTCGAGGTCGGTGTGGCGTAGTGCTGCGGCCCCGGCGGCCTCGGATTCGAGCGCGACCCGAGCCGCGTAGATCTCGATGACGTCTTCTGGCGTGCCGGAGCGGACTCGGAAGCCGCGGGCGGCGCGTTCGAGCAGGCCGTCGTGGGCGAGCCAGTTGAGCGCCTCGCGGATGGGGGTGCGGGACGCGCCGTAGGTCTCGCTGAGCTGCGTCTCGTGCAGGGGAGACCCCTGCGGGAACTTGCCGTCGAGGATGTCGGCCCGCAGGCGGAGGTACTGCTTCGACGTCTGGTCGGAACGGCCGGCCGCGCCCGTCGTCATCAGCGTTCCCAGGTCGTCGTCCTCGCGCGCCATCGTGTCCCCTCCGTCGATTCGTTGCGGTCCGCGCCGCGTCGATGATTATGCCAGGGGCGACAGCCGGATACTTGCGTATACGCTCGTCCTCGCTTACGTTCGAGTTGTTCGAGTCCTCCAGGAAGGTGTGTCGGTGCAACCAGTGATCCAGGCGCAGGAGTTGGCCGCGCTGCTCGGCCGCCCCGACGCGCCCGTCGTCCTCGACGTCACCGTCCTCCTCGCACCCGCCCGATTCGACGGCGACTACCGACCCGAGTCGGGCGAGTCGCTCTGGCGCGAGGCACACCTGCCCGGATCCCGGCACGTCGACCTCCTGACGACCCTGTCCGACACCTCGGGCTCGCTGCACTTCACCCGCCCGTCGGCCGACGGACTCGCCGCCGACCTGGGCAGGCTCGGCATCACGCCGGACAGTTCCGTCGTGCTCTACGACCAGGGCGGCGCGACCTGGGCGTCGCGGGTGTGGTGGCTGCTGCGCGGAGTCGGAGTCGACGCCAGGATTCTCGACGGCGGACTCGCCAGGTGGACCGCGCTCGGGTTGCCCGTGGAATCCGGTGAGCCCACCGCGGCCGAGCCGGTCCAGGTTCCGTCGTCCGCACTCGCCGACCGCGGACTCTGGGTCGATCGTGGCGAGGTCGCGGACATCGCCGCAGGCCGAGCACCAGGAACGCTGGTGTGCGCGCTCGCGCCCGCACAGTTCACGGGCGCCGAGAACACCCGCTACAGCAGGCGCGGCCACATCCCCGGCAGTCGCAACCTGTCCGCGAAGAGCATGCTCGACGACCGCGGACTGCTCCGCGAAGCCGACGAACTGGCCGGGCTCGCCGCAGCGGCGCTCGCGGACGTCGACCGGCCCCTGGTGATCTATTGCGGCGGTGGCATCTCGGCGTGCCTGACCGCACTCGGGCTCGTCCTCGCCGGACACGACACGGTCCAGGTCTACGACGGGTCGATCGAGGAGTGGTCGGCCGACCCGACCCTGCCGATGGTGACGACGACAGGTGGTGACGAGTGAAGCGATGTCGCCCTCGGCCCTGACCTCGACACCCACGACAATGTCTACCCCACAGGAAATTCCATGACGATCACCCCCGCCGATCTCGGTACCGCACTCGACTCCCTTCGCGCCCGCGTCCCGCTCGTCCACTCGCTCACCAACGTCGTGTCGGCGAACTTCCTCACCAATGTCCTTCTCGCCGCGGGCGCCAGCAACGCGCACATCGACAACGCCCACGAGGCAGGCGATTTCGCCCGCATCGCGGGTGGCGTCCTCGTGAACCTCGGAACCCCCGACGACGGCACCGCGGCCGCGTTCACCGCCGCCGCCGAGTCCGCTCACGATGCGGGTACCCCGTGGGTGCTGGACCCGGTCGGGGTCGGTGGTCTCGCCTGGCGCAGCGGCCTCGCCCTCGACCTGCTCAAGTACCGGCCGACCGCGATCCGCGGCAACGCGTCCGAGGTCATCGCACTCGCCGGGCTCGGCGGCGACACCCGGGGCGTCGACAGCTCCGACGATCCGGCAGCCGCGGTCCCCGCCGCCGTCGCGCTGTTGCAGCACGCCGACGTCGTGTCCGCGTCCGGCCCGGTCGACCACCTCGTCGGACGCGACGCGGACGGCGCGGTCGTCGGGGTCCGGATCGGCGGCGGCAGTGCGCTGCTGCCACGGGTGACGTCCACCGGCTGCTCGCTCGGCGCACTCGTCGCCGCCTACCTGGCCGTCGCGGAGACGCCGCTGATCGGTCTCGCCGCCGCGCACGCCCACGTCGCGGTCGCGTCGGAGATCGCGGAGGCGAACTCCTCGGGGCCGGGTTCGTTCGCCGTCGCCTACCTCGACGCGCTGTACACCCTCGACGCCGCCACCCTCGCGGAGCGCGTCGTCCTCGACACCTTCGAGGTGGCCGAGAACCGATGAGCATCAAGACCTTCTGGTATCTCACGCAGGCCGACGGCGACTTCCCCTGGAGCCCGGGTGGGCTCTATCCGGTCGACGGGCAGCGGCAGATCGAGCTGGCGAAGACGATCGACGACGGCGGATTCGACGGCGCACTGGTCGCCACGTGGTCCAACGACCCGTTCCTGTCCGCGACCTGGGCGGCCTCGCACACGTCGAGGATGAAGTTCCTCGTCGCGGTGTACGCCAACATGATGCCCGCGCGGCTGCTCGCCGAGAAGGCGTTGACGTTCGACGCGTTCAGTGGCGGCAGGCTGATGATCAACTCCGTCAACGGCCGCGACAACATCCTCACCAAGTACGACATGAACGTCGAGCACGACCGGCGGTACGAACTGGGCGAACAGTACTGGGCGGACTTCCGCCGCTACTACCGCGAGGGTACGGAGTCGAACTTCCCGAACACGCCGCTGCGCGTCGACTCCGCGGACGGACACACGGTCCCGCTGTGGGGGACCGGCGACTCGCCTGCGGGACTGGAGAACTCGGGCAAGGTCCTCGACGCCTACCTGGTGATGTCCCGCGAAACGTCCTTCGTCAAGGAGAAGTTCGACGGCGCCCGCGCCGCCGCGGCCGCCGCGGGCCGCGAGTTCAGCGACTTCGGTGCCCTGTCGGGGGTCATCGTCCGGCCGAACCGCGGCGAGGCGATCGACCGGTTCCGGTCCCTGTTCGAGAAGGCAGGCATCGACCAGATCGCCGACGTCCTCGACAACGCGGTCCGGCGCCGCACCGGCGGCAAGCAGGATCTGGCCACCTTCACGGCCCGTGACGCGCAACGGCAGGGCTGGGTCGACACCCTCGTCGGGGGCAAGCTTCCCGAACCCGAGGACCTGTACATCGGCGACGGCCTCTACGCGGGTATCACCGCGTGGTCGCCGCTCGACATCTTCGGCACCGGATCGTCGGCGGTGTACTACGTCGGCGACCCCGACGAGATCACCGGTCACGTGCACGACCTGCAGGCCCGAACCGGCTTGACGTCCCTGATCCTCGCCGGCTGGCCGCTGATCGACGAGGCGAAACAGGTTGCCGAGCACCTGATTCCCCGCCTGGCGTAGGCGCTTCGCACCTGTGCGTGAGGTCGGTGGCTCTGACCACCGACCTCACGCACGGGTGCCGCAGGCGCCTACAGCGCCGTCGCGACCTTCCACGCCGAGTGCATGGCGCCCTCGATGTAGTCGACGCTCCCGGCGTCGCCGACGACGCGGGTGTTCACCCCGGCTCGCTCCAGCTCGTCGGCGAGCGGTGCGGCCGGGGTCACGCCTGCCGCCATCACGACCATGTTCGCGGGCGCCGACAGCGACTTTCCGTCGACGGTGAATTCGACCGTCGTACGTGTGATCCGGTCCACCGTCGCCTTCCGGTGGACCGTCACACCCACCTCACGGGCGTGCTTGACCGCGGTCCAGCGGCGCGGCATCGCCATCGGCACGCCGAGCTGCCCGCCCTCCGCGAGGAGGGTGACGTTGCTGCCGCGTTCGGCGAGGAACTCCGCCAGTTCGAGTCCGACGAGCGAACCACCGATGACGACGACGTTCCTGCTCATCGGGAGGAACTTGAGGTACTTGCGGCTGAGGTCGCGGATCCTGCCGGGGCTCTTCGTGATTCCGGTCAATCCGGCCAGTTTGCCCGCGATGCGGAAGAGCAGGGGCTGGTCGGAGACGTCGCCCGATCCGGTCATCAGGGCGCGCATGGTGTCGCCGGTCTGCACGTGCGGAAGGTTCCCGCCCGGCACACTCGGACGGTTGCGGACCGCACCGGTCGCCACGACGACCTCGTCCGGGTTCAAGGCACGCACCGAGGTGACGGTGGCCTCGGTGTCGACGCGGATCTCGACGCCGAGCCGCGTGACTTCGCCCGTCAGCCAGGTCAGCAGTCGCTCGTTGTCCGGGGTGGTCAGGGTCGAGAACCACAGGGTGCCGCCGATGCGGTCGGACTTCTCCAGCACCGTGACGCGGTGGCCGCGTTCGGCGGCGACACGGGCCGATTCGAGACCGCCCGGGCCGGAGCCCACGACGACGACGTGCTTACGCGCCTTCACCGCGGGGAACGGCAGGAGCTTCTCGTTGCCGAGCGTCGGGTTGACCGCGCAGAGCGGGGTCGCGTCCCAGAAGTTCTCCTGGACACAGACGTAGCAGTTGATGCAGGGGCGGACCTGCTCGGAGCGTCCCGCCTTGAGCTTGTTCACCAGGCCGGGATCGGCCAGGAGCTGACGACCCATCGCGACGAAATCGGTTCGGCCGTCGGCGATCATCTCCTCGCCGACCTCGGGGAGCATGCGGCCGACGGTGATGACGGGAATCGAGACCGCACGCTTGATGGCCGACGCGTTGTCGGTGTAGTAGCCGACCGTGTTCGGCAGCGGCCCGTCGGTGAAGTTCGCGAACGCGTTGAGCGCGGTGCCGGTGACGTGGATGGCGTCCGCACCCGCCTTTTCGAAAAGTTCTGCTGCAGCTACCGACTCGTCGCTGCTCAAGCCGTCGGACTCCCCGTACTCCTGCCCCGCGAGCCGCACGATCACCGCTAGGCCGTCGCCGACGGCGTCCTTGACCGCGCGGATCACCTCGCACGTCAGGCGCGCCCGGTTCTCCAGGGCGCCGCCGTACTCGTCGGTGCGCTGGTTCGAATAGCGGCTCAGGAACGTGCCGAGCACGTAGTTGTGGGCGCAGTGGATCTCGACGGCGTCGCCACCGGCCGTCTGCACGCGCACTGCCGCTTCGGCGAACATGCGAACCAACCAGTCGAGGTCCTCCTGGGTGGCCTCGTGGTAGGTGGCCCGCTTGCCCTCCTGGATGGCGGCCATCTTCCCGAGTTCCTCGGGAGTGCAGTCGAGCATTGCGCTCATGTCACCCGGAGGCTTCGGCATCGAGGGCACCAGCTGCGGGCGACCGTCGAGGGTGTCGATCCGTGCGACCTTGCCGTGGTGCGTCATCTGCACGCAGAGCTTGCTGCCCGCGTCGTGCACGGCGTCCGCGAGGGCCTTGAGGCCGGGAATGAACCGGTCCTCGGACAGGCCCGGCTCCTTCCGGCTGGTGCAGCCGATCGGGTACGCGACCGCGCAGCACCCTGTGATGATCAGCCCGGTACCGCCGTCGGCGCGAGCGACGAAATGGTCGATGTCGCCCTGGTGGATCTCGCCGTCCTCGCAGAGGTTCATGTCCATCGCGGGCAACACGACCCGGTTGGGGAGGGTCATCGGCCCGATGGTGCCGGGAGCGAGGAGATGCGGAAACGTCTGCTGTCGGATCGTCACCGTCGGAAGCTACGTCGCGCCTGTCCACCGCGTTGCGGCCTTCTCGCTGAACGGGACCGAATCGTGAGCAGCGTCCCGGCGGTCGCCGTGGTTCCCCGGCGGTTCCGCCGGTTCGGACATGGGGTCGACGCTCGGCGCGATATAAGGGTGCGTGCCGACAACTTCTGCCAGACACGCGACAGGGATCCGAACAGACGCACGGAACCGATGGCGACGACGAGTCGGGTGGCTGGCGGTGGCGGCGCTGTGGCCGCTGATCGGCGTTCCAGCCGCGACGGGCGCCCTCGCCAACGCCACCGCACCCGAGCCGAGCGCGACCGTGTCGGCCGAGGGAACGCTGCGGGCACTGACCTACAACATCGCGGGACTGCCGGAGGTCCTGTCGAGCGCGGAGACGGACCGACAGACCAGCACGACGGCGATCGGCGCGGGACTGAATTCGTACGACCTCGTGAATGTTCAGGAGGACTTCAACTATCACGCCGCCCTGTACTCGGCGGCGGTACACCCGTATCGGACACCGACCAGTGGCGGAGCCGGGATCGGCAGCGGTTTGAACACGCTGTCCACCTACCCGTTGGAGGGGCCGGAGCGGGTGACCTGGGAACGCTGCTGGATCGGCACCGGGGACTGCCTGACGCCCAAGGGCTTCACCTTCACCCGAGTTCGTCCGGCCGACGGGGTCGTCATCGACGTGTACAACCTGCACACCGATGCCGGCTCCGAGTCCAACGACCTGACCGCCCGCGCGGCCAATCTGGATCAACTCACTCGTTTCATCGCCGCTCGGTCGTCGGGCAACGCGGTGATCGTCATGGGGGACACCAACAGCCGGTACACCCGAGCAGGGGACGAGATCGCCGAGTTCGTCGCGGCGAACAACCTCCGCGATCCTTGGGTGGACCTGGTCCGGAACGGCGACGTCCCGGTCAAGGGTGCCCCCGCGCTCTCCTGTGCCGAGACCAACCCGACCGACGACTGCGAGATCGTGGACAAGGTGCTCTACCGCAGCGGCGACCGGGTGAGCCTCGAGGCGACCGGCTATCGCAACGACCACTCCCGCTTCGCCACCGACGACGGCGCCCCGCTGTCGGATCACTTCCCGATCGCGGTTGACCTCGACTGGTCCTGTGCCGGCGACTGTGTCGACGACATCGAGGATCCGCTGCGGTCCGACGGTGTCGGCTCGGTGGACCGTGGCGGCTCGCTGGGCCGGTGATGCCGCAGCGGTCCGCGAGAAGGTGAGTCACCCCGGATCCCGCCTGTCAGTTGTCCACGCGGGACCGTTCGGGGAATCGCGTCGCCTCCACTGCGCACCGCAGCGCATCGAGGCTGTCGAGGTCGTGCTCGATCGCGGCGCGGGCCAGCGCGGTGCGGTTGGGCACCTGGACCTTGCCCAACGCCGACTCGACGTGGCTGCGCGCGGTGCGAACCGAGATGCCGAGCGCTTCGGAGATCTGTTCGTTCGACCAGCCTCGGGCCACCAGACCGACGACGTCGAGTTCTCGCGCGGTGAGACCCCCGACGATGTCGGCTCGACCGATCCGAATCAGTGCGGCGCCGGATCGGACGACGAGACGAACGTGCCGCCACCGTCCGTCGGTACCACGCCTGCGAAGGCCGGCGCGTCCTGTTCCGTCGGCCACGGTCAGGTGAGCCAGTCGGCGCAGATCCGTGCTCGAGAACCCCGTGGAGTCCAGCGCGCCGATCCGGACGTCGACCGAATCTCCCCTCACCCAGGCGACGAGGTCTGCAGGGGGGTCGCCGGCTGATGCCCCCGGATCGATCAGTCCGGCGATCTCGTGCGAGAGCATCGTCAGCGCCAGGCGCGCGTCGTCGTCGAGCGGTCGCGCGTGGGTCGAGCTCATCGCGACGAAGCCGGGGCGCACCACCCCACCCGAGTCGACGGCCAACGGCAACGTCAATCCCTCGTGAAATCCGTTCGGCTGCAGCGCTTGTCTGAACGTCCGAGTCGAATGAAAGTCGAAGGGTAGGTCGATGAACCTCATCGCGGAGGGGTGCCGCAGGGCGTAGTCGTGCCCGGGACAGCTGTGGGCGTAGGTCGTGGCGATGAACTCCATGACATCACGCGGATAGTCGAGGTTGACGAGCACCGGCTGACCGCGATCGCCGGCGTCGACACCGGTTCCCACGAGGGCCGCGCAGTCGAAACCCAATCCGTCGCGTGCTGTCCGGATGGGGAGATCGACCGGCGCGTCACCGCGCGCTGCCGCGCGCACCTCGGCTGCGAAACGGCTCCACCACTCGATGCTGTTACCCACGTCACCTCCCGAATTGGCCGAAGTGTACCCGCGCCATGCCATCGGCCTTTCGGCCGATGTGGCCTGCGCCACAATCGCGCACCATCGGTGGCGCCATCCCGAGTGGGGTGGTCCCACCACGAGATGGAGGAGAGTCATCCGTGAACATCGATGAATACGCAGCCCTCGACGCGACAGGCATGGCCGAGGTGATCGCTTCCGGCGACGTCACTGCCGACGAGGTTGCGGCTGTCGCCACGAAGGCGCTCGCCGACGTCGACGACAAGCTCAACGCCGTGGCGACGGGGCCCTTCGAGAAGCCCCTGGACTACGCCGGAGACGGTCGATTCGCCGGGGTGCCGTTCGTGATCAAGGACCTGGTGTGTCACGCCGAGGGCGTACCGACGCGGATGGGCACCCGCATGCTCGGCGACGGAATCCGTCCGCCCGCCGACACCCATCTGATGGAGCGCTTCCGCGCCGCCGGCCTCGCCACGCTCGCGGTCTCCACCACGCCCGAGTTCGGTTTCAACGCCAACACCGAAGCCCTCGCCTACGGTTCGACGCGGAATCCGTGGAACCTCGACTACAGCGCGGGAGGATCGAGCGGTGGCTCCGCAGCACTCGTCGCGGCAGGGGCGATCCCGGTCGCCCACGCCAATGACGGCGGCGGCTCGATCCGCATTCCCGCTGCCTGCAACGGGCTGATCGGCCTCAAGCCCAGCCGTGGTCGTGTGCCGCTGGGACCCGACCTCGGTGATGCGTTGAGCGGGTTCGCGATGGAGTTCGCGGTGACCCGCTCGGTCCGCGACACCGCCGCGCTGCTGGACGAGGTGGCGGTGAGCTTCCCCGGCGACCGCTTCGTCATCGCTCCGCCCAGTCGCCCGTGGGCAGACGAGGTCGGTGTCGACCCGGGCCGGCTGCGGATCGCCGTCCACACCGAGTCGTGGGCGGGTACGTTCGTCGATCCCGAGGTTGTCGCGGCCGTCGACTCGGTGGCCGCCACCCTCGAAGCCGCGGGTCACCACGTTGAGCGCGGCACACCGATCTTCGACTGGCAGCAACTGCTCGATGCCCACGTCGTGATCTGGTCCGCATTCCTGGCCGAGTCGGTCGCCGGTGTCGAGGCCATGACGGGCGTTCTCGCCGGCCCCGACAATCTCGAACGAACCACGTGGGAATGCGTCCAGTTCGGTCGACGGGTCACTGCCGTGGAACTGGGCATGGCCAACCTCACGATCAACACGGTGTCACGTGAGGTGGGCCGGTTCTTCACCGAATACGACGTGTTGCTGACCCCGACGACCAACTCACCGTCGATCCCGTTGGGCCGGCTGGATGCGAACGCCGACCTGACCGCCGCGGAATGGACCCGGCAGATCTTCGACACCTGCTCGTTCACGCCGCTGTTCAACGCGACCGGCTCCCCGGCGATCAGCCTGCCGCTCGCGCAGTCGGCGAAGGGCCTGCCGATCGGCGTCCAGTTCGCCGGACCCATGTGTTCCGAGGCAATGTTGCTGCGCGTTGCAGCGCAGCTCGAGAAGGCGCTGCCGTGGGCCGATCGACGTCCCGGAGTCCACGTGACCACGCTCTGACCCGTGCAACGCAGACGAGTCGGCCCGTCCGGCGATCATTCGGTGATCGCCGGACGCAGGACCTGGTTCCGGTGCCGGATTACACGTCGTAGTAGAGCTGGAAGTGCGACCTGGCAGTTTGGACTTCCGAGCAGAGTGGCTGCGTCGCTCTACCTGCACGTTTTCCGTTTGCAGGGTTGGCTGCGACGGGGGCGTTTCGGATCTGCTGCGTACCGACTGCGTACCGAATCTCGCCCGAAAAGTGATGGGGGGTAAGGGGACCGCGATGTCTAGCGCGTTCTGTAACCTCCCTCTATGGTGCTGCAGTGAGCGAAGACGAGACCGACATCCCGGCGCCAACCGAGACCGAGCAGCCCGCCCCCCTCACTTTCTCGGTCGCCGAAGGTCCCGAGCGGCTGGGAGTCACTGAAGCCTGGTATCTCCGCCACCTCCGGGCCAGGAAGCTCCCCGGCCACAGGATCGGACGTCAGTGGCGACTAGCCGAATCGGATCTACAGGGCGCTCTGGAGCTGACCGCCGTTCCTGCCATCGTGGCGCCGGTCGACATCGCCACCCCCACCACCCGGCGCCGCTATGAGCGACGGCTGCGCAGATAGGCGGTCCCGCTCACCGTGGCGATCGAGCCTCGCGGACCTGGTCGTCATCGTCAGACGATTGGCGCAGTGCCCAGGTCGTGTCTGAACTCAGCCGCCCGAACAGTTCATTGGCGACGTGGGATCTGCAGATGATGTGCGAGTGGTGATCGGCCCGGCAAGACGAAGTCCCCACCCTTGGGGTCAACGCATCAAGGGTGGGGACTTTCGGTGTCTCGGGAGACTAGTTGTTGGTGATCTGGAATCCCTTGCCCGGGAAGTCAGCGGGCCTGTCGTCCCCGTTCCGGTTCAGGTCATCGAGGATCTTCTTGGCCGAGGTAAAGGCATAGGCGCGAACCATCGGGGCCCCGGGGACGATGACATAATCCAGGTACCAGGACACGATTCCTGCCCACTTGTCGAACTGGCCCAACACCCAAACGGGCCCACCGGAATCTCCACCCTGGCTACCGCTATCCGTGTACATGACCTCATCCTGGGTCTTGTGGATCCCCCCGCAACGAGACACCTTAGGCTGGTCTGCCTGTGCATACTCCTGGGTAGTGATCGCGCCCGCATGGCACATTTTCGGATTCCCGAGTGACCCGAGGATGCCAGGCTTGGGGACGGTGGGGTTTCCCGAGGAGTCGCTGTAGACCGAAGTCACCTTCCCCCAAGGCACCGAAGGCGTTACAACGGCGTTGGGTTCCGTACTATCCTGCGGGCTGAACGGATTACCTTCAGCGTCATCCCCGTACTTCGGAACGGTCATCACCTGGCTGGAAAGCTGAACGTGATCAGCGAATTCGATCACCATGTAGTCGATGTTGGCTTTCCAGAATGTCAGATTTTCGTTCGTGGTGTTTCCGTCGGACTTGTCGGCCGACACGTACCGGATCCACGCGATGGGCGCGGCATTCAGGCCGTCCCTCCAGTCCATGACGGGATACTGGTTTGTGGTAATTACCTGGCGCTTCGGTGCGCGTTCCGGCTCCTCTCCGGGGACGGGGCTGGGGTACTTCGGGTTGCAATGACCCGCAGTAATGCCGACATTCTTCCCTCGAGCGTCGGTTCCGACGGCGCCCAGGGTGCAAGACAGGCCCTCTAACCTGAGCCTCATCCCTGCCGAGACAACCTTGGTGGGCGTGACCGGGTCCGCGCCGGCCGTACCGACGGTCAAAGTCAGAAGCATCGTCGCTGCCCCCGCCAAAGCCACGAAACCCCTTGTTAAACGCTTCAATTCAATCCCCTCCATGGAGCACTGCAGTCGTTCAGGTGAACGACTCGAAGGAGAGTAGACCGCCTGGTCCTGTCTGGGCGCCGGATTGAGAGGACCGACCGGGAACTGAATGCCACGGAGCCTCCCGGACGAGTTCACCTTCCACGACCTCCGCCACTACATGGCGTCGCTGCTCATCTCGTCGGGCGCAGACATCAAGACCGTGCAGGCGCGGATGAGGCACGCCAGCGCGAATACGACACTCAACGTCTACGGCCATCTGTGGCCGGATGCAGACGAGTCCACCCGCTCTGCGATCGGTGCTGTGATCGCGAAGCGGGTGGACTCGGTGAAATCTACTGCGTACTGACTGCGTACCGAGGCGGTCTCTCAACCGCCCCGGCGCAGGTCAGATGGGGCGTACGACTTACACGTCGTAGTAGAGCTGGAACTCGTAGGGGTGCGGCCGCAGGTTCACGGGCGCGATCTCCTGCTCACGCTTGATCGAGATC
This sequence comes from Rhodococcus sp. Q, assembly GCF_005503035.1. Classification (NCBI taxonomy): domain Bacteria; kingdom Bacillati; phylum Actinomycetota; class Actinomycetes; order Mycobacteriales; family Nocardiaceae; genus Rhodococcus; species Rhodococcus sp. Q. The sequence goes on from NZ_SCOY01000035.1 coordinate 42,419, forward strand.
CAGGTCTCGATCAGGTCGGTGGTGAACACGCCACCCTCGGTGAGGTAGTCGTGATCCTGCTCGAGACGGTTGATGACGGCCTCGAGGCTGGTGGGGGCCTGCGGGATGTTGCGGGCCTCCTCCGGCGGGAGCTCGTAGAGGTCCTTGTCGACCGGAGCCATCGGCTCGATCTTGTTCTTGATGCCGTCCAGGCCGGCCATCATCTGAGCCGCGAAGTTCAGGTACGGGTTGCCCGAGGAGTCCGGCGCGCGGAACTCGAGGCGCTTGGCCTTCGGGTTGTTGCCGGTGATCGGGATACGGACCGCAGCCGAACGGTTGCGCTGGCTGTACACGAGGTTGATGGGGGCCTCGTAGCCGGGAACCAGACGGTGGTACGAGTTGATCGTCGGGTTCGTGAACGCCAGCAGCGACGGCGCGTGGTGCAGGATGCCGCCGATGTACCAGCGGGCCAGGTCGGACAGGCCCGCGTAGCCGGACTCGTCGTGGAACAGCGGCTTGCCGTCCTTCCACAGCGACTGGTGCACGTGCATGCCCGAGCCGTTGTCGCCGAAGAGCGGCTTCGGCATGAAGGTGGCGGACTTGCCGTGCTGCCAGCAGGTGTTCTTGACGATGTACTTGAACAGCTGCAGGTCGTCGGCTGCGGCGAGGAGGGTGTTGAACTTGTAGTTGATCTCCTGCTGGCCGCCGGTGCCGACCTCGTGGTGGCCGCGCTCGAGCTCGAAGCCCGCGTTGGTCAGGTTGGTGGAGATCTCGTCACGCAGGTCGACGTAGTGGTCGTACGGGGCGACGGGGAAGTAGCCACCCTTCGCGCGGACCTTGTAGCCGAGGTTCGGGCTGCCGTCGGCGTTGCGCTCGTTGCCGGTGTTCCAGGAGCCGGACACGGCGTCCAGCTTGTAGAACGCGCCGTTCATGTTCGACTCGTAGGAGACGTTGTCGAAGATGTAGAACTCGGCCTCGGCACCGAAGAAGGCGGTGTCGGCGATGCCGGTCGACTTCAGGTACTCCTCGGCCTTGCGCGCGACGTTGCGGGGGTCGCGGCTGTAGGACTCGCGGGTGAAGGGGTCGTGGACGAAGAAGTTGATGTTCAGCGTCTTCGCGGCACGGAACGGGTCGATCTGCGCGGTGGTGACATCCGGGAGCAGCATCATGTCGGACTCGTGGATCGACTGGAAGCCACGGACCGAGGAGCCGTCGAACGCCAGACCGTCCTCGAACACGTCCTTGTTGAACGCGGAGGCCGGGATCGAGAAGTGCTGCTGGACGCCCGGCAGGTCACTGAATCGAATGTCGACGTACTCGACCTGTTCGTCCGCGATGTACTTGATGACCTCTTCGGCCGTGCTGAACGCCACGCTTGTGCTCCTTCAGTTGGGTCCCAGCCAATGTTGATGCGGCGGGTTCGTCGAGGTGACGGTATGGACTCGGTGTTGCCCAACAATCAAGTCCATGTTTCGCCAGTGTTACACGTCGCGTTTTACGACGTAGGTCACATCGGTCGAGCGGCCGCGGTGAGTAGATCCGCGCACCGCCTATCCTGGACGCATGGCGCGCATGACTGGTTCCTGGCTCTCCGGCCCCACGGCCGCACTCCCGATCGATGACGACGGTACGCCGAAGTACCGGGGCGAGCGCATCGGACTTCCCGCGACCGGCCGCGGCTCACTCGTCGGTTCCGGGCACCGGATCGGCGCGCTGATGCTCGACTGGCTGATGGCGGGAGGCGTCGCGATCCTGATCCTCGGCGGCGACGCGCTCGACCCCCGGCTGTCCAGTGTCGTGCTGATCGTGTGGTTCGTCGTCGGCATCGTCACGGTGACGCTCTTCTCGTTCACGCCTGGCCAGTACATCGTGGGACTTCAGGTCGCGCGCATCGACAAGCCCGTCGGCGTCGGAATCGTTCGCGCCCTCGCCAGGCAGGTGTTGCTCGTGTTCATGGTTCCGCCGCTCATCACCGACGTCGACGGTCGCGGCATGCACGATCGCGCGACCGGAACCGCGCTGGTCCGCAGCCGGTAGCCGCCGAGGCCGTGCGGTCAGGGGCCGAAACTCCCACGATGTCAGTGGTGCGCCCGCCGAGACCCTGCCCCTGATCGGTGCGCGTTGTCGGCACCACACAACGCAAAAAGCTCACGACCACGTCACTCGAATCGAGAGATCCGAAGTGACGTGGTCGTGAGCTTTTGCGAAGCGCCTGAGCGCCTACCGGCGGCGGATCGTGCGCTGCACGCCCTTCATCTTGGCGCCGCCGGGGACCGGGCCCTTGGGCATGGCCGGGCCGCCGCGGGTGCCGAGTGCGGTGAGCCGCGATTCGATGGAGTCCATGCGCTTGGTGTCGATGTTGCGCGGCAGCTTCGTCAGGTACTTCTGCAGATCACCGAGCCGCACCTGGCCTTCGTCGTTGCCGACGACGACGTCGTAGATCGGGGTGTCGCCGACGAGACGTGCGATCTTCTTCTTCTCCTGGGCGAGGAGCGGCTTGACCCGCTGCGGCGCGCCCTCGGCGACGAGGATGATGCCGGGGCGGCCGATGACGCGGTGCACCGCGTCGAGCTGGGTCGTGCCCGCGATCGTGTTGGTGACTCGCCAGCCGCCCTGCAGGTTGTCGAGTGCCCACGCGGCAGCTCCGGCCTGACCGTCGGCCTTGCCGTAGACGGTGCGCTGCACGCGGCGACCGAAGATGACGAACGCGGCGAGCACGCCGAGCAGGATGCCGACGGGAAGCAGGAACCACTGGATCCCGAAGGGCAGTCCGATCAGGAACAGCACGACGGTGATGCCGACGAGGGCGCCGATCATCAGCGGCAACAGGAGCTTGTCTTCCTTGCGCTGAAGCTGGAATGCCTGCCACAGCTGAGTGCGTCGCTCCTTCGACGCCGCCTTGCGCGCCGCCTTTGCAGCGGCCTTCGCCTCTTTCGATGCCTTGCCCGCTTTGCCGGACCTACTGCCGTTCGCCATACCTCACAGGATACGACCAGGCCCGGTCGCCGATCACACCCGACCGGGCCGGGATGTCAGGCGCGAGCGAGACGCGCGAGCAACGAACCGGCTTCCTGGGAAGCGCTGCCCTCGTCCGCGAGGTGCGCCTGCCCCTCGGGGAGAGCGCGGCCGTGGTGGGCCATCGCCTGCGCGTAGAGGCGTCCCGCCCGATACGACGACCGGACAAGCGGACCGGCCATGACGCCCGCGAATCCGAGTTCGGTCGCGAAGTCGGAGTGGTCGACGAACTCCTCCGGCTTGACCCAGCGTTCGACGGGATGGTGTCGCGGCGACGGGCGCAGGTACTGGGTGATGGTGATGATGTCGCAGCCGGCCTCGTGCAGGTCGACCATCGCCGCCTGCACCTCCTCCGGCGTCTCGCCCATGCCCAGGATCAGGTTGGACTTGGTGACCAGACCGAAGTCGCGCGCGGCGGTGATCACCGCGAGGGAACGTTCGTAGCGGAACGCGGGACGGATCCGCTTGAAGATCCGCGGCACCGTCTCCAGGTTGTGCGCGAGGACCTCGGGGCGCGCGTCGAAGACCTCGGCGAGCAGGTCCGGGTTCGCGTGGAAGTCGGGGATCAGGTTCTCGACGCCGGTGTTCGGGTTGAGGGCGTGGATCTGGCGGACCGTTTCCGCGTACAGCCAGGCGCCCTCGTCGGGCAGGTCGTCGCGCGCGACGCCGGTGATCGTCGAGTACCGCAGTCCCATCGACCGGACCGACTCGGCGACGCGCCGCGGCTCGTCACGGTCGAGGTCGGCGGGCTTGCCGGTGTCGATCTGGCAGAAGTCGCATCGGCGGGTGCACTGGTCGCCACCGATCAGGAAGGTGGCCTCCCGGTCTTCCCAGCACTCGTAGATGTTGGGGCAACCGGCTTCCTCGCAGACCGTGTGCAGGCCTTCGGACTTCACCAGCGACTTCAGTTCGCTGTACTCCGGCCCCATCTTGGCGCGGGTCTTGATCCAGTTCGGCTTCCGCTCGATCGGGGTCTCGGCGTTACGGACCTCGATGCGGAGCAGCTTGCGCCCTTGTGGGGCGGCGGAGGGTGAGTTCTCGGGTGCCACAGTCACGAAATCGATGCTACGCCGGTCACATTCTCGGTCCGCGATCAGCCGAACCGATGCGTGATGAAAGCCGGTGCGGCGGCCTCACCGGAGGGGAAGACGTTGCGTTCGATGTCGTGATCGGCGACCGGGCGGGTGCCGTCGAACGCCGCGACGACGGCCTCGACCACGGCGGGCACGACGTCGGAAACCGTTATCCTCCTGCCCAATTCGCCGGACAGTGAGGAGACTCCCGCGTCGGTGATACCGCAGGGCACGATGTCGTCGAAGCGGTCGAGAGCGGCGTCGCAGTTGAGGGAGAAGCCGTGCAGCGCGACCCCGCGCTGGACCCGGACACCGATCGCGGCGACCTTGCGTTCCGGCAGCCACACGCCGTCGCGCATACCCGCCGCCAGCCACACCCCGGACCGGCCCTCCACCCGACCGCAGTCGAGGCCGAGATCGGTGCAGACCGCGATCAGAGCCTCCTCGAGGCGGCGCACGTAGTTCACGACGTCGACCGGTTCGGCGAGTTTGACGATCGGGTAGCCGACGAGCTGACCGGGACCGTGCCAGGTGATCTTTCCGCCCCGGTCGACGTCGATGACGGGGGTTCCGTCCGTCGGGCGGTCCTCCGGTTGGGTGCGCCGGCCCGCGGTGTAGACGGAGGGATGCTCGAGGAGCAGCAGGGTGTCGCGGCCGAGGTCGTTGGCGCGGTCGTCCGCGAGGCGACGTTGCAGTTCCCAGGCCTCGAGATAGTCGACCAGGCCGAGTTCGCGGATGTCGAGAGGCTCGCTGTCGGTACGGACGGAAGAGGTGACCCTGGTCATTGTCGACACGCTACGCCTGGTGCCCGATCGCGGATCGCGGGCCTGTCGCGCGGCCGTGAGATGAACCGGCCGGACGCGCGAATCGGGGTGTCGCCGACGGTACGGCGACACCCCGATTCGGTGGAGCGAGAAATCCCTACAGGCCGAGGTCCGCGTCGAACGCGGCTTCCTCGAGACGCTGCTTGATCGTCGTCAGGAACCGACCGGCGTCGGCTCCGTCGATCAGGCGGTGGTCGTAGGTCAGCGGCAGGTAGCACATCGACCGGACGCCGATGGACTCGTTGCCGTTGTCGTCGGTGACCACCATCGGACGCTTGACGATGGCGCCGGTGCCCAGCATCGCCGCCTGCGGCGGAACCAGGATCGGGGTGTCGAACAGTGCACCCTGGCTGCCGATGTTGGTGATGGTGAAGGTGCCACCGGCCAACTCGTCCGGCTTGAGGCCGCCGGTGCGGGCGCGCTTGGCGATGTCCGCGATCGCGCGAGCCAGACCGGCGAGCGACAGGTCTCCGGCGTTGTGGATGACCGGGGAGAGCAGACCCTGCTCGGTGTCCACGGCGATGCCGAGGTGGACGGCCGCGTGGTACGTGATCTCCTTGGCATCCTCGTTGTAGCTGGCGTTGACGTTCGGGTGCGCGCCGAGTGCCTCGATGACGGCCTTCGCGAAGAACGGCAGGAACGTCAGGTTGACCCCCTCACGATCCGAGAAGCCGGCCTTGGCCTGCTTGCGGAGCGCCGCGATCGTGGTGACGTCGACCTCGAAGGTCTGGGTCAGCTGCGCGGTGGTCTGCAGCGACTCCCGGGTCTTGACCGCGGTGATCTGGCGGATCCGGTTGACCTTCTGCGTGGTGCCACGAAGGTGTGCGAGTTCCGGACGCACACCCGCTGCCGCGGCGGCCGGTGCCGATGCTGCCGGAGCTGCCGCGGCGGGCGCAGCGGCCGGAGCCTTCTTCGCCTCGGCGGCGGCCAGGACGTCCTGCTTGCGGATGCGGCCACCGACGCCGGTGCCGGTGACGGACGCGAGGTCGACACCGTTCTCGGTGGCGAGCTTGCGCACGAGCGGGGTCACGTACGGCGTCGAGTCGCTGCTCGGAGCGGCAGCGGGCGCCGGGGCAGCGGCGGCAGGCGCGGGAGCCGGTGCGGCAGGCGCGGGTGCCGGAGCCGGTGCGGCGGGCGCGGGCGCCGGGGCAGGCGCAGCTGCTGCGG
>NZ_SCOY01000036.1:0-48468 GCF_005503035.1 Rhodococcus sp. Q
ACCGTCGTCAAGGTTGCTGTCGAGGAGGGTCAGGAGGTCGCCGAGGGCGATCTGATCGTGGTCCTCGAGGCGATGAAGATGGAGAACCCGGTCACCGCGCACAAGGCCGGTGTCGTGACGGGGTTGGCTGTCGAGCCGGGTGCCGCGATCACGCAGGGCACCGTCCTCGCCGAACTGAAGTAGGCCCTCCGGGCACGTGCGCGAGTTCGGTGGCTCCGGCTACCGGACTCGCGCACGTGCGCCAGGCACCTGAGGAATCTCATGGAACCGATCGAAATCAACGCCGGATCCTGGTATCTGCGCGCGTTGCGGTCCGACGAACGCGTCGACGACCGGCCCGCGCTTGCCGACTGCGGCATCACCGACCCCGAGCACGTTGCGACGCGCGCCGCGCAGTGGGCGTCCGACGAGCACTACTCGTGGGCCGTGTGCGAGCCGACCACCGGCGAGTTGCTCGCCGAGGTCGGCCTGACCCTGCACGGGGACGCCGCGTCCCTGACCGGACGGGCGCGCCCCGGCCACGACGACGCACTCGACGCCGCCGTGGAATCGGTGCAGCGCTTCGGTGCGGCGGGACTCGGGCTGACGGTCAGTCGCGGCTGAGCAGACGCTCCCGCAGCGCGTTCACGTCCTCTGCTTCGAGTCCGAGTCCCCGCGTGAAGTAGCTCTCGATGTCGCCGAACGTCGTGCTCATCTCGTCGATCGCCGTCGCCAGGTACTCCCGACGCACACCGAGAATCGGCAGCAGAATGTCCGGGTTGCCGCCCGCGTCACGGAAGCGGTCGAACACCGGCGCGAGCGCAGGCAGCAGGTGCTCGTTGGTGAGCAGGTATTCGGTGAACACCGTTTCCTCGTCGACTCCGAGGAGCAGCAGCAGCGCGGCGACGCCCCAGCCGGTGCGGTCCTTGCCCGTGGTGCAGTGGATCAGTGCCGGCGCATCGGCCCCGCGGGCGAGGTCCGTGTAGAGGGACCGGTAGGCCGCGACCGCGGACGGCAGCGACACGAACTCGCGGTAGCTGCTCAGCAGGTGCTCGCTGGCCTCCGAGCCGCCGAGCGCCTCCTCGGCGAGCTTCGGGTCCTCGAGGAGCTTGAGCATCATCGCGGGCGCCGCCGAGGGATCACGGTCCGCGAGGACGTCGAGGGACACCTCCTTCGCGCCGGTCGGGATGCGGTCGGGCCGCACCTCCCGTTCCGCAACGGTGCGCAGGTCGAACACCGTGGTGATGCCGAGGTCGTCGAGTGCGACCGCGTCGGTGTCGGTGACGGCACCGAGATCGGTGGACCGGTAGAGCACTCCCCGGCGCACCGTCGCTCCGGCACCGGCGGGGTAGCCGCCTGCGTCACGCAGGTTCGGCACGGAGGAGACGGGGATGAGGGAACCGACAGGCCGCAGGATGCTCATGCCTGCACGGTAAACCACGCGATCCGTCACTGGCCCGTCGGTGTCGCGACGGCGCCCTCACGCGGGCCGCATACTGCCGGACCTGCGGCGTCACCGACGGCCACTCCGATCGTCATGCCGAGCACCAGCGCTGAGGCAACGCCGATCATCCAGGTGGCTCGGGTCAGGTCGCGGTCGACGTGCGCGGGCGGTTCGAACGGGTGGGTCACGTGGTGGTCCTTCGGAGCGTTCGGGGCGGTGTCCACGATCGGACGTTGTCGATCAACGCCGTATGCGAGATCCGCCGCTCCACTTCCGGAGCCGCTCAGAATGACAGGGGGGTACGACAGGTTCGGGTTTTGCCCTGTCGACCTGTGTCGATCAGTCGAGAACCCGGTCGAGCGCAGCAACGGCGTCGGACAGTTCGGTGGTCGTGACCGTCAGCGGTGGCCGGAACCGGATCCCCCGCTCACCCGTGCCGAGCAGGAGCACGTGTTCGCGCTCGCGCAGTGCGGTGACGGCCGCGTCCCGTCGGGTCGCGGTGTCGAGGGTGACCGCGCACATGAGTCCGCGTCCCCGCGCGTCGGTCACGACACCGGGACGACGCGCGGCGAGTGCGCCCAGCTCGGTGAGCAGGTGCGAGCCGAGCAGCCGTGCCCGGTCGATCAGCCGGTCCCGTTCCACGACCTCGAGAACACGTCTTGCCCTGACCATGTCGGCGAGGTTGCCGCCCCAGGTGGAGTTGATTCGGGAGCTCACGTGGAAGACGTTGTGCGGCTCCTCGTCGACGCGTCCGCCGGCCATGATCCCGCACACCTGGGTCTTCTTCCCGAACGCGACGATGTCCGGTTCGAGGCCGAGTTGCCGGTAGGCCCAGGCGGTTCCGGTGAGCCCGACCCCGGTCTGCACCTCGTCGAGGACGAACAGGGCATCGTGTTCGATGCAGAGCCGGGCCATCGCCTGCAGGAACTCCGGACGCAGGTGCCGGTCGCCGCCCTCGCCCTGGATCGGCTCGGCGACGAAACAGGCGATGTCGTGGGGATGGTCGGCGAAGGCCCGGCGCGCCTGGCTCAAAGCTAGTTCCTCGGCGGCGGTGATGTCGACGCCGGTCTCGACTGCGGGAGCGTCGATCCGCGGCCAGTCGAACCGCGGGAAGCGGGCGACCTTGATCGGGTCGGTGTTGGTCAGGGACAGGGTGTAGCCGCTGCGACCGTGGAAGGCGTGCCGCAGGTGCAGGACCTTGGTGCCGAGCGCGGCGTCGCGGCCGGCGGCCTCGTTGCGGCGACTCTTCCAGTCGAACGCGACCTTCAGTGCGTTCTCGACGGCGAGAGCGCCACCGTCGACGAGGAACAGGTGCGGTAGTCGGGGGTCGCCGAGGACCCGTTCGAAGGTGTCGACGAACCGTGCCATCTCGGTGGTGTAGACGTCGGAGTTGCTGGGTTTGTTGACGGCCGCCTCGGCGAGCTCGAGCAGGAACGCGGGATCGTCCGCGAGGTCGGGGTGGTTCATCCCGAGCGCGGAGGAGGCGAAGAACCCGAACATGTCGAGGTATTCGGTGCCGTCGCGTTCGTCGACGAGGGTGCGGCCCCGCGACCGTTTCAGGTCGAGGACGAGGTCGAATCCGTCGACCAGGAGGTGCTCGCCGAGCACGCGGAGAACATCGCCGGGCCCGATACGCCCGGGGCCGGGTCGCTGATCGATCGCGCCGCTCATACCGCCAGGCTAGGCGCAAAACTTACGGAAATGCACTGAGTTGGTGTAACAATTCCGGTTCGGGCTACGTTCGATCGTAAAATGTTTGCAGAATGATGGTGCTGCGGGTTCGGACGTTCGCGGCGGTCCGAATGCGCTGCAACAGGTGCTCGAGCTCCCGGGGGGACGCCACCCGCACCAGCAACACGTAGCTGTCCTCGCCTGCAACGGAGTGACACGCATGGATCTCGGGAATGTCCGCCAGCCGCGCCGGAGCGTCGTCCGGGCCCGACGGATCGAAGGGAGTGATCGCCACGAACGCCGACAGTTCGTCACCGAGCGCGGCGGGGTCGACGCGGGCACCGTACCCGCGGATCACTCCCCTGGATTCGAGGCGCCGCACCCGAGTCTGGACCGCGGACACCGACAACCCCGCCTTCTGCGCGAGCGCGGACAGCGTGGCGCGGCCGTCCTCGACCAGTTCGCGCACGAGCAGCGTGTCGATCTCGTCCAATGGCTCCGACATGGGGGCAGGCTAGCCCAGTACGTACTCGAACCCGACACGTTCCGAACCGCGAGACCGACGGAGGCACCGCGATGACCGAGACCGCACCCCTCGACCTGCGCGACCGCGCCACCGACGCCCTGCGCGCGTGCGGTGTCGCCGTCCCGTCCGGCGACGACCTGCCCGCCCTCTCTCCGGTGGACGGCACCGTGCTGTTGACGTTGCGCGAGAGCACACCGGACGACGTGTCGGCGGCGATCGAGCATGCGCAGCAGGCGTTCTCGCAGTGGCGGGTCGTGCCCGCGCCTGCTCGTGGGGCACTGGTGCGTCGCCTCGGCGAGCTGCTCACCGAGCACAAGCACGCGGTCGCCGACCTCGTCACGATCGAGGCCGGGAAGATCCCGTCGGAGGCCCTCGGCGAAGTGCAGGAGATGATCGACGTCTGCGAGTTCGCGGTCGGGTTGTCGCGGCAGCTCTACGGTCGGACCATGCCGTCGGAGCGTCCCGGCCACCGGCTGATGGAGACCTGGCATCCGCTCGGCGTGGTCGGGGTGATCTCCGCGTTCAACTTTCCCGTCGCGGTCTGGGCGTGGAACACGGCGATCGCCCTGGTGTGCGGCGATCCCGTGGTGTGGAAGCCGTCCGAGCTGACACCGTTGACGGCCCTCGCGTGCGATGCGCTGCTGCAGCAGGCGGCGACGGAAATCGGTGCACCGGACGGCATTCACTCCGTCCTGCTCGGGAGCGGATCGGTCGGTGAACAGCTCGTCGACGACCCGCGGGTCGCCCTGGTCAGCGCGACGGGGTCGGTGCGGATGGGTCGCGAGGTCGGGCCCCGGGTGGCGGCCCGGTTCGGACGGTGTCTGCTGGAGTTGGGTGGCAACAACGCCGCGGTCGTCGCGCCGTCCGCGGATCTGGACCTCGCCGTCCGCGGGATCGTGTTCGCCGCCGCGGGCACCGCGGGGCAGCGCTGCACGACATTGCGTCGGCTGATCGTGCACTCGTCGGTCGTGGACACCGTCGTCGAGCGGGTCGCGGACGCGTACCGACAGCTCCGGATCGGTGATCCGTTCGAGGAGGGCGTACTCGTCGGCCCGCTGATCCGCGAACGATCATGGGAGGCAATGACGGCCGCGCTGAGTCGGGCACGCGACGCCGGGGGCACGGTGGTGTGCGGCGGCGAGCGGGTGGACCGCGACGGTGTCTATGCGTCACCCGCGCTGGTGCGGATGCCCGAGCAGACCGCCGTCGTCCTGGAGGAGACGTTCGCACCGATCCTGTACGTGCTGACGTACGACGGGTTCGACGAGGCGATCGCGCTGCACAACACCGTCCCGCAAGGTCTGGCGTCCTCGATCTTCACCCTCGATCAGCGTGAGGCGGAACGCTTCCTCGCCTCCGACGGGTCGGACTGCGGCATCGCGAACGTCAACATCGGCACGTCGGGCGCCGAGATCGGCGGCGCGTTCGGCGGCGAGAAGGAGACCGGTGGTGGCCGCGAGTCCGGCTCCGACTCGTGGAAGGCGTACATGCGCCGCGCGACCAACACCGTCAACTACTCCGACCAGCTCCCCCTCGCGCAGGGAGTGCACTTCGGGTAGGCGTTGTCGGATTGCGGCGCGCGCCCGCGTCGCCCAGCATGAGAGCCGAGGCGCGAGTCGGCGTGGCTCGGCCCGTTCTCGGTGAGGCGAACGATGACGACCCACGATGCCGTGCGACCATCCCGACGTCTCGCGGTCGGCGCGATCGCCGCCCTCGGCCTTCTGGTCGGCGGATGCACCGCCGCACCGAGTGACGACGCCGACACCGCTCCATCGGCGACCCGACCGGCCGCACCCGAGGGCGAGTTACCCGCCGAACTCCAGGACCGGCTTCGGAACGCGGTCGAGCTGGTCATGACGGAGTACGACGTGCCCGGCGCTGCCGCGGGCGTCTGGGTTCCCGGGCAGGGCTCGTGGACGACGGCGGTCGGCCTCGCCGACGTCGACGGCAACGTCCCCGTCACCACAGACATGACCTGGCCCATCCGGAGCGTCACCAAGTCGTACACAGTCACCCTCGTGCTCCAGCTCGCCGACGAGGGCAAGCTGAGCCTCGACGACACCATCGACCGGTACGTCGACGGGGTCACCGACGGTGACGAGATCACCCTCCTCGAGCTGGCGAACATGTCGAGCGGCAACGCCGACTACGTGGGCCAGGCCTTCATCGACGACTTCAGCGCGGACCCGACGAAGATCTACACCCTCGACGAACTCAACAGCTTCGTGATCGACCAGCCGGCGCAGTTCGCCCCCGGCAGCGACCACGAGTACACGAACGCCAACACGAACCTGCTCGGCGCCGTGATCGAAAAGGTCACCGGTCAGTCCTACGCCGAAGCGCTCGACGAGCGCATCCTCGGGCCGCTCGGACAGTCCGGCACCGCCTATCTGACCGACGTCGACGACTGGGCCGCACCCCATCCCGTCGGCTACATCGTGACCGACGGGATCCCGGAGGGCCAGGACGAGAACCCTTCGATCCTGGGTGCCGCGGGAGCGCTGTTCTCGACCCTCGACGACGGCCGGGTCTGGGCGCACACCCTCGGCACCGGTGCGCTGCTGAAGCCCGAGACGCAGGAGCTGCGTCAGGTCGGACACCCGATCCCGCGACCGCCGTACGACCTGTACGCGGTCGGCATGGGCGAGACCGGCGGCTGGTGGGGCCACAACGGCGAGGGCGTCGGGTTCACCGCCGCGACGTTCCACGACCCCGGCACGGGCGCGAGCATCGTCGTGTACATGAACGAGTCGAACGTTCCCGACGTGCATCCGGCCGATGCGACCTTCCGCGCCCTCGCCGAGGTCCTCGCGAACGAGGCAGGTCGGTGATCGACACCGGTCACAGCCGGCGGACGCGCTCGTCGTAGTCCGCGCGCGCCGCAGAGTCGACGGAGGTGACGGCCCGGTCGCCGCCGACGACGCGCCGCACGAGCCGGATCAGCGACTCCGGCGCCGCGGCGAGCCCGAGGTCGAGGACCGCCAGGTACCCGGGCACGGGCGTCTCGGCCCGCCGGGTGCGGCAGGTCCGGACGACGGCGGCCGCGATGTCCTCGGGGTCGACCGTGGGCAGCCCCTTGCCGAGCGGCAGGCCCGACGTCAGGGTGGTGCGCACCGCGCTGGGCAGCACCGTCGACACGCTCACGCCGTGCTCGGCGAACTCCAGTCGCGCCGCCGCCGACAGTCCGACGGCCGCGAACTTGCTGGCGTTGTAGACGGCCAGCCCGGGGATCGCGATCTTCCCGGCGAGGGACGCGACGTTGACGATGTGCCCGCTACCCCGCTCGATCATCGCGGGCGCCACCGCCCGCATGCCGTGGATCAGGCCCCACACGTTCACGTCGAGGGTTGCCTCGCCGATCTCGTCCGGTTCGTCGAGGAACGGCGCCACCGGCATCACACCCGCGTTGCCGACCAGGACGTCGATCGGCCCGAGGTCCGCGACGACCGCGGCGACACACGCGTCCCACGACGCCCGGGTACGCACGTCGAGGGTGTAGGCCCGCGCCGCCGAACCGATCTCGGCGGCCGCGGCGTCCGCTGCGGCGCGGTCCAGATCGGCCACCGCGACGCGCGCTCCGCCCGCCGCCATCGCCTGCGCGGTGGCCCGTCCGATGCCGCGTCCCGCGCCGGTGACGAGGACGACCGCGCCGCCGAGGGAGATCTCCGGGTACTTCATCGTGTCGACACCTCGTATGCTCGTTGATCGAATTCGTTCAGTCGCTGCACCATTCGGCCCGTCGACCACGGCCAGTTGAAGCTGTTGCGGCCGTTGACGTCGAGGAAGTAGCTCTGGCAGCCGCCCGCGTTGTAGACGGTGGTCGCCAGCGCCTGCTGCACGTCGGCGTTGAAGGCGGCCTGCACGTCGGCGCGGGTCTCCATCCGTGTCCACCCTCCGGCGCGGGCCGCGACGATCGCCGACGCCATGTACTCCAGTTGCGCTTCGAGGATGGTGAATGCCGAGGTGTGTCCGGTACCGAGCGCGGGACCGAGGAGGACGAAGGCGTTGGGGAATCCCGCGACCGTGGTCCCGAGGTAGGCCTGTGGACTGCCCTTCCAGTGGTCGTCGAGGCTGCGGCCGGCACCGTCGAAGACCTTGCTGCCGATGGGCATGTCGAGGATGTGGAAGCCGGTGCCGAAGATGATGACGTCGACCTCGCGTTCGGCGCCGTCGGTCCCGATGACGGTGTTGCCGCGCACGGATGCGACGGCATTCGCGTGCACCTCGACGTTCGGCCGCGTCAGCGCCGGATAGTAGGTGTTGGACAGCAACAGCCGCTTGCAGCCGAGGGTGTAGTCCGGTGTGAGTGCCTGTCGCAGTTCGGGATCGGGCACCTGCGCTCGTAGTTGGGCTCGGCCGATCTGCTGCACGATCCGCAGGATCCACGGGTTGCGGAAGCCGACGCCGAGCGCCTCCATGATGGTGTACTCGATCGACCGCAAGGCCCGCTGCGCACCGGGAACGCGCCGCATGACCCACCGTTCGACCTTCGGCACGTAGTGGTCGGGCTTGGGCAGTACCCACTGGGCGGTGCGCTGGTACAGGTGCAGTTGCTCGACGTCGGGCGCGATCGCGGGCACGAACTGCACCGCGGACGCACCGGTTCCGACCACCGCGACCCGCTTCCCGGTCAGGTCGAGGTCGTGGTTCCACCGGGACGAGTGGAAGGCCTCGCCGTCGAAGGTGTCGAGTCCCGGGATGTCGGGCACCAGCGGTTCGCTCCACGGCCCGGCGGCCGCGATCACCGAACCGGCCGTGAAGGTTCCGTGGTTCGTGTCGACGACCCACCGGTGGCGGGTCTCGTCCCACTGCGCACGGGTCATCTCGGTGCCGAAGCGGACGTGCTCCCCGACGCCGTGTTCGGCGGCAATCCGGTCGACGTAGTCGAGGATCTCCCCTTGCCCGGCGAACAACCTGGTCCACTCCGGATTGGGGGCGAACGAGTACGAGTAGAGCCCGGACGGGACGTCGCACGCACATCCGGGGTAACTGTTGTCGCGCCACGTGCCGCCCAGTGCGTCGCCCTTCTCCAGGACGACGAAGTCGGTGATGCCCATGCGTCGCAGGGTGATCGCCGCACCGATTCCGGAGATTCCGGCTCCGATGATGGCGAACTCGACGTGTTCCGGCCGGGTCATCGCGTCACTCCGTTCTCGATCTGGCTGGCCACGGCGGCCCGGGTGGTCCGCAGCGACGACTCCAGCGTCGCGAGCCGTCTGCGGTCGTCCATGAAGTTCGGTCCCATCACGGCGAGGTCCTCGGCAGTCGCGTCGAGGCGGATCACCCGGGTTCCCGCGGCGCGCACGACGTCCAGTTCGGCATCGAGACCCGCACTCATCCATCCGCGCAGGATCAGACGTTCGAGTCGAGCGGCGCCGCGCCCAGGCACCCGGCCGGCGGATGCCATCGGCGCGAGAACGACGAGTTCGTCGAGTTCGAGCGGCGCGACGAGGTCCGCGGAAGCGGTCGACGCGGCACCGCCGTCGACGAATCGACGGCCACCGATCCGCACCGGCGGGAACCAGCCGGGGATCGCCCACGACGCGCGAAGCGCCTGCGAGAGCGTCGCGTCCGGAGCACCCGGAGATCCGAACGCGACGCGTTCGCCGGTGTCGTAATCCATCGAGACGAGCCAGGTCGCGGGGTGCGCCACCCACGCACGATCCGGCGCCATCCGGGATGCGAGCCGATCGAGCCATGCGGCGTCCCCGCCGCCGGGCGGGAGCAGCCCGCTCAGTGCGGTGACGGTACCGACGCCGCGGTTCCGGACCAGTCGCCGCGACCCGAACCCGAGACGCGGCAGGGGCGGGAGCCGGCCGGGTGCGTCGGCCAGGTGTGTGCGCAGCGCCGGGTGAGCGACCTGCTCGCCCAGCTGCATCGCCACCAGCTCGTCCACGCCGACACCGCTGCCGAGCATCGTGACGAGTTCCGCGCCCGCCGACGTCCCGACGAGGACGTCCGCCTCACGCGGGTCCCAATCGAGGGCGTCGCGGACGGCGGCCAGTGCCGCGACCGTCCACGCCGCACCGAGAGTGCCGCCGCAGCCGATGACCAGTCCCCGACGAAGGTGTCTGTCACTCGAAGTCATATTCAGAAACTAGCAGTATTCGAATACCATCGGTATGCCAAATGGAGAGTTTCTTGCGAACGGAGTGTCGATGGCCCGGATGACCAGGTCGGAAAGCCAGGCCCAGACGCGGGCCCACCTGATAGCGACCGCCCGCGACCTGTTCCTCGCCCATGGCTACGGCGTCACCTCCCTCGAGAAGGTCGCGGAGGAGGCCGGCTACTCGAAGGGTGCCGTGTACTCGAACTTCCGCAACAAGAAGGAGCTCTGCCTGGAGGTCCTCCAGCTGATCCACGCGACCAAGGGCAGCGAGATCGCCGAGGTGATGGCGAGGCCGGTGCCGCTCGAGGACCGGCTGATCGCATTCGAGGACTGGGCGCAGCGCACCCTCGGCGACGTCGAATGGACGATGCTCGAGTTCGAGTTCATCGCAGCCACCCGTCACGACCCCGAACTGCGGACGGCGCTGGCAACGAACCTGTCCTCGACACACAACATCGTGCGGGCCGTCCTCGGCGCGCTCGTGGCGTCCGGCGAGGTCACCCTGCCGATGTCCGTGGAGGACGCGACCACCAGCGCACTGAGCTTCGGAGTCGGACTCGGCATCCAGCGGGCCATCGACCCGACGATCTCGACCTCGGTGATCACCCGAAACCTGCGCGCGCTTCTCGGCGGTTCCGGAGACGGCCCGTGAGCCCGTGACGCACCGGCCGGGCTCGCGCAGGGTGGTGCGCCTCGCTCGTCACGCTCGATCCGCGGGACGCGGAGCGGCGGACGATTCCGCCGACAGGTGGCGATCCACCGGCGCGCCGATGAGAATCGGACGCGACAGCGGTCAGTACCTGCATCCGAGAACGTTGCGTCCGAGAAGGGTTCGATCATGTCCGAGTACTCGGCACCTGCTGGTGCCCCAGTCTGGTTCGATCTGATGAGCAGCGACCCCGCGAAGGCCGCGGAGTTCTATCGCGCGATCTTCGGCTGGGAGGTCGAGGCACCACGCGAGGAGTTCGGCGGCTACCAGAACTTCACGAAGAACGGGCGGCGCGTGGCGGGCCTGGCACCGTGGATGGAGGAGGCCGGCGGCCCGCCGAACATCTGGTCGGTGTACCTGCGCACCGACGACGCGGCGGCGACTTTGGAGGCGGCCGAAGCCGCGGGAGGTTCGGTGATGGTTCCTCCGATGGCGGTCGGCGACGAGGGAACCATGGCTGTGGTGACCGATCCCGCGGGGGCGGTGATCGGGTTCTGGCAGCCCGACCGGCATCAGGGGTTCAGCCAGTGGGGCGAGCACGGGACGCCGTACTGGTTCGAGTGCCACAGCAAGGACTATGCGAAGTCGATCGACTTCTACCCGAAGGTGATCGGCGCCCGGCTCGAGGAGATCGGTACGGGCGGGGACGACTCGCCCGGACCGGATGCCTACAGCCAGGTCTTCGTCGGCGATTCGTCGTACTCGGGAATCATGGACACCTCGAAGCTCAGCCCTCCCGAGGTGCCGTCGTTCTGGCAGGCGTATGTCACATCCGACGATGTCGCCGCCACCGTCGCGCAGGTCGAATCGCTCGGCGGCACGGTCCTGATGCCCACCGAGGACACCCCGTACGGGACGCTCGCGACGGTCACCGATCCGTTCGGCGCGGCCTTCTCCCTGGGCCACCCACCGGCCGGCATGTAGACACTCGGCATGTAAAAACTGATGGGTCCCGTCGGTCCGCCTCCGGGCAGACGGGACCCGCGGGCAATACGCTGGCGCCGTGACGCACTGGCCGGAGCTCGCTCACGACATCGCCGAGGACGTGCTGTTCCCGGTCGCCGACAGCGTGGACGCCGACGGGGAGATCCCGTCGAGCCACTTCTACGCACTCGCCGACGCGGGGTTCTACGGTCTCGCCGTACGCCCCGAACTCGGTGGCCCGACCATCGACATCGGCGACCTCGTCGCGGTCGTCGAGACGCTGTGCGGCGGGTGCCTCGCGACGACGTTCACCTGGATGCAGCATCACGGGGTCGTCGCGGCGCTCGCGGCCAGCCCCAACACCGCGCTGCGCGAACGGTTCTGGGACGGTCTGGTCTCCGGGTCGGTGCGCGGCGGTGTCGCGTTCGCGGGTGCGATCCCGCAACCACCGCTGCTGTACGCGCGTCGGGTCGACGGCGACGGCTACATCCTCGACGGAGTGGCCCCGTTCGTCACCGGCTGGGGCATCGTCGACGTGCTGCAACTGTCTGCGCGGGACGAGTTCGACGACTCGATCGTCCACGTCCTCGTCGACGCCGTGGCCACCGAGGGCATCACCGTCGAACATCTGCCGCTCATCGCCGCCCGCGGCAGCAACACCGTGCGGTTGCGGATCGACGGGCTCGCGGTGCCGGACGAGCAGGTGGTCGGCGTCGTCGACCCGGCCGTGTTCGCCGCCGGACAGCTGTTCGGGTCGTGGCTCAACGGCTGCATGGCGACGGGGGTCGCGCGGCGGGCCCGCACCGAACTCGCCGAACGGGGAGTGGACGTCCGCCGGTTCGCCTCTGACGCCGAGGAGGTCCGCGCGAGCCTGGACGGGGCGTTCGCGGGCACCGGCGACCTGAGCACGGCGCGCGCGGCGGCGTCGGAACTAGCCGTACGCACCGCCGCCGCACTGGTCACGGCGACGGGCAGCGCAGCATCCATCGCCGGAGCGACCGCCGAACGTCTCATGCGGGAGGCGACGCTGACGCTGGTCGCGGCGTCCCGACCGCAGATCCGGTCGGCGCTGCTGGACCGGTTCGGTCGCGGCACCCACTGACACCGGGTGGTGTCCGTTTGCACCCAAGGGTCGGTGTTTCCCACGGCCGTCCCGGGTGAGGCTGGGGTCAACATCCGAACCGACCCCTGAGGTGACCATCATGTCCAGTCGTACCAAACGTTTCATCACCGCCGGACTCGCGGCGGCCGCCGTCATGGCCGGTGGACTCTTCGGCGCCGCGTCGGCGAGCGCCTACAACGGTCCCGTCTCCGGCTGCGCCTTCCAGACGGTGAACGGGAACTACCTGACGGCCGTCGGCGGCGGCGGACGCACGACCGACGTCCTCCACACCGATGCGACACAGATCCGTGGATGGGAGAAGTTCACGCTCGTCGACTCACGCGACGGCTCTCCGGAGATCGCATACGGCGTCCAGACCATGACCGGCAACTATCTGACCGCCGTCGGCGGCGGCGGACGCATCACCGACGTGATGCACTCGGATGCCACGTGGCTGCGCGGCTGGGAGAAGCTCACGCTGCACTCCCTCGGTGGCGACTGGTACTCGATCTCGACGGTCAACGGCCGGTATCTGACCGCAGTCGACGGTGGCGGCCGAGTAAGCGACGCGATCCACTCCGACGCGACGCAGGTCGGAGCCTGGGAACGGTTCCACGTGACCTGCGGGCACTGACCGGGGTTCCCTCCGGCACCGCCGGCACACGTGCCGGTGGTGCCGTCCGCTGTACTGACGATGTCCGACCCTGCGGGCAGTATGGATCCATGGATTCGGTGCTCGGCAGGTTCTCCGCGGCCACCCGTGAGTGGTTCGAGGGCGCCTTCCCGGCCCCGACGTCCGCGCAGCTCGGCGCGTGGGAAGCGATCGCCGACGGCGCGCACGCCCTCGTGGTCGCCCCGACGGGGTCCGGCAAGACGCTGTCGGCATTCCTGTGGGCCCTGGACCAGCTGGCCTCACGCCCGCATGACTCGGACCGGAAGCCGGGCACGTCGGTGCTGTACGTGTCGCCGCTCAAGGCCCTCGCCGTCGACGTCGAACGAAACCTGCGCGCCCCACTGGTCGGCATCACACAGACGGCGAAGCGGCTCGGTCTGACACCTCCCGAGGTCACCGTCGGCGTGCGATCCGGCGACACCACGCCCGCGGCCCGTCGCACCATGCTGCGCACTCCCCCGGACATCCTCATCACGACGCCGGAGTCGCTGTTCCTGATGCTCACCTCGGCGGCGCGCGAAACCCTCGCCTCGGTGCACACCGTGATCGTGGACGAGGTGCACGCGGTGGCTGCGACGAAACGTGGTGCGCACCTGGCACTCTCGCTCGAGCGGCTGGACATGCTGCTGGATCGTCCCGCGCAACGGATCGGATTGTCGGCGACCGTGCGCCCGCACGAGGAGGTGGCGCGGTTCCTGGCCGGCTCCGCACCGGTACACATCGTGGCGCCCGCGTCACCCAAGACGTTCGACCTGACGGTGCGCGTCCCGGTCGAGGACATGACGGAGCTCGGCGTCACCACACCGGATGAGGAGTCCGCTTCGCCTGCCCCGCAGCAGGGTTCGATCTGGCCGCACGTCGAGGAACAGATCGTGGACCTGGTGCTCGAGCACTCGTCGTCGATCGTGTTCGCCAATTCGAGGCGGCTCGCGGAGCGGCTGACCGCCCGCCTCAACGAGGTGTACGCGGAACGTCTCGGTGAGGACGGCGCGGCCCGCCGAGGTGACCCGGCGACCACCGTCCACAGGACACCGGCGCTGATCGGTGCCACATCGGAGGTCAATCACGGCGCCGATCCCCTGCTCGCCCGGGCCCACCACGGCTCGGTCAGCAAGGATCAGCGCGCCCTGATCGAGGACGACCTCAAGTCCGGGCGGCTGCGGTGCGTCGTCGCCACGTCCAGCCTGGAGCTCGGCATCGACATGGGTGCGGTCGATCTCGTGATCCAGGTGGAGGCGCCGCCGTCGGTGGCGAGCGGGCTGCAGCGCGTCGGCCGCGCCGGACACCAGGTCGGCGAGATCTCCCGCGGCGTCCTGTTCCCCAAACACCGCACCGACCTGATCCACTGCGCCGTCACGGTCGAGCGCATGACGACGGGGAGGATCGAAGCGCTCGCGGTGCCCGCGAATCCGCTCGACATCCTCGCCCAGCACACCGTGGCGGCGTGCGCGCTCGACCCGATCGATGCGGCGAGCTGGTTCGACGCGGTGCGGCGCACCGGCAGCTTCGCGACGCTGCCCCGGTCCGCGTTCGACGCGACCCTCGACCTGCTCGCGGGCCGCTACCCGTCCGACGAGTTCGCCGAGCTGCGCCCGCGTCTGGTGTGGGACCGCGACGCCGACGTCCTGACGGGCAGGCCGGGCGCGCAACGCCTCGCCGTCACGTCTGGCGGCGCGATCCCCGACCGCGGCCTCTTCACCGTCTACATGGTCGGCGAGAAGCAAAGCCGGGTCGGCGAACTCGACGAGGAGATGGTCTACGAGTCCCGCGTCGGGGACGTCTTCGCCCTCGGCGCCACGAGCTGGCGGATCGAGGAGATCACCCACGACCGCGTGCTCGTCTCCCCCGCCTACGGAATGCCCGGACGCCTGCCGTTCTGGCACGGCGACGGTCTGGGCCGCCCCGCCGAGCTGGGCGCAGCACTCGGCGAGTTTCTGCGGGAGACGTCACTCGGCGAGCCCGAGGAACTTCGGGCACGGCTCGCGTCCCAGGGTCTCGACGACAACGCCGTCACCAACCTCCTCGCGCTGGTCTCCGAGCAGGCCGCGGTGACCGGTCAGGTCCCCAGCGACCGAACACTGGTCCTGGAACGGTTCCGGGATGAACTCGGCGACTGGCGCCTGGTTCTGCACTCGCCGTACGGGATGCCCGTGCACGCGCCGTGGGCACTGGCCATCGGCGCCCGACTGCAGGAGCGCTTCGGAATCGACTCCGCACCAACGGCATCGGACGACGGAATCATCGTGCGACTCCCCGACACCGAGGACGCTCCGCCCGGCGCGGAGTTGTTCGTGTTCGACCGCGACGAGATCGAGGACGTCGTCACCGAGCAGGTGGGCGGGTCGGCCCTGTTCGCGTCCCGGTTCCGCGAGTGCGCGGCCCGCGCACTGCTGCTGCCGCGGCGCACCCCGGGCCGCCGCGCGCCGCTGTGGCAGCAACGCCAGCGCGCGGCTCAGCTCCTCGACGTCGCCCGCAAGTACCCGACGTTCCCGATCCTCCTCGAGACCGTGCGGGAGTGCCTGCAGGATGTGTACGACCTGCCGTCGCTGACACGACTGCTCACCGACGTCGGACGCCGCCGGATCAGGATCGTCGAGGTGGAGACGGCGTCACCGTCACCGTTCGCGACATCGCTGCTGTTCGACTACGTCGGCGCGTTCATGTACGAGGGCGACAGTCCCCTCGCCGAACGTCGGGCGGCCGCCCTGTCGCTGGACTCGACGTTGTTGGCGGAACTGCTCGGCCGGGTGGAGTTGCGGGAACTGCTCGACGACAACGTCATCGAGCAGACCGAACTCGAACTGCAGCGCCTCGTTCCCGAGCGCCACGCCAGGGACGCGGAGGGAGTCGCGGACCTGTTGCGACTCCTCGGCCCCCTCACCGAGACCGAGGTCGCGGCCAGAGCGACCGCGGATCCTCTGCCGTGGTTGGGCGAACTCGAATCCCGCAAACGCGCGCTGGCGGTGTCCTTCGCGGGCGCGAACTGGTGGGTGGCGATCGAGGACGCACCGCGGATGCGGGACGCGCTCGGTGTGCCGTTGCCGATCGGCGTGCCCGCCGCGTTCGTCGAACCGGTCGACGACCCGCTCGGCGACCTGATCGGCCGGTACGCCCGCACCCACGGCCCGTTCACCCTCGCCGACGCCGCCGCGCGATTCGGCCTCGGAGTCTCGGTGGTCCGCGACGTCCTGCTGCGACTGGCCCAGGAAAAGCGCGTCGTCGAGGGCGAGTTCCGTCCCGCCGCAACCGGATCGGAGTGGTGCGACACCGAGGTCCTGCGTCGCCTGCGACGCCGGTCGCTCGCCGCCGCCCGCAGGGACGTCGAGCCGGTGGAGCAGCAGGCGCTCGGCCGGTTCCTGCCCGACTGGCAGCACGTCGGTGGGGGTCTACGCGGCGTCGACGGGGTGGCCGCCGTCGTCGACCAGCTTGCCGGGGCGCCGATTCCGGCGTCGGCGTGGGAGTCGATCGTCCTGCCGTCCCGCGTGCGCGACTACACCCCCGCGATGCTCGACGAACTGACCACCACCGGGGAGGTGTTGTGGTCGGGCGCGGGGCACATCTCGGGGAGCGATGGGTGGGTGCGGCTGCACCTCGCGGACACGGCGCCACTGACGCTGACGCCGCCGCAGGAGATCGAGCTGACCGAGATGCACCGCGCGATCCTCGACACCCTCGCGCCCGGTGGCGCCTTCTTCTTCCGGAACCTGTCCGACCAGATCGGCGCCACCGACGATGCGGCACTGACCGACGCGCTGTGGCAACTGGTGTGGGGCGGGTACGTCGGCAACGATTCGCTCGCCCCGCTGCGGGCGCTGCTGTCGGGCACCACACGCGCCACGCCCAGCCACCGCGCTCCGCGCCGCGCGCCGCGGACCCGCGCCTATCGCGCCCTGCCGCGGCCCACGATGCCGTCCCGGACCGGGCCACCGACCGTGGGCGGCCGGTGGTCGCTGCTTCCCGAACCGGAACCGGACCCGACGATCCGCGCGCACGGCCGGGCCGACCTGCTGCTCGACCGCCACGGCGTCGTGACCCGCGGTTCCGTTGTCGCGGAGGACGTTCCCGGTGGGTTCGCGTTGATGTACAAGGTGCTGCGCGAGTTCGAGGAGAGCGGCCGGTGCAGACGCGGCTATTTCGTCGACGGTCTCGGTGCCGCTCAGTTCTCGACGTCGGACGTCGTCGACCGTCTTCGCGGCTACGCGGACGCGCCCGCTCCGGACCGGCCCCGCGCCGCCGTGGCATTGGCGGCGACCGACCCCGCCAACCCGTACGGCGCGGCCCTCGGCTGGCCTGCGACCGAAGGGGGGCATCGGCCGGGCCGCAAGGCCGGTGCCATGGTCGTCCTCGTCGACGGGGACCTGGCGCTGTATGTCGAGCGAGGGGGGAAGACCCTGCTGACGTTCACCGCCGACCCGGGCGATCGGCACGCCGCGGCGCTCGCCCTCGGCGAACTCGTCGACCGCGGCGGCGTCGAGAAGATCGTCGTGGAGAAGGTCGACGGCGAGTCCGTCCACTCCAGCCCGTTGGCACCCACCCTGGTCGAGGCCGGGTTCTCGGCCACGCCCCGCGGCCTGCGGAAGCGGACGCCCTATGCGGGGCGGTGACCGTGCCCGAGGGTGACACCGTGTGGCAGGCCGCGACCCGTCTGCGCGCCGCTCTCGAAGGGAAGGCGTTGACGCTCTGCGACATTCGAGTGCCGGCGTTCGCCACGGTTGACCTCACGCCGGGACCCGTCGACGAGGTGGTCAGTCGCGGCAAGCACCTGCTGATCCGCGTCGGCGACCTCAGCGTCCACACCCACCTGAAGATGGAGGGCGCCTGGCACGTCTACCCGGCGGGCGCGCGATGGCGTCGGCCCTCGTGGCAGGCGCGAATCCTGCTCGGCACCGCGACGCACCTCGCGGTCGGGTTCCAGCTCGGCATCGTGGAAGTGATACCGCGCGAACAGGAATCGGAGGCAGTCGGACACCTGGGTCCCGATCTGCTCGGCGCGGACTGGGACGAGCAGCTCGCGTCGGCGAACCTGGCCTCCGACCCGGCGCGCGCCGTCGGGGTCGCGCTCCTCGACCAGCGAGTACTCGCGGGGATCGGCAACGTCTACCGCAGCGAGCTGTGCTTCCTGCGTGGCACACACCCTGCGACTCCCGTTGCGGCGGCAGGCGACCCACTGCCGTGGGTGACGCTCGCACACCGCGTGCTGGTCGCGAATCGGGACCGCCCGGTCCGCGTCACCACCGGCGAGCGGCGGCGCGGCCGGGAGCTGTGGGTGTACGGCCGCAGCGGGAAGCCTTGCCTGCGCTGCGGGACACTCGTCCGGCACGGCGATCTCGGCGAGAACGACCACGAGCGCACGATCTACTGGTGCCCGTCCTGCCAGCCGCTTCCCGGCCCCGGAACGCCCCGGTAGCCGCTCCCGGCTCACACGAAATCGAACAGCGGTGGTACCAGCACGACGACGAGCGCCGCCCACGCACCGAACACCGGTAGGTACCGCGTCTGCCAGAGTTCCACGGCCTCGAATCGGCGACGTCCGCGCAGGAACCCGATCTGCAGTCTCGCGGACCACGCCAGATTCGCGAACAGTACGAGGTTGAGGCCGAGAGCGACCGCCTTGTTCGGGCTCACCCCGAACTCCGCGATCCGGGTGAGCATCGCCGTCAGCATCACCAGGTCCACCGCCAGGGCGCTGACGACGAGCACCAGTTGCAGGCGGTCGAACAGGTCCGGTGGATCGAGCGGGTCCCGCGCCGAGATCGAGTACAGCAGCAGGCCCAGCACCACGACGAGAATGAGATCCATCAGGATCAGCAGGGTGCGGTCGACGTCGACGAGGTTCCCGTCCAGCGCGAACGCCACGAGCAGCACCAGCAGCATCACGATCGTGATCGGGGTGAACACCCGGGTGAGGACGGGCGCGATGTTCTCCACCACCCCCTGTTTCGCCTCGACGAGCCAGGCGGCGACGATCACTGCGCCCGGCACGCCGAACGGCAACACCCAGTCCTCGATCACCCACTCCATGTCCGTGCCGAGCGCGTTGAACGCCCCGACGGTGAGACCGATGAGGACGCCTCCACCGAGCGCCAGCAGCGTCAGGTACACGACCCACTCGCCGGTGAACCGGATGAAGTCCATCCGCCTGCGGTGGGACCGCCAATCCCCGCCCACGTATGCGAGGCCGACGGCGAACCACAGCACGATCGGCGCGTGTATCGCGGCGACGATCTCCGTGGCACCCTCGGATGCGAACGGAAACAGGTTGAGCGCCAATGTGATCGCCACGAACGGAACCACCAGCACCGCCGCGACTTCGGACGTGACACGCCGCTTCCACGCGAAGTAGCCGGTGAGGAACGGCAACACGAGGGCCGCGGCGTTGCGTGCCAAGAGGCTGCCGTCGAGCCCGGCCCGGAGTGCCGCCTCGAGGACCACCCCGGCACACACGGCGAGAGCGAGGACAACGACGAGCTCACGCCGCGGCGCCCGCGTGCGCTCGCCCTGCTCGGCGGGAACGAGCACCAGTTGCTTCCAGAGTCGTTCGGAATGCTCCCGGGCGAACTCGCGGGAAATGGCGTCCACACTCCCCATCCGCTTGACCGCGACGAGGAAGGCTTCGTCGTCGGTCAGCCCGGATGCCACGAGTTCCGAGATCCGACCCCGCAGATGGTCTTCCATCTCGTCTGCGTCGGAAGTCGAGATCACCTGGTGCCGCTCGACGTACCCCCGCCACCGGCCGATCTGCGATTCGAGCGCAGTGTCTGTCATCACGCCCACCTGGGAGCAGGACTCGGCGGCAACCCCGCGTTCTGCCACACCGCGTTCAGCGCGTGCGCGACGACGTCCCACTGACTGCGCCGCTCGGCGAGCACGTTTCGGCCGGCAGCGGTGATCGCGTAGTGCTTGCGTCGACGGCCGACGTCCGAGGTGCCCCACGACGCCGTCACGTACCCCGACCGCTCGAGACGGTGCAGCAGCGGATAGAGCATGCCGTCGGTCCACTCGATCTGCCCGCCGGACAGTTCGTGCACCCGTTTGAGGACGGCGTATCCGTACGACTCGCCCTCGGCGAGGATGCCGAGGACGAGCAGTGTCGCCGACGCCGCAACCAGATCCTTGTCGATGTGCACGACCCCTCCATGCCTAGATGATCTAGGCATGGACCCTAGCAGCTCTAGGTATGACGGGCGATGTCACTCCACGCGCATGTCGAATTCGGAATGCTGTGAAACGGCGGGCTCGGGGAGCTCAGGGATGTCCCGTTCGCGCCATCAGGTCGAGGCAGTGCCTGATCAGCCGCTCGCGCGGAACCGTGACCGTGCCGTCGAGGTAGCCGATGAACAGACTGGTCAGGGCGCCGACGAGACCGAGTGCACGCAGGGCTCGTTCGTCGGGGTCGTCGACGGCACCGAGCTGGGCCTGCACCAGCGCAACGAAATTCGGGGCCAGGGCCAGTCCGCGGCCGCCGAGGGTGGGCTCGCGAAGCGGCGCGAGCAGCAGCACGCGACCCGCCTCCGGGTGGTCGAGGACGAGGGCGACGAACGCGCGGATCGCCAGTTCGGCCAGCTCGGTCCCGCTGGAGGCCTGTTCGACCGCAGCCACGAGCGCGGTACGCGCGCGTTCCCCCACCTCTTCGTAGACCTCGCGAATGTAGGTGTCGCGGTCGGCGAAACTCTCGTAGAAGTAGCGTTCGGTGAGCCCCGCAGCACGGCAGGCCGCACGGACACTGACGGCGGGGTTCTCCGCCGCGCCCAGCAGTTCGATCCCGACTTCGAGCAGCCGGGTGCGCCGCTGCCTGCGGCGTTGGTCGAGGTCGGGCCTAACGGTGTTCATTGTTTCCCGAGTCTAGGGCAGCGGATGCGACCGGCCACCCGAGCCCGGTCGGCGTGATCCGACCGCGACGACGGGCGGGCGACGCGGCCGTGAAGACAAGGGCGCCAACACATCCACCCTGCCGAACGGACGCTGCCGGGTACGGTCGCCGAATGCAGAACGACATGGATCTCACCCGGGCCCGCGCGGCAGCGGAGGCAGCACTGACAGCGGCCGAGCGCGACGGCAAACGAATCAGCATCGCTGTCGTCGATCATCGAGGACAGGACGTACTGGTGCTTCGCGGTGACGGGGCACCGTGGTTCACCGCCGGAGTGGCGCGGGCGAAGGCCGCGACCGCAGCGCTCATGGGCGCGGCATCGGGCGACCTCGCCGGACTGCGCGCGGCCCACCCGGAGCTGCTCGACCTCATCGGCGCACAAACGCCGCAGCCGATGACGACCCTGGCCGGTGGCGTGCCGGTCCGCCTCGGCGTCGACGTCGTCGGTGCGATCGGCGTCAGCGGCGCCGACCCCGACGAGGACGTCGCGTTCGCCCGCGCCGGGATCGCCGCCCTCCGGGCAATCGGCGAGCGGTCGGCGTCGTAGCTGCCGACCGCCCGCCGAGCACGTCACATGTGGGTTCCGCCGTCGATCCGAATCTCGGTGCCGGTGACGAACTTTCCGTCGTCGGACGCCAGCATCGCGATGACGCCCGCGACGTCCTCCGGCGGCGCGAAGCCGTCACCGATCCACGGGTACAGCTTCCCGATCAGGGACGGGTCGACCCCTTCGGTCGGGAACCCGGGGTTGCTGGTCATGCCGGACGCGATGGATCCCGGCTCGACGGCGACGGCCCGCAGGCCCTGCTTGGCGTACTCGAGGGCGATCGCGTGGGTGAACGACCGGATGCCACCCTTCGACGCCGCGTAGGCAGCCATGTAGGGATGCGCGAAATGCGCCGACGTCGAACTGAAGTTCACGACGACACCCTTGCCCGAGTCGAGCAGCGCGGGCAGTGCCTGACGGGTGACGAGGAAGGTTCCCGTGAGGTTGACGCCGATGACCGTGTTCCAGAAGTCGAGCGTCGTGTCGGCGGTGTGGGAGGACCGCAGAATGCCCGCGGCATTGATCAGCACCTGCAACCCGCCGAGGTTGTCGATGACGCCGCCGATGCTCTCGCGGACCGAGTCCTCGCTGGAGATGTCGACCGTCGTCACGCTCAGCCGGCCCGCGGTACCCGCTTCCTCGGCACGCGCCTTCGTCACCTCGAGGCCTGCCTCGTTGACATCCGCGGCAGCGACGATTCCGCCCTCCTCGAGGATGCGGGCGACGGTGGCCTGCCCGATTCCCGATCCTGCACCGGTGACAAGCACCTTGCGTCCCTCGAAGCGATTCATCAACCGCACTTCCTCTCGTTTCACCGGATAGCTGACGTTTTCCTCATTGACAGTTCACGCCATGGTGGCACGTCGTGCCATCATGTGATGATGGTGCACATGGCGGACCCGAATGCGCAACCCCTCGTGTCGCTGACCGAACGACGGAAGGCACAGACCCAGCTCGACATCGCCCGATCCGCCGCCCGACTCTTCGCCGAGCGCGGCGCCGCCGCCGTCACTGCCGAGGACATCGCCGGCGCAGCAGGGATCGGACTGCGCACGTTCTACCGCTACTTCCGCACCAAGGAGGAGGCCGTCGCGCCGCTGATCACCTCAGGTATCGACGACTGGCTGGTCGACCTCGCCGGAACCGAACCCGGCACCCCGGTCGCGGCGGCGCTCGAGGCGTCCGCACGCCGAGCGCTCGTCGCGTCCGAGCCGTCCGGTTACCGGGCCCTGCAGCTCAGCCGCGACCTCCTGCGCGCCGTCCCCGGCGATCCCGGCCTCGAGTCGGTGTGGTTCCGCGTCGTCAACGACACCGAGGAGAAGCTCGTCGCGACCCTCGGGCTCCTGATGGGCCCCGACGCCGATCCCGTCGACGTCCGACTCGCCGCGGTCGCCGGCAACACGGCGATGCGGCTCGCAATCCAGACGTGGGCGGGGACCGGCGACGACACCGCCGGGGCTCCGAGGCCCGCGGACATCGCGGTGCGCTGCATCCGGACACTCACCGCGGGACTCCCATCACTCGAAACCGCGTGACAGGCACGTCCATGGGACGCTGTAGCTCATGTCGCGAACGCCGATACCCGTCGAGGACTACGCCAGCCGAATCAGCGCGTACGTGTACGGCAACATCCTGGTCCTGACCGCGCTGATACCGCTGAACCACAGCACCGGCATCACCCGCGCGGGTCTGGTGGTGATCGCCACCTCGCTGTCCACGTTCGTGGCGCACGCGTTCGCGGAATCGGTGGGTCGCAGTGCCCGCAGCGGTAGGCAGCTCACCACCACCGAACGCATCGCGGAACTGCGCGACTCCGTCCCGGTCCTCACCTCCGGCATCGTCCCCACGGTTGTCGTGGGCATGGGCGGCCTCGGCTGGATCGAACTGGGTACCGCCCTGATCCTCGCGGAGATCTGGGTGGTCACCCGAATCGCGGGCATCACCTATGTCATCACCCGCCTGCGCGGCGAACGCCCGACCGGTCAGACCCTGATCGGGTCACTGGTGCTGGGAGTGATCGCGGTCGTGATCGTCGCGATCAAACTGTTCCTGACCCACTAACGCGAGATCGGCACCGGTTCCAGGATCTCCGCTCGCGCCTCGGGTGCCGCGGCCCTGAGCGCGTCGGCGCCCGGATCGTCCGGCTGCGCCTGCGACATCACCTCGGCCTCGACACGCGCGCGGTAGGTCGCGACCTCCCGGTCGATTCCGGCTTCGTCCCACCCGAGGACGGGAGCGACGAGTCGGGCGACCTGCTCGGCGCAGTTCACCCCGCGATGGGAGTACTCGATCGAGATGCGCGTGCGCCGCGCGAGGATGTCCTCGAGGTGGAGTGCACCCTCGGCCGCGGCCGCGTACACCGCCTCGACCTGGAGATAGTCCGGGGCGTCGGTGATCGGCTGGAGCAGTTCGGGAGTCTCCGCGGCCAGTGCGAGGACCTCGTCGATGAGCGAGCCGTAGCGATCGAGGAGGTGCTTGACGCGGTAGGGGTGCAACCCGTGCAGCCTCCCCAGGTGCACGGACTGGTTGACGAGAGCGAAGTACCCGTCGGCCCCGACCAGGGGAACACGCTCGGTGATCGACGGTGCGATCCGTGCCGGAATGTCCTCCGACGCCAGATCCACGGCGTCCATGCCCATCACCCGATAGGTCGTGTACTTGCCGCCTGCGATCGCGACCAGACCGGGCGCGACGCGGGCCACCGCATGCTCACGCGAGAGCTTCGACGTCTCGTCGCTCTCCCCCGCCAGCAGCGGCCGCAGTCCGGCGTACACGCCGTCGATGTCGTCGTGGGTGAGCGGCGTGACGAGCACCTTGTTGACGTGCCCGAGGATGTAGTCGATGTCGGCCTTCGTCGCCGCCGGATGCGCCAGGTCGAGGTTCCAGTCCGTGTCGGTCGTTCCGATGATCCAGTGACCACCCCACGGAATCACGAACAGCACGGACTTCTCGGTGCGCAGGATGATCGCGGCGTCGCTGACGATGCGATCCCTCGGCACGACGATGTGCACGCCCTTGCTGGCACGCACCCGGAACCGACCCCGCTGACGCGACAGTGCCTGGATCTCGTCGGTCCACACGCCGGTGGCGTTGATGACGACGTGTCCGCGCACCTCGGTCGTGCTGCCGTCCTCCGAATCGCGCACACGCACACCGGACACCCGGTCCGCTTCCCGAAGGAACCCCACCACCTGGGTCGACGTGCGCACCACGGCGCCGTAGTGCGCGGCGGTGCGGGCGACGGTCATCGTGTGCCTGGCGTCGTCGACGACGGTGTCGAAGTAGCGGATTCCACCGATGAGAGCGTTCCGCTTCAATCCCGGCGACATCCGCAGCGCGCCGGCCCTCGTCAGATGTTTCTGCGCGGGAACGGATTTCGATCCACCCATCCGGTCGTACAGCATGAAACCGGCTGCCATGTAGGGCCGTTCCCACACCCGGTGCGTCAGCGGGAACAGGAACTCGAGCGGCTTGACCAGATGCGGCGCGAGCGTCGACATCGACAGTTCCCGCTCGTGCAGCGCCTCCGCCACCAGACCGAACTCGAGCTGTTCGAGGTAGCGCAGTCCGCCGTGGAACATCTTCGACGACCGCGACGACGTTCCGGACGCGAAGTCACGCGCCTCCACCAACGCGACCTTGAGTCCTCGGGTCGCCGCGTCGAGGGCGGTGCCCGCGCCGACGACACCGCCGCCGATCACCACCACGTCGAACTGTTCGGCGCCCAACTGCTCCCAGGCCAGCTTTCGCTGGTCGGGGCCGAGGAACTGCACACCAGGCTGCTTGTCCAACGCTTCGCTCCCGAGCTTGACGGCAAATCGTGGCTCAGCCTAGTAGCTTCGTGCCGAGACCGCCGAGAGAGTAGGACGCCAGTGACCCGGTACATCGCCGCGATCGACCAGGGCACCACGTCGAGCCGCTGCATGATCTTCGATCACGCCGGCCGCGTGGTCACCTCCGCGCAGCAGGAACACCGTCAGATCTTCCCCCAGGCCGGGTGGGTCGAACACGACGCGAGCGAGATCTGGCGCAGCACCCGCGAGGTGGTGGCTAGCGCGCTCGCCAAACGTGACCTCGCCCATACGGACCTCGCCGCGGTCGGCATCACCAATCAGCGCGAGACAACCGTCGTGTGGGATCGCAGCACGGGCGAACCGGTGTACAACGCCATCGTCTGGCAGGACACCCGCACCGCCGAGCTCTGCGAGGAACTCGCCGGCGACGAGGGACCCGACCGCTATCGGCAGGCGACCGGACTTCCCCTCTCCACCTACTTCTCGGGACCGAAGCTTCGCTGGATCCTCGACAACGTCGACGGCGTCCGGGCCCGAGCCGAGGCCGGAGACCTCTGCTTCGGGACGATGGACTCGTGGATCCTGTGGAACCTCACCGGCGGGGTGTCCGGCGGCGTCCACGCCACCGACGTCACCAACGCGTCCCGCACGATGCTCATGAACCTGCACACCCTCGAGTGGGACGAGCAGATCTGCTCGGACATGCAGATCCCGATGTCGCTGCTGCCCGAGATCCGCAGCTCGTCCCACGTCTACGGCGCCGCCCGTGGCCGCGGAAACCTGGCGGGCGTTCCCGTTTCGGGCATCCTCGGCGACCAGCAGGCCGCGACGTTCGGGCAGGCGTGCCTGTCGCCCGGCGACGCAAAGAACACCTACGGCACCGGCAACTTCCTGCTCCTCAACACCGGAACGACACCGGTGCGGAGCGAGCACGGACTGCTCACCACCGTCTGCTATCGGATCGGTGACGCGGCAGCCGTCTACGCACTCGAAGGGTCGATCGCGGTGACGGGGTCGCTCGTGCAGTGGCTGCGCGACAATCTCGGAATCATCAACTCCGCCAAGGAAGTCGAGCTGCTCGCGTCCGCGGTCCCCGACAACGGCGGCACCTACATCGTCCCCGCCTTCTCCGGACTGTTCGCTCCGCGCTGGCGTCCCGACGCCCGCGGCGCCATCGTCGGGCTCACCCGTTTCGTCAACAAGGGGCACCTGGCCCGCGCGGCACTCGAGGCCACCGCCTTCCAGACCCGCGAGGTCATCGAGGCGGCGGAAGCCGACTCCGGCGTGACCCTCACCTCGCTCAAGGTCGACGGCGGCATGGTGCTCAACGAGACCCTCATGCAGTTCCAGTCGGACATCCTCGATGTTCCCGTCATCCGGCCGGTCGTCAACGAGACCACCGCGCTCGGCGCCGCCTACGCCGCGGGCCTGGCCGTCGGGTACTGGAACTCCGAGGACGACATCCGGGCCAACTGGGAGATCGGGCACACGTGGACCCCGAACATGGCCGCGAACGAGCGGGACCGCCTGTACCGGGAGTGGAACAAGGCCGTCGAGCGCACCTACGACTGGGTCGACTGACCGCTGCCTGCCTCCCCGCCTTCTTCCTGAATGGCCCATTCATTCGATCTGACCGAATGGGTGGGCCATTCAGGAAGTGGCCCTGCTCAGCGGGAGTGGGCAGCGGCGAGCCGTGCGACGGCGTCGCGCAGCCGGTCGGGCGTGTTCGTCGTGAAGCACAGTCGCGCGCTGTGCCGTTGACCACCGTCCACCGCGAAGGCGGATCCGGGGACGAACGCGACCCCTTCCGCGAGGGCGGCCGACAGGAGGGCGTCGGTGTCGGTGTCGTCGACGAACTCGAGCCACCCGAACATCCCGCCGTCGATCCGCCCGAGCACCGCCGCCCCGGCCAACTCCCGGTCCACCGCTTCCCGGAGCGCTCCGGCGCGGCTGCCGTACTCCGCGCGCAGACCCGCGAGGTGTGCTGCGAACCAGGACTCGTCCGCGAGCAGGTCGGCCGCGACGAGGTGCGTCAGCTGCGATCCGCACAGGTCCGCGCCCTGCTTGAGCAGTTCGACCGCGGTGCAGACCTTCGGGTCGGCAACCAGCCAGCCGACCCGAAGCGCGGGCGCGAGCGTCTTCGACGCACTCGACAACCGGATCACCCGGTTCGACTGCACCGCAACGGACTCCGGTGGCGCGGTCGTGTGATACAGCTCGCCGTACGGATCGTCCTCGACGACGAGGAAGCCGTACCGCTCGGCGAGCTCGGCCAACGCGCGACGCCGATCGGCGGACAGGGTGACGCCGCGCGGATTGTGGAACGTGCTGACGGTGTGCACCAGGACCGGCCGCTCCCCCGACGCCAGCAGGTCGGCGAGCACGTCCACCCGCATGCCGTCGGTGTCCAGGGGCACGGTGACGATCCGGGCCTCGGACGACCGCAGCACCTGCAGGACGCCGGTGTAGGCGGGTTCCTCGATGACGACGGTGGCACCGGGATCGACCAGCGCCTGTGCGAGCAGGCTCAGCGCCTGTTGGGAGCCGTGGGTGACGACCACCTGCGAGGCGTCCACCGGACGCCGGCATCGCGCGGACTCGCGCGCGGCGACGACCTCACGCAGACGTGCGACACCGGTGGTCTCGGTGTACTGCAGCGCCGCGGGAACACCCAGAGCGGCGTCGACGGCGTTTCGAATCCGTTCGACAGGAACAAGATTCGGATCCGGTAGCCCACCGGCGAGGCCGATGACGTCAGGCTGGGAGGCGACCGCGAGCAGGTCGCGGATGGCGGACGAACGGAGTGCGGCCATACGGCGCGCGAGAACTGGAGACACGACAACTCCCGGAGATCGGCGTGTGGGGACACGGGCGTGTCTCCTGATCGCTGTCGGATGCACCTGGCGAGATGATCGTCGTCCCGGAAGGCCCAGGACTCGCGCGGGGCTCCGCCCTGTGCGGAGGAGAAACCGATACCGGGGTCGACGACGCGACAGGGCGGCGATCAGGCGCCAGGGGCACCGAAACGGGGATCGGGAGACATGCCCTGGAGACGACCTGTCGCCGGCGGATCCACGGGCGGTAGGTACGGAAGGCGGCCGGGGGTGCCGGCCGCCTTCCACTATCGCATCATCGTGTTCGACATGTGAACCATCGATCCCACATGTCGGACAGATCAGTCCAGATCGTCGTGCCGCATCAACTGCCGCGCGGCCTCGGTGATCGACCCGGACAGCGACGGGTACACCGAGAACGTCTGCGCGAGGTCGTTGACCGAGAGGTTGTTCTGCACGGCGATGGCGATCGGCAGGATCAGCTCGGACGCCGTCGGCGCGACGACGACACCGCCGATGACGACGCCGGTCGCGGGGCGGCAGAAGATCTTCACGAATCCGCGACGCAGCGACGACATCTTGGCCCGCGGATTGGTGTTGAGCGGCAGCATGACGGTGCGGGCGGGCACGTCGCCGTTGTCGATGGCAGCCTGGCTGACGCCGACGTTCGCAATCTCGGGGCGGGTGAACACGGCGGACGCGACGGTCTTGAGCTTGATGGGACTCACACCCTCGCCGAGCGCGTGGTACATGGCGATGCGGCCCTGCATGGCGGCGACCGAGGCGAGTGGGAGCAGGCCGGTACAGTCACCGGCCGCGTAGACCCCGGACACCGATGTCCGGGACACCCGGTCGACCCGCAGGTAGCCGCCGCGATCGAGTTCGATGCCGACCTTCTCGAGTCCCAGCCCCGAGGTGTTGGGGGTGGAACCGACGGTCATGAGGGCGTGGCTGCCGTCGACGGTGCGGCCGTCGGACAGGGTCACGCGGATGCCGTCGGCGGTGCGCACGACGGAGTCGGCCCGGGCGTGCTTGACCAGGGTGACGCCGCGTTCGGACAGCGCCTCCTCGAGGACCATCGCCGCATCCGCGTCCTCGTGCGGCAGCACCCGGTCGCGGCTCGACACCATCGTCACGTGCACACCCATTTCGGTGTAGGCCGAGACGAACTCGGCGCCCGTCACACCGGAGCCGACGACGACGAGATGCTCGGGCAGTGTCTCGAGGTCGTAGAGCTGACGCCAGTTGAGGATGCGGTCACCGTCCGGCTCGGCCCCCGGCAGCACACGGGGCGACGCCCCGGTCGCGATGAGAACGACGTCCGCCTCCAGCACCCGCTCGCCACCGTCGGCCAGGTGCGCTTTCACCTTGTGCGAGGCCATGCCGATGACCGAGTCGATCAACTCCGCGGTGCCTGCGAGCAGTTCGACACCCGCGGTTTGCAGCTTGTCCCGGATGTCCGCGGACTGGGCCTGCGCGAGGCTCTTGACCCGGGAGTGGACCTGCGGCAGGGAGATGGTGGCCTGCGCCGGATCGAGGGAGATTCCGAGATCGGTGGCGCGACGCATGTCGGTGCGGACACCGGTGGACGCGATGAACGTCTTCGACGGGACGCAGTCCCACAGCACGCACGCACCGCCGACGCCGTCCGAATCGACGAGGGAGACCGTTGCCCCGTGAGCTGCCGCGACGAGCGCCGCCTCGTAGCCCGCGGGGCCACCGCCAATGATCACGATCCGGGTCATCCGTCCTCCATGTTTCGGCAGCGTGTGCACAGTTCTCGGTGCATCCACGCTATTCCACCCGGGTGGTGCCCTGCACATCGAGCGGGTGGCTGTGCGGCGAGTGGAGCCGTTGCTGCGGTGGACGGCGGCCACGCCGCGCGACCCGGATCCGAGGTCGACAGTTCGAAGCTCGTACGCGCACGGTCTAGGCTTTCGCCGTGCCGATTTACGCCGCGTACGGATCCAACATGCACCCCGAGCAGATGCTGCTGCGGTGCCCCCATTCGCCGATGGCCGGGACGGGCTGGCTCGACGGCTGGCGTCTGACGTTCAGCGGCGGAGACATCGGCTGGGAGGGCGCACTGGCGACGGTCGTCGAGGACCCGGACTCACGGGTGTTCGTGGTGCTGTACGACGTGCCCGACGAGGACGAGGCGAGCCTCGACCGGTGGGAGGGTTCGGAGCTGGGGATTCACCGCAAGATCCGGGTCCGGGTGGACACCGACTCCGGTGACTCCGTCCTCGCCTGGCTGTACGTGCTCGACGCGTACGAGGGCGGCCTCCCGTCGGCCCGCTACCTGGGTGTAATGGCGGACGCCGCCGAGATCGCGGGCGCACCGGCCGACTACGTCCGCGAACTGCGC
Source organism: Rhodococcus sp. Q (assembly GCF_005503035.1). Lineage (NCBI taxonomy): Bacteria > Bacillati > Actinomycetota > Actinomycetes > Mycobacteriales > Nocardiaceae > Rhodococcus > Rhodococcus sp. Q. The sequence goes on from NZ_SCOY01000036.1 coordinate 30,551, forward strand.
ACCCGCAACAGCCGCAACGTCGGCCCGGGAACGCCCGGCTACTCGGGCTGAACCGCCGACTAGTCAGGGAACCGTCGGCTCGCCGCCGATCGCCAGGTTCGCGAGCACCCGCACCCCGACGCCGAGCGCCCGTTCGTCCAGGTCGAAGGTCGGCTGGTGGATGTCGAGTTGCTCGCCTACCCCCGACCAGACGCCGAGCCGGGCCATCGCGCCCGGCACCTCCTCGAGATACCAGGAGAAGTCCTCGCCGCCACCGGACTGAGGGGTGTCCGACAACGCGTCGGGTCCGAGCTGTGAGATGGCGTGCTCGAACATGCGGGTGGACACCTCGTCGTTGACGACGGGCGGCACCCCGCGCCGGTAGTTGAGTTCGTAGCGGACGCCGGTCGGGGCGAGCAGTCCGTGCACGATCTCCCGAACGAGCGGTTCGAGCAGCGCCCATGTGTCGTGGTCGCCGGTGCGCACCGTCCCGATCAGTCGTCCCGTCTGCGGAATCGCGTTGGGCGCCTGGCCCGCGCTGACCGCGCCCCACACCATCACCGTGCTGGTGCGCGGGTCGATGCGCCTGCTGAGCATGCCCGGCAGGCCGGTGATGACGGTGCCGAGCGCGTAGACCAGGTCGGTGGTCAGGTGGGGTCGTGAGGTGTGGCCGCCCGGCGAGTCGAGCAGCAGTTCGACCGTGTCGGCAGCGGAGGTGATGGCGCCGAGCCGGACTCCGACCCGTCCCGCCGCGAGGCGCGGATCACAGTGCAGCGCAAAGATTCTCGACACGCCTTCCATCGCCCCGGTGGCGACGACGTCGAGCGCGCCGCCCGGCATTACCTCCTCTGCGGGCTGGAACACCAGTCGGACGCCATTGGGCAGCGGGTCCGGTGACTGCGCGAGCGCGAGGCCCGCGCCCAGGAGGATCGTCGTGTGTGCGTCGTGACCGCAGGCGTGGGACACCCCGGGGACCGTGGACGCGTACGGCGCGCCGGTGTCCTCCTGCAGGGGCAGCGCGTCCATGTCCGCGCGCAGGGCGACGCGCGGACCGTCGGGACCGATGTCACAGACGAGACCTGTTCCCCCCGGCAGGATGCGCGGAGTCAATCCGGCTGCGGTGAGCGTGTCCGCGACGAAGGCGGTGGTCGCGAACTCCTGGCGGGCGAGTTCCGGGTGGGCATGGATGTGGCGGCGCCACCCGGACAGTTCGCGGGCGTGCTCGTCGACCCACCGGTCGATCCATCCGGTCACCGTGCGGTCCCCCGTCGCTCCTGTGCGTCCGATCGCGCCGCGGCAGCGCCCAGCAGCCGTGTCCGCTGCGCCGGGTCGGTTGCCGCGGCGACCACCGTCTCCGCGAGCGCGCGGGCGCCGTCGAGTACGGCACGATCGGCGGAGTCGGTCACGCAGGCCGCTGCGAACTCCGGTTGGTGGGTGACCGCGCCACCCGAATCGATCCCGATCACCGGATGGATCCCCGGAATCACCTGCGTCACGTTTCCCATGTCGGTGCTGCCCAGCGGGCGCGATCCTTCCCGGTCGGGGGGCAGCGGCGAGCGGCCCATCATCTCGATCTGTTCCCGGTACGCCCCCACGAGCCAGGGGTCGGGGCGCAGTTCGTCGTAATTCGGTGACACCGTGCGAATTTCGTGTGTGCAGCCGGCGGCGAGCGCGCCCGCCTCGAAACAGGCGAACACCCGGTCGGTCAGCGCGGACAGCGCGGTGGACGTGCCTGCACGGAGGTAGTAGAGCATCTCGGTGTGGGCGGGCACGATGTTCGGTGCGATGCCACCGTCGCTGACGATGCCGTGCATCTGCTGACCCGGTTCGAGATGCTGGCGCAGCAGGCCGAGTCCGACCTGCGCGACGGTCGCGGCGTCGGCGGCGTTGAGTCCCAGCTGCGGCGCGGCCGACGCGTGCGCCTCCCGCCCACGGAAGGTGACGGCGATATCCGCCATCGCCAGGGAATGGGCGCCCGCGATGTCCTCGGGTCCGGGGTGGACCATCGCCACCATCGCGAGGTCGTCGAACGCCCCGCGTTCGAGCATCAGGACCTTGCCGCCGCCCGTTTCCTCGGCCGGGGTGCCGATCACCCGGATCGTGATTCCCAGTCGATCGGCCAGGGGCGCCAATGCGATCCCGGCACCGACGGCCGCCGCGGCGATGACATTGTGTCCGCACGCGTGCCCGATTTCCGGGAGAGCGTCGTACTCGGCGAGGAGACCGACGACGAAGTCGCCGCTGCCGTACTCGGCGCACAGCGCGGTCGGCAGGCCGAAATAGGGAACGGTGACGTCGAAGCCGTACCGGGACAGCACTTCCGCGACCTTCGCGACGCTGCGATGCTCGGCGAAGGCGAGTTCGGGCTCGGCGTGGATGGAGTGGGACAGCGCGATCAGATCCGCCTGCGCACCGGCGATCGCGTCGTCCACTTCCGAGGTCACAGCTCCCAGTGTCTCACCACAGGGGCAGCGGAGCCGCAGTGGTGCGCATGTTGCACCACTGCGGAGGCGCATCACCCGAAGGTCAGGTTCTCCGGGGTCGTCGGGACGGCGAACGCCTCGAGGATCGGGGCGTGCAGGTCGGACTTGATCTTGCGCAGGTTCGCGCCGTGCAGCGCGGTGGTGGCGGCGGCCCGCGCGATCGCGGCGGGGAGGACCCCGTCCCCGTCGGCGATCTCGTTGACGATGCCTGCGGCGAGCGCATCGGCGCCGCCGTAGCGGCGGCTCGTGGTCATCGCCTCGACGGCGACGGTACGGGGCAGCTGCAGGGTCATCAGGGCGTTCATTCCCACGGTGAACGGCATGTTGAGCTTGGCCTCCGGCAGGCACCAGAACCCGCGGTCGGCACGCATCACCCGCTGGTCGCTGGACGCCGCGAGCATCGTGCCCCCGCCGAACGCGTGGCCGCCGACGGCGGCGACCGTGGTCATCGGGAACGTCAGAACCCGAGTGAAGATCGTGTGCACCTTGTCGAGATAGGCGTGGATCTGGTCGAGGTTGCCGAACAGCCAGTCCGTGTCGAGTCCGTTGGTGAAGAACTTGCCGGACGCCGCGAACACCAGAGACGCCGGTCCCTCCACGGCCTCGACCTCGTCGAGGGTGGCGTGGAACGCGTCGATCCAGTCGGGGTGGAAGCGGTTCTCGCTGTCGGTCTGACCCTGGTCACCGAGGTACAGGATGTGGACGTCGCCGTCGCGCTCGAGGTAAGGCATGCCCGAATACTACCTACGGGTAACTTCCGTTGTCGCCAGTACTGTGCCCTCATGGACTCCCTCGAGCAGCAGGCCGCGCGGGTACTGGGCGAACGGACCGGCGCGGCCAGGCACGACGTCGCGATCGTGCTCGGCTCCGGGTGGCAGGCGGCAGCGGACGCGTTCGGCTCCGCGACCGCGAGTGTTCCGATGGCCGACCTCCCCGGCTTCGCGGCGCCGTCCGCCTCGGGTCACGCGGGAACCGTCCTGTCGGTCCCGGTCGGCGACCACCGGGCACTGGTCCTGCTCGGACGCACCCACGCCTACGAGGGCCACGACCTCGCGCGGGTCGTCCACCCGGTGCGGACGGCCGTCGCCGCCGGCGCCCGCACCGTCGTGCTGACCAACGCCGCCGGGGGCATCCGCGACGGACTGTCCGTGGGTCAGCCCGTGCTGATCGCCGACCACCTCAACCTGACCGCCCGCTCCCCCCTCGTCGGCGCCCGGTTCGTCGACCTCGTCGACGCCTACTCGCCCCGCCTGCGCGCACTCGCCCGGTCGATCGACCCCGCGTTGGACGAGGGCGTGTACGCGGGACTGCCCGGACCGCACTACGAAACGCCCGCCGAGATCCGGATGCTTCGCATCCTCGGCGCCGACCTCGTCGGGATGTCGACCGTCCACGAGACGATCGCCGCCCGCGAACTCGGCGCGGAGGTACTCGGCATCTCCCTGGTCACCAACCTCGCCGCGGGCATCACCGGCGAACGACTCGACCACGCGGAGGTCCTCGCGGCGGGAGCGGCGTCGGCGGGACGCATCGGAACTCTGCTGCGCGAGTTGGTGTCGGCACTGTGACGCCGGAGCTGCGGCGCCTGGTGGACGACTGGATCGCAGGCGATCCCGACCCCGCCGCCCGGGCCGACCTGCGGGCACTGTCGGACACCGAACTGGCGGACCGTTTCTCGGCGCCGCTGACGTTCGGTACCGCAGGACTGCGTGGCCCCCTCCGAGCAGGTCCGAACGGGATGAACGTCGCGGTCGTCACCCGCGCGACCGCGGGCATCGCGGCTTGGCTGCAGGCGAAGTGCCTCGGCGGGTCGGTGGTGGTCGTCGGCAGGGACGGACGCCACGGATCCGCACTGTTCGCGACGACGGCGGCGGAAGTGCTTGCCGGCGCGGGATTCTCGGTGGTCCTGCTTCCCGGACCGACCCCGACGCCGGTGCTCGCCTACGCCGTCCGGGCGTTGGGGGCGCAACTCGGCGTGCAGATCACCGCGTCTCACAACCCCGCCACCGACAACGGCTACAAGGTGTACCTCGACGGTGGCGCGCAGCTGATCTCGCCGTCCGACCGCGAGATCGAAGCCGCCATCGCCGCTGTCGGACCTGCCGTCGGGGTGCCCCGATCGCCGGTCGAATCTGCGGACGCGACCTCGCTGCGCGCCGACTATCTCGCGCGCGTCGCCGCCCTGGCCCGAGGCGAGGACCGCGACCTGCGGATCGCGCTCACCCCACTGCACGGCGTCGGCGGCGCCACCGCGGTCGAGGCGCTGCAGGCCGCAAGATTCTCCGAGATCCACACCGTCGGCATCCAGTTCGCGCCCGACCCGAACTTTCCCACCGTCACGTTCCCCAACCCCGAGGAACCCGGAGCAACGGACGCACTGCTGCAGTTGGCAGCGTCCGTCGACGCCGACCTCGCGATCGCGCTCGACCCCGACGCCGACCGGTGCGCCGTGGGGATCCCGACGGCGGACGGGTGGCGGATGCTCACCGGCGACGAGACCGGTGCGATCCTCGGCGACCATCTGCTGCGCGCGCAACCTGCCGGAGCCGACCCGCTCGTCGCGACGACGGTGGTGTCGTCCCAACTGCTCGGCCGCATCGCGGCCGCCCGCGGCGCGCGGTTCGCACAGACCCTCACCGGCTTCAAGTGGCTGGTGCGGGCGGGCGAGGGCCTGGTGTACGCGTACGAAGAGGCCATCGGGCACTGCGTGGCACCGGATCTGGTTCGCGACAAGGACGGCATCTCCGCCGCGGTCGTGCTCGCGGATGTCGCGGCGGGATTGAAAGCGCGGGGCCGCACACTGCAGGACGTCCTCGACGACCTCGCGGTCGAATGCGGGGTGCACGCCACCATGCAGGTGTCACACCGTGTCGAGCACCTCGACCGGATCACCGAAGCGATGACCCGGCTGCGCGAGAACCTCCCGACCGACCTCGCGGGCGAGCCCGTGTCGGGCGAGGACCTGCTGCTCCGCCGCGGGCAGGCCCGGACCGACGCCGTGGTCCTGTCGGGCGAGCACGTTCGGGTGGTGGTGCGCCCGTCGGGGACGGAGCCGAAGCTCAAGTGCTATTTCGAGGCGTTCGAGCCGGTGACGAGCCACGCCGACCTGCCCCGCGCGCGAGCCGCCGCGCAGGAGACGCTTCGTGCCTGTGCGCGATTCTCACCCCAACTGGGTTGACCGCTAGATGTTGCGGGGACCGAACTGGCGGTCGCCCGCATCGCCGAGCCCCGGGACGATGTACGCATTCTCGTCGAGACCCTCGTCGACTGCCGAGACGACCAGCCGGACCGGAAACCCGGAGTCGGCCAGCGCTGTCACACCTTGTGGAGCCGCGACCACGCACACGGCGGTGATGTCGGTGGCTCCGCGCTGCGCGAGAAGTTCGATGGTCCGCACCATCGAGCCGCCGGTCGCGAGCATCGGATCGAGGACGTACACGGGGATGCCCGCGAGGTCGACAGGGAGCGACTCGAGGTAGGGCACCGGCTCGTGGGTTTCCTCGTCGCGGGCCATGCCGACGAACCCCACCTGTGACTGCGGGATCAGCGAGCTGGCCTGCTCGACCATGCCGAGGCCTGCGCGGAGGACCGGAACGAGCAGAGGCGGGTTCGCCAGCCTGACGCCCCGCGCAGGCGCGACGGGCGTCGCGACCTCGAACTCCTCGATCTCCGCGTCCCGGATGGCCTCGTAGATGAGCATGTGCGTCAGCTCGCGCAGTGCCGCCCGGAAGACGGGGTTGCTGCTGCGGGTGTCGCGCATGGTGGTGAGCAGGGCTGCCGCCAACGGGTGGTCGACCACGTGCGTCTCCATGCGCCCAGGATAGGCAGCCGACCACCGGGCGCGCGCGACGCGTCCCGGAAGTGTTCGACAACGCCGCGGAACCGGAACGCACCCAGGCGCGTCCAACGTGGTGACGGGTGCACAGGCAGGCATCCGGTCGACACGACCAAACGGGGGGTACGGGATGAGCGGGAACGCTGGGACGACCGGGAACTCAGGGGTGACCGACGGATTCTCGGCGGAGACCGACGGAATCCGCGCGTACGGTGTCGCTGCCGCGACGATGGCGTCCGGGGTCAGGGGGGCGGCGATCGGTGCCGAGGCGATGGGACCGGGTCCGCTGACTCCGGTGTTCGGACTGATCGGAGGCGATTTCCTCGCCGCGTTCGCCGCGGCCCACGGCTCGCACACGGCGGCGCTCCACGCCCTCGCGGACACGCTCGACGTCATGGGGGTCGCGGCTCAGGCAACCGCTGCCGAATACGACGGCACCGACCACGGCGTCGCGGCCACGATCGACGCCGCGGGTGGGGTGAGCGCATGATCGCCCTCGACCTCCTCAGCCGACCCCTCACGGAACTCGTCACCGCGTTCGGCTCGGGAACTCTGCCCGCGGACGGCCCACCCCAGGCGCTCACCGTCGCGTCCGCGGCGCTCGACACCGCGTATGCCATCGGCAAACTCGGGCTCTCCGAGCTCGGTGCGGCGTGGACGGGCGCGCCCGCCCAGGCCGCGATCGCCAAGGGCGAGCAGGCACAAACCCAGCAGGTGCAGCTGTCGGAGCAGGGCACGGAGATCGCGAGCGTCCTGACCGCCGCGTCGGAGGTCGTTGCCGCCGGACTCGTCGAATTGCAGGGCATTCTGCAGTCGTTCGTGTCGACCGCGATCTCGGCCGGCCCGGCGCTGACCACCCCGGCCGGTCAGATGATGATCGTCGCGGCCGCGATCGACCACCTCTCGCGTGGCCTGTCCGTGGTGATGCGGGTGCGCGGCGAACTCGAGGTCCACACCGCCGCGATGGCGCAGCTGACGGCGCCCGATCCGGTGACGTCGCCGACAACCGCGGGCGACGCGCGGGCCGTGATGCAGCCGGCCCCCGCCGGTGCACCGGAGATGAGCGGGAGTCCACTGTCGGGACTCCAGCAGCGCGGCGACGCCATGAACGCGTTCGTCAAGCACTTCGCCGACGCCATCGCGACAGCTCCGAATCCGTTCGGCACCGAGCCGCAGGGCGCACCGGCGGAGGCGGGGGCGCCCGCCCTCGGATCCGCAGACTTCGGCAGCGGCGACCTGGGCAGCAGCGGCGGTGTCGAGATCCGACTCCCCGACGGCAGCACCGCCACGGCACCGAATCCCGAGGCCGCGAATGCGGTGCGAAACGCACTGAGCCAGCAGGGTGTCCCGTACCAGTGGGGCGGCACGGCACCCGGCCAGGGCCTGGACTGCTCGGGCCTGACGCAGTGGGCGTACGGCGAGGCGGGTATCGAGCTCCCACGCACGGCCCAGGAGCAGACCGTCGGCATTCCGGTCGACTCCGGCGATCTGATGCCCGGCGACCTCGCCGTCTGGGACGGGCACGTGGCGATGGTCATCGGGAACGGCCAGATGGTCGAGGCAGGAGACCCGGTCCAGGTGTCGGCGGTTCGGACCGCGAACATCGGGATGGGCTTCTACGGCTTCTACAGGCCCACCGCGTGAGCGCGCCGTTCGATGCGGGCGGCCCCGTGCTCGGGGTACCGGTGCTCGGCGTCCCCGCGCTCGATGCCGCCGTGCCGGGCGCCGACGACCGCCTCGACGAGCCCACTCGCGGTGACCGGTCCCCCGGCGAACCGCCGTCCGGTCCGCCGACCCCGTCCGACTCGGCCACCACCGTCAATCCGCGAGGCACCGTCGCCGTCACCGCAACCTCCACCGGACGACCGATCGACGTCCGCATCGACCCTCGGGAATTGCGCTACGGCGGCGGCGAACTCGCGGGGGCGATCCTGGACCTGTGCCGGAGGTCGACACAGGAGGCGAAGGCACGCAGGCGCGACGAACTGGCGGCAGCGGGCGTCCGGGACGACATCCTCGACCAACTCGGGCTGCCCGAGCGGGACGCACTCTCCGCCGACCAGGCGCAGCGGGATGCGAACGCGCCTGCCGCGTCGACGTGGATGAGGCCGGTGTGAGCGGCGCGAACGGAGTGTTGCGGTGAGCGGCGCAGAGATGGACGCCGTGGTCGCACGAGCCACCGCGGGGCTCGCCGCGCTCGACGACACCCTGCACCAGTTGTCGTCGGCGCGGGCGCGGGTCACGCATTCGTCGGGTCTGGTCAGTGTCGAGGTGGACGAGCACGGGGGCATGTGCGGACTGTTCTTCCCCGAGTCGCTGTCCGGCGCCGACGCCGATGAACTGGGCCGGGCGGTGGTCGAGACCGCGGCCCGCGGTGCGCAACTGGTGGCGGAGCGACGGGATCGGCTACTGGCATCGCTCGCGGAGAGGTTGAGCGATTAGGCTTCGCGCCATGGCTGGAGACATCGTCCCGATTCAACTCGGACTGACCGACGGCGACCTCGTCACCCTGTGGGCGCCGCGCTGGCGTGAAGGGGACGACGAGTGGGAGGCCTTCCTCGGCCACGGTGACGATCTGTACGGGTTCTCCTCGGCGGCCGAACTGGCGGCGTTCGTCCGCTCGGACCGCGAGCACGATCTGGTCGAGCATCCGTCGTGGGCGATCGTCGCGGCGCTGTCGGCAGCCGAGTTCGAACCCGACGACACGCACGTGTTCGACCTGGTCGGTGTGCCCGAACTCGTGGCAGGCGACCCCGACGCGGACGCCCTCGGAGAGCTCGAGGACACGTTCGAGATCGTCCGCTCGATCGGCGAGGTGTGCGACCTCGACGTCGTGACCCGGTACTTCGGGGCGAATCCGGTGCTCGACGCGGTCTCCGCGGGTGAGCCCGCGTTCGTCGGCCGGGACGGCGAGCAGCGGTGGGACCAGATCGGGACGGCCGTCGCGTCGGGCTGGGAGGCCGTGATCGACGCGATCGACGCGGTCGTCGCGACACCGCAGACCGATGCCGCCGCCGTCGCGGAGGCCGAGGCGGAGATCGTCGCCGCGCAGGAGAACGTCGTCGACGCGGACGATGCCGCCGAGGAGGGCGACGACGAGGACGACGACATCGAGTACGTCAGCCTCGACGGCGAGACCGACGAGGAGGAGGGCGATGACGAGGAGACGTTCTGGACGTCGGTCGGCATCGACCCGGTCAAGATCATCACCTCGGCGGACACCTACTTCACGCTGCGCTGCTACCTCGACGACGACCCGGTCTTCCTCGGCAGGGCCGGGAAGATCCTCGCGTTCACGTCGGAGCGGGCGCTGGCGCGGTTCCTCGCCGACGACCACGACCATGCCCTGGCACGCGTGAGCACCTACGCCGAGGTGCAGGCCGCGGCCGTGGACGGCTCCCTCGACGTCGAGGTCACCGACGAGAACGTGTACGTGCTGCCGGGTCTGGCCGACGACCTCGCGGACGGACCTCAGTCGGTCGACGCCGACCAGCTCGACCTCGCCGTCGAACTGTTCACGGACGCGGCACAGTTCGCCGGCGACGAGTCGACGGAGCAGGCGCTGGCGCCGTCCACCCCGCTCGGCTGGTACGTGTCGTACACGCTGAACCCGGATCCGACGCGGCTGGCCCCCAGCGCCCCGTTCACCGCGGAGGCGCAGTCCTGGCGTGACCTGGAGCGGGAGTTCGAGGCCCGCCTGCAGCTCGTCTAGCGGGTCGGCCTGTCGGTGCCGAACCCCTTGAGCCGGGCGTATCCGGGTTTGACGACGTCGTCGATCAGCCGGAGCCGCTCCGGGAACGGGATGAACGCCGACTTCATCGCGTTGATGGTGAAGCGTTCGAGATCGCTCCAGCCGTAGCCGAAGGTCACGGCGAGCGCGACCATCTCCTCGCTCATGGTCGTCGCGCTCATCAGCCGGTTGTCGGTGTTCACCGTCACCCGGAACCGCAACCGGGCGAGCAGGTCGAAGGGGTGCTTGTCGAGGCTGGGGACGGCGCCGGTCTGCACGTTGGAACTGGGACACAGCTCCAGCGGGATGCGCTGGTCGCGTACGTAGTTCGCAAGCCTGCCGAGCCGGGTGTTTCCGTCGTCGCCGACGGTGATGTCATCGGTGATCCGGACTCCGTGCCCGAGGCGATCGGCCCCACAGAACGCGATCGCCTCGTGGATCGACGGCAGACCGAACGCCTCACCGGCGTGAATGGTGAAATGTGCGTTGTTGGCCCGCATCAGCTCGAACGCGTCGAGGTGTCGGCTCGGCGGGTGGCCCGCCTCGGCGCCCGCGATGTCGAAACCGACGACTCCGCGGTCTCGGAACCGGAGCGCCAGTTCGGCGATCTCCCGCGACCGGGCAGCGTGACGCATCGCGGTAAGCAGGCAGCCGACGCGAATCTCGCGACCCAGGTCACGGACCTGGGCCATCCCGTCCTCGAACCCGAGCAGGGTGTGGTGGACGACGTCGTCGAGGCTCAGTCCCCGCTCGAGGTGTTGTTCGGGGGCGAACCGCACCTCCGCGTAGACCACGCCGTCGGCGGCGAGGTCGGCGACGCATTCGCGTGCGACCCGTTGGAGGCCCTCGGGCGTCTGCATCACCGCGACGGTGTGCGCGAACGTCTCGAGGTAGCGCTCGAGCGAGCCGCTACCCGCGGCCGCGGCGAACCAGACGGCGAGGTCGTCGGCATCGGTCGCCGGGAGGGCGTCGTATCCGATGTGGTGGGCGAGTTCCAGGACGGTGGCGGGCCTGAGCCCACCGTCGAGGTGGTCGTGCAGGACCGCTTTGGGTGCGGTGCGCACCGTGGCGAGGTCGAGGGGTGCGGATCCGGGGTTCTGCGGTGGCGTACCCATGTCTGAGAAGTTAGACCGGGACCATGCCGATGCGCTCGATGACGAGCGGCTCGTCGGGTGGCGTGTCGCCGATGTCCCAGGCGCCGTCGAGTGCGGCCCGGGCCGAATCGAACCGGTGTGGCGTGTCGGTGTACAGGGTGAACAGTGGCGCACCGGCCTCGATCCGGTCGCCGGGGCGGGCGTGCCACCGTATCCCCGCCCCTGCCTGGACGGCCTGCCCCTGCCGCTCGCGTCCGGCACCGAGTCGCCAGGCGGCAACCCCGACGGCTCGGGCGTCGAGCCGGGTCAGCACACCGGAGGCGTTTGCGTACAACACTTCTCGTTCCCGAGCGCGTGGCAGCGGAGCGTCCGGGTCGCCGCCCTGCGCCGCGACCATGGCGCGCCAGCGGTCCATCGCCCGCCCGTCCTGCAGTGCGTCGACGGGGTCGACCGCGTCCAGACCGGCGGCGGCGAGCATCTCGCGGGCGAGCGTGAGGGTCAGTTCCACGACGTCCGACGGACCCCCACCGGCGAGCACCTCGATCGACTCCGCGACCTCGAGCGCGTTGCCCGCGGTGCGACCGAGCGGGGTGTCCATCCCGGTGAGCAGGGCGACCGTGCGCACCCCGGCATCGTTTCCGAGTTCGACCATGGCGGTGGCCAGTTCGCGGGCGTCGGGTAGCGACTGCATGAACGCCCCGGACCCGACCTTCACGTCGAGAACCAGGGACTGTGACCCTTCGGCGATCTTCTTGCTCATGATCGAGCTGGCGATGAGCGGGATCGACTCGACGGTTCCGGTGACGTCGCGGAGGGCGTACAGCTTGCGGTCGGCGGGAGCGAGATCTGCTCCCGCGGCGCACACGACCGCGCCGATCGCCGGGTCCGCGAGGATCCGCATCATCTCGTCGGCCCCCAGGTCAGCGCGCCAGCCGGGGATCGCCTCGAGCTTGTCGAGGGTTCCGCCGGTGTGGCCGAGTCCGCGCCCGGAGAGCTGCGGCACGATGGCACCGCAGGCCGCCACGAGCGGGGCGAGGGGAAGCGTGATCTTGTCTCCCACACCGCCGGTCGAATGCTTGTCGACGGTCGGCCGGGGCAGTCCGGACAGGTCCATGCGCCGGCCGGACGCGATCATGGCGTGGGTCCACGCCGCGGTTTCGCGGCGATCGAGGCCGCGCAGCACGATCGCCATCGCCAGGGCCGCCATCTGCTCGTCGGCGACACCCCCGGCCGTGTACTCGCTCACGACCCAGCGGATCTGGGTGTCGGTGAGCTCACAGCCGTCACGTTTGGCTGTGATGACCGAGATCGCATCGAGGCCGCTCATCGTGCCACGCGATCGAGGTCGTCCGGACCGAAAGCCGCAGGTAGCAGCGCCGACAGCGGGACCGGCCCCGTCGGCGTGTCGACGAGCAGCGCGCCTCCGCCGTGCTCCAGCAGCAGCTGCCGGCACCGCCCGCAGGGCATCAGAATGTCCGAGTTCGCGTCCCGGCAGGTGAACGCCAGCAGGCGTCCGCCGCCGGACGCGTGTAAGTTACCGACGAGTCCACATTCGGCGCAGAGCCCCAGCCCGTATGAGACATTTTCCACATTGCATCCGACGACAATTCGACCGTCGTCGACGAGCGCCGCCGCCCCGACGGGGAACTTCGAGTAGGGCGCATACGCCTGCGTCATCACCCGATCAGCTTTGTCCCGCAACACATTCCAGTCGATTTCCGCCACGGTGCACCATCCTGGCATGCATGCCGAACGGGCGCAGTACTTCACCCTCCCGACGTCGAATGTAGTTGGACAGGCAAACCTAAGTAGGATGCTTCTGCCTCGTACGAACCGCCCGCCGAATTAGTTCCCGGATTCCGGGAGGATTACAGTGCAGGGAGTCGGTTCAGGTTCTCGTCGCACCAAGACTGAAAACCCCAGGGTGTACCCAGAATCAGTCGAACTCCCGGTGCGGCGCGTCCACCAAAAATGTTGGAGGCACAGCACTCGATGAGTAGCACGACTGAAGCCGCTCCGGCACAGGAGCGCACGCGGTCGCTATACCGGGGCGACCCCGGAATGTGGTCCTGGGTCCTGCACAGGATCACCGGTGTCGCGACATTCTTCTTCCTCTTCGTCCACGTGCTCGACACCGCGCTGGTGCGAGTCAATCCGGACACCTACGACAGGGTCATCGAGACCTACAAGAACCCCCTCGTGGGGCTCATGGAGCTCGCCCTCGTCGCGATGGTGCTCTACCACGCACTCAACGGCCTGCGCGTGATGCTCGTCGACTTCTGGTCGAAGGGCGCCCAGTACCAGCGCGTGATGCTCTGGGTCATCCTCGCGATCTGGTTCGTGGTGATGATTCCGGCCGCCGGTCGCATCTTCTACAACATGTTTGCGGGGCACTGACAATGAGTGAAGCCAAGGTTCTCGCCACCTCGTACGACCGCCCCGCCAGCCTGGACAGCCCGCGCTCGCCGCGGCGTCAGGCCAAGAACAACTTCGAGCTCTACGCCTGGTTGTTCATGCGTCTGTCCGGCCTCGCACTCATCATCCTGGTACTCGGCCACCTCTTCATCATGTTGATGGTCGACGAGGGTGTGCACCGCATCAACTTCGCGTTCGTCGCCGGCCGCTGGTCCAGCCCGTTCTGGCAGCTTTGGGATCTGTCGATGCTGTGGCTCGCGATGCTCCACGGTGGCAACGGACTGCGCACCGTGATCGCTGACTACTCGCGCAAGGACTTGACGCGCTTCTGGCTCAACGTCGTCCTCGCGGTGGCGATGATCCTCATCCTCGTCACCGGCACGTATGTCATCTTCACCTTCGACCCGACCTTCATCCCGGGGAGCTAACTCTTCATGCTGGAACATCGTTACGACGTCGTCATTGTCGGGGCAGGCGGCGCCGGCATGCGCGCCGCCATCGAGTCGGGTCCCCGCACCCGGACCGCGGTCCTGACCAAGCTCTACCCCACCCGCTCCCACACCGGCGCGGCGCAGGGCGGCATGTGCGCCGCGCTCGCCAACGTGGAAGAGGACAACTGGGAGTGGCACACCTTCGACACCGTCAAGGGTGGCGACTACCTCGCCGACCAGGACGCCGTCGAGATCATGGCCAAGGAGGCCATCGACGCGGTGCTCGACCTGGAGAAGATGGGTCTTCCCTTCAACCGCACCCCCGAAGGCAAGATCGATCAGCGCCGCTTCGGCGGTCACACCCGTGACCACGGCAAGGCTCCGGTTCGCCGGGCCTGCTACGCCGCGGACCGCACGGGCCACATGATCCTCCAGACGCTCTACCAGAACTGCGTCAAGCACGACGTCGAGTTCTTCAACGAGTTCTACGCGCTCGACATCGCGCTCACCGAGACCGACGAGGGCCCGGTCGCCACCGGCGTCATCGCGTACGAGCTGTCGACCGGTGAGATCCACGTCTTCCACGCGAAGTCGATCGTGTTCGCCACCGGTGGCTCGGGCCGCATGTACAAGACGACGTCCAACGCGCACACCCTCACCGGTGACGGCATGGGCATCATCTTCCGCAAGGGTCTGCCGCTGGAGGACATGGAGTTCCACCAGTTCCATCCCACAGGACTCGCGGGCCTCGGCATCCTGATCTCCGAGGCCGTGCGCGGCGAGGGCGGCATCCTCCGCAACGTGGACGGTGAGCGCTTCATGGAGCGCTACGCCCCCACCATCAAGGACCTCGCGCCGCGTGACATCGTCGCCCGGTCGATGGTGCTCGAGGTGCTCGAGGGTCGTGGCGCAGGTCCGAACAAGGACTACGTCTACATCGACGTCACGCACCTCGGCGAGGACGTGCTCGAGGAGAAGCTCCCCGACATCACCGAGTTCGCGCGCACCTACCTGGGCGTCGACCCGGTCACCGAGCTCGTGCCGGTGTACCCGACGTGCCACTACGTGATGGGCGGCATCCCCACCAAGATCAACGGTGAGGTCCTGCGCAACAACGAGGACCACGTCCCCGGCCTGTACGCCGCGGGCGAGTGTGCCTGCGTGTCCGTGCACGGAGCGAACCGTCTCGGCACCAACTCGCTGCTCGACATCAACGTGTTCGGCCGTCGCGCCGGCATCGCGGCCGCCGAGTACGCACTGTCCACCGAGTTCGTCCCGCTGCCGGACGAGCCCGCGAAGATGGTCGAGGAGTGGCTCGAGGTCATCCTGTCCGACCACGGCCACGAGCGCGTCGCGGACATCCGCACCGAGCTGCAGCAGTCCATGGACAACAACGCGTCCGTGTTCCGCACCGAGGAAACCCTCACGCGGGCCCTGGAGGACATCAAGGGCTTCAAGGAGCGGTACAACCACATCACCGTGCAGGACAAGGGCAAGCGCTACAACAGCGACCTGCTCGAGGCCGTCGAACTCGGCTTCCTGCTGGAGATGGCCGAGGTGACCGTCGCCGGTGCACTGAACCGCAAGGAGTCCCGCGGCGGTCACGCCCGCGAGGACTACCCGGATCGCAACGACGCCGAGTACATGCAGCACACGATGGCGTACAAGGAAGGGGCGGAACTCATCGCCCCGATCCGTCTGGACTACAAGCCGGTTGTCCAGACCCGCTACGAGCCGATGGAGCGTAAGTACTGATGTCCGCACCCGTTGTAGACAAGGACGCACCCGCGCTGCCTCCCGTGCCCGAGGGCGCCGTCATGGTCACCCTCAAGATCGCCCGGTTCAACCCGGAGGACGGCAACGGCACGCACTGGGAGTCCTTCCAGGTTCCCACCCTGCCGACCGATCGTCTGCTGAACCTCCTGCTGTACGTGAAGGGCTACCTGGACGGCACGCTGACGTTCCGTCGGTCCTGCGCGCACGGCGTGTGCGGTTCGGATGCCATGCGGATCAACGGTGTCAACCGACTGGCCTGCAAGGTCCTCATGCGGGACCTGCTCCCGAAGGACGCGAGCAAGCAGCTGACCATCACGATCGAGCCGATCAAGGGTCTGCCGGTCGAGAAGGATCTCGTCGTCGACATGGAGCCGTTCTTCGACGCGTTCCGCGCCGTGAAGCCGTTCCTGATGACCTCGGGCAACGAGCCGACCCGCGAGCGGATCCAGTCGCAGGCCGACCGCGCTCGCTTCGACGACACCACCAAGTGCATCCTGTGCGCGTGCTGCACCACCTCGTGCCCGGTGTACTGGAGCGACGGCAGCTACTTCGGCCCGGCCGCGATCGTGAACGCACACCGGTTCATCTTCGACAGCCGTGACGAGGGTGCTGCCGAGCGGCTCGACATCCTCAACGACAAGGAAGGTGTGTGGCGCTGCCGCACGACCTTCAACTGCACCGACGCATGCCCTCGTGGCATCCAGGTGACGAAGGCCATCCAGGAAGTCAAGCGGGCGCTGTTGTTCACTCGCTGACGGCCTTCGGGCGATCACCCGACAACGCCTTCCAGCTACAAAGGCGCGGACCCGAGAGGGTCCGCGCCTTTGTGTGCTTTCGGACCAGGTCAGGCGTTAAGTTCATATTTCAGATCACGAAGCTGCGTTCCTTCCGCAACCAATCCGTTACCATATGGCGATGACGGGGTCGAGACCCTGATTCAAGGGTCAAACACACGAAGGGATCGGGACCTACAGCAATGGAGTCAGACTTCGCTTCTCGACTGAACAAGCTGTTCGAGACAGTGCATCCACCAGGCCGCAAGCCGCACACCAACACCGAGGTCGCCGAGGCTCTCAACGGTTCCGGCCACCGCATCTCCAAGCCCTACATCTCCCAGTTGAGGAACGGGCAGCGCACCAATCCCTCACCCGAAACCGTTGCGGCACTTGCCCAGTTCTTCAAGGTCAAGTCCGACTACTTCTTCGACGACATCTACGCCGCTCGGATCGACCACGACCTCGAACTACTCTCCCAGCTCCGCGGTTACGGGCTGCGGCGCCTCTCGGCTCGTGCCTTCGATCTGTCCAGCGAGTCGCAGGAACTCCTCACCGCCATGGCCGAAAAGCTCCGGCGCAGTGAAGGTTTGCCTGCCACTCCCCCGGACTCCACCGAGTAAAAGGTGCGAATCACATTCGCACACGCAAGGCGCTGGCGGGTCCTGACCGCCAGCGCCTTGCTGGGTGTCGCGATCACTGTGCCCGCCGCCGTCGTCGCCGCACAGTACGACATCGAGGACAGCGACTCCTCCGCCGTGACACCCGCCCTCGTCGCCCACGAACAGGATCCGGGCAACAAGGGCAACGGCAACGGCAACGGTCCGGGCAACAACGGCAACGGCAACGCCTATGGCCACGGCAACGGCCACGGCCACTGGTGCGACCACGATCGCAATCGACACGGAAACCACTGCGGTGGAACACAGTCCACCACAACCCGGCCGAGCAGAACTACGACTGTCGCGCCCACCACCACCGTCGAACCGACCACCACGACCGTGGAGCCGACCACCACCACCGTCGAACCGACAACGACCACGGTCGAACCCACCACCACGACGGCCGAGCCGACGACCACCACCGTCGAGCCGACGACCACCGT
The DNA here is from genome assembly GCF_005503035.1 of Rhodococcus sp. Q. Classification (NCBI taxonomy): domain Bacteria; kingdom Bacillati; phylum Actinomycetota; class Actinomycetes; order Mycobacteriales; family Nocardiaceae; genus Rhodococcus; species Rhodococcus sp. Q. The sequence goes on from NZ_SCOY01000036.1 coordinate 48,172, forward strand.
GGAACCCACGACGGCCGAGCCGACGACCACCACCGCCGAGCCGACGACCACCGTGGAACCCACGACCACGACGGCCGAGCCGACGACCACCACCGCCGAGCCGACCACCACCACCGTCGAACCGACAACCACCACCGTCGAACCGACAACGACCACGGTCGAACCCACCACCACGACGGCCGAGCCGACGACCACCACCGTCGAGCCGACGACCACCGTGGAACCCACGACCACGACGGCCGAGCCGACGACCACCACCGTCGAGCCGACGACCACGACCGCCGAGCCGACGACGAC
>NZ_SCOY01000037.1:0-48196 GCF_005503035.1 Rhodococcus sp. Q
GCGCCGAAGCACTTGCGCCCTGGGTCGAGTACTACAACACTCGACGACGCCACAGCGCACTCGGAGGGCTCCCGCCGGTCAGCCGCCTGACACCAACCTGATGGCCGGGTACAGCTAGGGCGTGTCTGACAGTTTGTGGCCTTCGAGGATCCGGTCCCAGGTGCCGACGAGTGAGACGCGAATGATGTTCTCCGGCAAGTCCTTACCTTCGCTCAGATCGAGGTGTCAGGATTCGTATGGATTCTGGGACCGGGTCGGCGGACTTCGGTGACTCGAGATCCTGATTCAACGGGAGTCTTCCGGATAACCACTGCCGGTGAACCTGCGGCGACGACGTGATCAGGTATGTCGTGTAGCACCACACTCCCGGCGCCGATGACGGTGTTGCGGCCGATGGAAACGCCGGCACCGACAGTTACCGAGGCCCCGAGCCAGGTATTTTCACCGACGACAATCGGTGCGGCTCGCTCCCACCCCTCACGGCGCCGGCGATGATCGTCGACAGGGTGCAGTGCCGTCATCAGCTGTGCACCCGGACCGATTCTGACGTTGGCGCCGATGGTGATCGTCGAGTCATCCATGAAGAACGCGTTGGCGTTGACGAACGAGTTCGCGCCGAGCCGGATGTTGTATCCGTAGCTGCATTGAAATCGCGGCACGACGACGGCTTCATCTGCGAACTCACCGAGAAGGCCGGCGAGAACCTGCACCCGTGTGGCCTCGTCCTCTGCGGCTGCGCCGTTGAAGGAGTCGAGCTGACGCCAGCAGTCCAGGCGCCGCTGTCTCAGCTCCGCATCATCGAGATACCACTCGCCACGTTCAAGTCGATCAGCCTGTTCCCCCATGAACCGATTGTGGCAGGCGAGGAGACACGTTCAGATCCAGGAACACTGAAGGGCGTGGTCGGACCGATCCTCTCCCGGACAATGGCCGGTGGCTCGCGCCGGTCTGAGAGGATCGGCGTGTGCGCTAACACCACTACGCCCTCACAGTCGCTTGGACCGGGAACCTGGGCGTCGGCACGGCCGATCACCGCGCCTACGGCCGCGAGCACCGAGCCTCGGCCCAAGGGAAGCCCGACCTGCCCGGCAGCTCGGATCCCGCCTTCCGGGGTGACCCCGCGCGGTGGAACCCCGAGGAGCTCCTGGTCGCCTCGCTGGCTCAGTGCCACATGCTCTGGTTCCTCAGCCTGGCCGCGTCCGCCGGCATCGTGGTCACCGGGTACACCGACCGTCCCACCGGGACGATGGCCGAGGAACCCAGCGGCGCAGGGCAGTTCACCGAGGTAACGCTCAACCCCGATGTCACGGTGCGCGACCTGGACCCACGGGACGCCCTCGGCGCCAACCTGCTGACCACGATCGAGTCGCTACACGAGAGGGCGAACGAGATGTGCTTCATCGCCAGATCGGTGAACTTCGCGGTCCGGCACCTGCCCACCACACGGATCGAGCGCTAGACCTTCGGTGATCTGGCGTGTGGCTGGCTGGTCAGCGTTCGCGGTGAGCTCGAACTCGCCGGTTGTCTTCGTCGACCCAGCCCTTGGATGCGGCGTAGTCGATCATCGCGACGAATCGGGGTCGCCAGTCCGGCAGGCGGTCGGGGTGCGAGTTCAGAGCGTGCTCGAGTTGGCCGATCTCGAGCCATACGTGTTCGTCCTCCACCACGCCCCAGTCGGCGAGCGCGGCGTTCGCGCGAGGGGAGTCGGGATCGCCGACGATCGTCACCGCTAGCCTCGTGCACTCGTCGACCCTGGTCAGTACGACAGTCGGCACGACTGATTCCAGATTCACCTCGAGCTGCATGACGTGCACGCCCCCTTCGGCATCCATTGATCACGAATTGAATCAGTTGATCCAATTCGTTGCCATTGGAAGCCATCCCCGGGGTGTCCGTCAAGATGTGACATGCTCTGACCATGTCCACCGCCACCGGGAATCGACAGGGCACGGCAACCCGCGTGAAGCTGATCAAGGTGGCCGAGCGACTCTTCGCCGCCCAGGGAGTGGATGCGGTGTCGGTGCGCGCCGTCAACGCCGCGGCCGGCCTCGGACCGGCCTCGGTGCACTATCACTTCGGATCCAAGGACGACCTGCTCTCGGCGGTTCTCCTCGACCTCGGCGGGCCCGTACGCGACCGGATCGCAGCCAATGTCGCGACCCTCGCTGCCGCCCCGGAGCCCGCGGATCCCGACGCACTGGTGCGTGCACTGACCGATCCGTACCTCGAACTACTTGTGCAGCACCGAGTTCGGGGTCTTCGGTGGGTGAAGATCGTTGCGCAACTGTCTCCGGAGGATCATCCCGCGCTGCGTTCGACCGGCCAGGACGTGGATGCCGCCCTGCTGCGCGAGGTTCGCAGAACGTATCCGGATACCGATCCGGACCGGTTGGAGCTGCGCTGGGCCATCTCGGTCACCAGCTTCTTGCAGGCTCTGGGGCGCGTTGACGAGTGGAACCGCGACGGCAGGCACCCGTCGCCCGAGGGCATGACCGCCTTCTACGAGGATCTCGTCGAGTTCGTTGTCGGCGGCCTCGACCGACTCCTGCGAACCTAGCGCCTCTCCGCACCCGCGCCCCGCGATCGTCGCTCCGCGCCGCCCGCTCAGCGGGAATTTTCTGGATCACTTGATCCAACTCTGTGGTAGAACGAAATCCGGCATCGATGTGATGTCGGACACGTTCTCGCCCTTGCTGTGCCCCACTCACTCCCAGGAGAGCACGCCCATGTGGACCTCGGATTCGATCAAGTTCGGCGCCTTCCTCGCGCCCTACCACCCGCTGAACGTCGATCCCGCGCTGCAGTTGCGCCGGGACATCGACCTCATGGAACACCTCGACCACCTCGGCTTCGACGAGGCGTGGATGGGTGAGCACCACTCCACCGGCGCCGAGATCGTGCCGGCACCCGACATGTTCATCGCTGCCGCCGCCGAGCGCACCGAACGCATCCGGTTCGGCACCGGCGTCACCTCGCTGCCATACCACCATCCCCTGGTCACCGCGGACCGGATCACGCAGCTGGACCTGCAGACCCGCGGCCGGCTGATCTTCGGCACCGGCCCCGGCAAGATCCCGCTCGACGCGCACATGATGGGGATCAACCCCTCGGACCAGCGCCGGATGCAGGGCGAGGCCCTCGAGGCGATCCTGCCGCTGCTGCGCGGCGAGGTCGTGAACATGGAGACGGACTGGTTCACCTTGCGCGACGCCCGCGCCCAGCTGCCCACCTACGACCCGGCAGGCATCGAGATCGCGACCGCATCGACGATGTCACCCAACGGCTCGGTCCTGGCCGGCACCCACGGCCTCTCACTGCTGTCGCTCGCCGCCAGCTCTCCCAGCGGTTTCGACGTCCTCGACCGCAACTGGGGCGTCTACGAGAAGGTCTGTGCCGAGAATGGCCATGTTGCCGACCGGTCCACCTGGCGGCTGGTCAACCCGATGTTCCTCGCCGAGACGCGAGCAGACGCAGAGCGCGCGGTGAGCCGACGAATCGACTCGATGGCGGCCTACGTCAACCGCCAGACCGGCCAGAACCCGGACTGGGCGCAAACCCCCAAGGGCATCATCGACCAGTGGCGGGGTGACACTCTCGGTGAGTTCGGCCAGGCGATCATCGGCACGCCCGACGAGGCGATCGCCCAGATCGAGCGCCTGATCGAGAAGACCGGTGGCTTCGGCACCCTGCTGATCCTGCACGTCGACATGGCGAACTGGGAAGACACCAAGCGCAGCTACGACCTGTTCGCCTCCGAGGTGATCCCGCACTTCAAGAACCGCAACCGTGGCCGCGAGGCCAGCCTCCAGTTCGCCGAGGACAACCGCGACTACCTCATCGGCGGCCTGGTCGGCGCGATCACCAAGGCGCACACCGACTACTACGGCCAGCCCGCCGAGACCGCAGGAGCGCAGGCATGAAGGCAGCACAGTTCAGCAACGGCGGGTTCGCTGTCGCCGACGTCCCGGACGCACCTCCTCTCGCGCCCGCCCAGCTCCGCATCGACGTCACCGCCTGCGGCATCTGCGGCAGCGACCTGAGCATGTCGAAGGACCCGTGTCGGTTCGTGCACGTTGCCGAGAACGCGGGCTACCCGCTGGCCACCTTCGACACCGACCGACCCGTCGTCCTCGGCCACGAGTACGCGGGAATCGTGTCCGAAATCGGCTCTTCCGTAACCGACTTCGCAGTCGGTGACCGGGTGGCGGGCATCGGGCTGGCCACCGACACCGCGACCGGAATCCCGAAGATCATCGGTTACTCCAACGAGTACCACGGCGCGTTCGGTGAGCAGATCGTCGTCGACGCGTTCTGGGTACGGCACGTGCCGGAGGGGCTCTCGCTCGAGCACGCCACCCTCGCCGAGCCGTTGCACGTCGGCGAGATGCACATGCAGCAGTCCGGCCTCGCCCCTGCCGACTCGGCACTGGTGATCGGTTGCGGCACCATCGGACTCGGCGCCATCGTCGCGGCGAAGGCCCGCGGGGCGCAACTGGTGATCGCGTCCGAGCCGTCGCCGAAACGGCGCGAGCTCGCGGCGAAGATGGGCGCCGACATCGTCGTCGACCCCAACGAGCAGGACCCCATCGAGTTGTGGAACCGGATGGTCGCCGAGGGCAACACCCTGGTGGGCCAGGCGGGCGCGGGCATCCTCATCGCCTACGAGTGCAGTGGCCGCGCCGGGATCCTCGGCACCCTGATGCACACCATGCCGTTCAACTCGCGGATCCAGGTGTTGGCGGCGCCGTTCGGCGACGAGGTGATCATCCCCGTGGTCGGGCAGTTCCGGCGGATCGCGATCAACTTCGGTCACGGTCCTTACGAGAACGCCTACGACATCACCCTGCAGCGGCTGGCCGACGGCGAGATCGACGCCGAGGCGATCATCACCGGCCGAGTTGGGCTGGACGGCGTGGCGGATGCCTTCACAGCGCTGCGCGACCCGGATGAACACGTGAAGATCCTGGTCCTGCCCCAGGAATGAACTGGGGACCCTGACCGGCGGATCGTCTCGCAAACCGCAGTGAGAGCAACGTCTACACCGCGGTTGGCCACCCGATCTCCGTGATGTCGACGATGCTCGTGGAGGGGTTCAGTACGGCCACGATCTCGCCGGTCAGGGGTTTGCCGTCGAGCAGGTGCCGCAGCGCCTCGACCTGCTCGGTCCGCGGGGTCAGGTCGTAGTAGGTGGCTGCCAGCCATCGGAAGGCGTTGGCACCAAAAGACTCTCGGGTTCGTAGGATGTGAATCCGATGGCGTCGATGATCGCGAGGGCCTTGGTCCTCTGTGAGAATGCGCGGCCAACCGGAAGAGCGTCGATGGTGTGGTTCACGAAGCTCGATCCTTCACAGCACGGCCTGCTCCCACTTGTCGGTGCCGACCAAGCGGGACTTCGCCGACTCGATTCGCCATCGCCTGTTTCTCCGGACGCAGACGAAGATCCACTCGTATTCGTGAACGAACTCGGTCGGCTCGAGATGCCGGAGGTGGAGCTCACAACGGGATGCGGTCGGTTCGGTCTCGTCCACGAGCGCGAATTCGGGTGAGATGTCCGGAATCGCACTGATGGAGGCGCGCACGTAGCGCCTTCCGGTGGTGCAGTGGGCGTCTGTGATTGCGCCTGCGACCTCGAGGGCCGCGACGAAGTCGTAGTGCTCGCCCTTCGACTCGGCAGCCTGCAGCGCCTGCCAGGCCGCGGTTTCCCACGCATGAACGGCCCGAATGTAGCTCCAGACCACCTGAGCGGGTGATGCTGTGTCGGGGATCGCAGAACCAAGACCATCGGGTCCTTCCGGCTCCCACGTCAGTTCGGGCCAGGGGCGCGCCGTCACTGGTTCCCGGGGTGCGGGGGGAGTTGCTCCCGCCTCGAGGAGGATCGTCACCGCCTCGCCGTGTCGGTGTTGTTCCGCGAGCGAGAGCGCGTTGCGTCCGCGATTGTCCTCCAACTGAGGGTCACTGCCCGCGTCGATCAGCAGTCGGAGTACCTCGGTCTGCCCGGTAGAGGCGGCGAGCATGAGGGCGGTGTGGCCCATGAAGCTGTTCGCCGAAACCCCGTTGGGATCGGAACCGTGAGCAAGCAGCACCCTGGCCACCTCGACGTGGCCTTGAACGGCAGCCCACTCCAGCGCGGTGTGACCGACCGCGGTGCACGACGCCGTGCAATCCGCGCCGCAGGCGAGAAGCCGTTCCACGATCTCGGGATGCCCGGCGATGGCGGCCTCCACGAGCGGGGTTCGCCCGGTGCCCTTGTGCCGTTCTTCGATGTCGTCGCCGGCGTCGATCCGCGCAGACAGCGTGTCGAGGTCGCCGCGTGCGGCGGCCTGGCCGAGTTGATGATTCGAGCGCATGGGGACCCCTGTTCCGACGGATGGGCATGATCGTGCCTGACCGATCAGGTCGTCTGCTCGACGGTCAGGGTCCGGCCGTTGATTCGCAGGTGAAGACGTAGAGCGCCGCACAGGTCACCGAGAAGACGCCTGCAGTGCTGCGCTAGGCCTCGCGGGCCGCGATACGCGCGAGCAGGCGATCGCTGCCGGCGCCGAAACGGTCACCGAAATCGCGGGCGAGTTCGGGTCCTTGGAGGGCCGCAAAGGTGCGCGCGTCGAGCTCGGGATCAGCGTCGTCGGCGGAGTGCAGCCAGATCCACACGTCATTTCCCGCGGCATCGCGAAACTCGCCGTCTGCCTGCATCCGCTGGATCGCCTGCACGATCCGGTTCTCGTAGTGCAGCCGAAGGGCATCGTAGGCATCCGCCTCGAGCACCTGGCCTGTCCCGTCGATCATCGCCTGGGTGCCAGACAGCGCCCAGATTGCGCTCGTCACCCGCCCTGGCGCAACATCGTTCGGGTCGTCAGCCTCGAGCGGCCACTCCGATGGACACCAGGCCCACTGCGCCTTGTCTGCGCTGGGCCCCTCGAGCCCAGAGACCCAGGTCGCACCGGCCCCGGCAACGAAGAACCCGGTGAGGTCTTCGACCATGCCGCAGGCCACCATTGCGAGAGAGTTATCGGCATCGCGGAGATCCGCGACGCACGCGCGGAGGGTACTGAGGATCGCCGCGTCGAGGTCGGCAAAGTCGAACACGGGCTCACCGTAACAGCAGGAGACGACACCTCGAGGTGGTCACATGTCGATCGGCACAACGGCGAAAGCAGCCGCGATTGCGGGCTCTGGGGTGGTGCTCGCGGCAATTTCTGCTCCTCGTGCGGATCACGATGCACAGGAGCCGATTCCGACAATCGTGCGGCAGGCTGCATTGCACGGCGACACTGCGAGGACTGGAAGACGGCCCGCTCGACTGCAGCCGCGACTGCCGTTCCTCCAGGCGGTGCAATGAAAAGTGATGGTGCGGTTCCGAGTTGACAGGTGCACGCTCACTCGACGGACCGCGTGTGGATGACCCTGAGCTCGCCGCGCGTGACAGCGTGCACGGTCGACACCTCCCATGACGCGTTCTTCGTCCACCGCTCGAACGCGAGCCGACCGCTTCTGTCGGCGGTCGCATAGTCCGCATAGTCCATCGATCCGGACGGCGGCGTACCGGTCGTTCCCTCCGCGGTGAACTGAACAGCACCGGACTCGACCTGCCGGTACACGCGGTTGTCGAGAGCCACTTCTTCGCCGGGCTCGAGGCAGGTCCCCTCGCACGGCGTCCACAGCGTCATCTCCAGTTCGCCTTCTTCGTACTCGACCGTGAGCCGGCGACGGCCGTTCGGGCCGGCGAGCAGGTGCTCGTGCCAGCGAAATCCCTCCTGGTCGAAGTTGATCGTGCCGCTGACGACGTGGTCGACACCGGTGCACGAGACGATGTCACCGACACCGATCCGGAGCGGGTCGTAGCCCTCCGGTGTGGTGGCTGGCGAATGGACCTGTGGTTGCGCACCGAGAGTGCTTGCGCGCCGGACACGTATGACGTTTCCCGCGATCGAGATCAGAACCAACAGGGCGAGTAGAAGAATCACGATACCCATCCCGACAGTGTTCCCCTCGCGTTGAACTCGACACCTACTGCGGCCTGTTGGGCGATCGGCGAACAGGACCGGACAGCTGCTTCGGACTCGCCCCATGAATCTCAGCTGAGCTGCGCGCCTCACCGCCGACGCTTGTCCGCTCGTGGATCCAGCCGAGGTGATCCCTCAGCTCCTCCGGCCCGTGCACGACGAAGCGGCAATCCAACGCGAGCAGCCGAATCGCCAGCCACTCCACCGTGTCCGACGCGCTGCGCCACCTGGTGGCATCCGCCTCCGACGTGAGCTCACCGTCACCGAGGTGATCACGCAACCGCACCCGGGCAACCTCGAGCGGGAGCCGCAGCGTCACATCCGCCCGGTACGTCGGCGCCATCGCGAGTTCGGTGCGTTCGAGGTGTGCGAGTACGTCCTCAGCGGGCATGAGCTCGCGTGCGCGAGCCCCGGTGCCTCGCGGTGCGGAGATTCGGTCTGCCCGGAACTGGCGCCAGTCGTCGCGGTCGAGGTCGAACGCGACGAGATACCACCGGTGATGCACGGTCACCAGCCGCTGCGGTTCGACGTGTCGGGCGCTGAGACTGCCGCCCCGATCCTCGTAGTCCAGGCGGACTCGTTCCCGATTCGCGATCGCGGCCGAGAGCACGGTCAGGACGTCCGCGTCGACCGTGTTCCCCGGCGAGCGTGCCCACGGAACGGCAGCAGCACCCAGGGTGCGCACCCGGTGCCGTAGCCGGGCGGGGAGCGACTGGCTCAGCTTGGCGAGCGCGCGGACGCCGGCATCCTCGAGCTCGGGCAGGCCATGGACGGCGATCGTGCGCAGCCCGAGCGCGACGGCGATCGCCTCGTCGTCCTCGAGGAGTAAGGGTGGCATCGACGTTCCCGCCACCAAGCGGTACCCGCCGTGGGCACCGAGGTCGGCGTCGATGGGATAGCCCATATCGCGCAGTCGGTCGACATCTCGGCGAACCGTGCGATGCGTGACCTCCAATCGCGCGGCGAGTTCGCTGCCGGACCAGGTGCGAGGGGTCTGGAGCAGCGACAGCAGGGTGAGCAGGCGTGAGGTGGGTCCGGTCATTCCCTCATTCTCGGCACATCTAGGACAGGATCAGACCTATTTTGCATCTAGCGTCGGGGGCACACCAGCGAAAGCCTCGAAAGGAACCGAACATGTCCGATCTGCGCAACGGCACTCCGCCCGGCTACACGAGCGTCGCCCCCTGGGTCGTCACCGCCGACACCGGTGCTTTCCTCGACTTCGTCTCCGATGTGTTCGACGGCGAAGAGCTCGCCCGAGTGTCGACCGAGGACGGATCGATCGGTCACGGAGAAATCCGGGTCGGCGACACCGTCGTGCTGGCCTTCGACCGACGGCCGGAGTGGCCGACCATGCCGAGCCTGCTGCGCGTGTTCGTTCCGAACGCCGACGAGGCGTTCGCGAAGTCGCTCGCCGCCGGCGCCGAGGTGGTCACGGAGCTGGGCGACAGCGCGTTCGGGCAGCGCGGAGGGCGCATCAAGGATCCGTTCGGCAACATCTGGTGGGTGACGAGCCATGTCGAGGACGTCCCCGAGGACGTGATGTGGCAGCGGATGCAGGACCCCGTCTACGCCGAGCAGATGCGAGTGGCACAGGCGACCCTCGACGCCGAGCTGAGCGGCCGCACGCAGGGACGCAGCAGCGCACCGGTGCGCTGACCTCTCGGCCCTGTCACTCACCCGTTGATGATGGTCAGGTTGGCCATGCTGTCCAGTGAGGAAACATCTGTGACGTGTGATCCGGAGAGTTCGAGCATTCCCAGATGCGGCAGGCCGGCCAGTGGAGAGACGTCCGTGATCGAGGTCCCCTCGAGGTCGAGCGAGGTCAGGCCGGTCAGACCCGCCAGCGCAGCGACGTCGACCACCTCGGTCTCCGCGAGTTTGAGGCAGGTGAGGCGGCTCAGGCTCCCCAGGGGGTCGACGTCCCGGAGTGGGGTCCAGCGCAGGTCCAGAAACTCCAGTCCGGTCAGACTGGCAAGCGGGGACACATCACTGACTTCCGTTCCGCTGAGGTAGAGGTGGGTGAGACCGTTCAGACCCGCCACCGGGGACACGTCCCGTACAGGCGACCAACGTAGGTCGAGCCTCTGCAACGCGGTCAGCGTCGACAGCGGGCGAAGATCGATCACCACCTCCCCGTGCAATCGCAGTTCGGTCAGGTTCGACAGTTCGGACAACGGGGCCAAGTCCGTCGCGGGCAGCTGATCAAGCTCGAGGAACTCGGTCCGGGCGATGGCCTCGGAATCCAGAGGTGTCGAGCTCGGACGCCCCAGCTGTGCGTTCACCGCAGCGAGCACACCAGCCGCCCCCCGGCGCGCGCTACGTCTCGGGCTCATCGTTCCGATCCTTCGTGTGTTCGGGACATGGTCCGGCGGGTCACGCTCCCTGGGAGGGCGCGTGCAGCGGCAGGGGGCATCTCGGATCGCACCCGCACAGTATGCGAGTGCTCTACGGCAGCAGGTTCGCTCGGACCGTCGTGGTTGCCCCCCGACAGGTTGAGGGTTGGTCACGCTGTCGGCGGAGGTTGGTGGACTTTCTTCTGCCGCGGGACCGCGCCGTCGACGTAGGCTGACGACATGGGGAAATGGACCCCTCGCGATCTCGCCGACCAGACCGGCCGCACCTTCGTGGTGACCGGCGCGAACAGTGGGCTCGGTGCGGAGGCGGCGACGGCGCTCGGTGCCGCCGGCGCGACCGTGATCCTGGCCTGCCGCAATGTGGACAAGGCCGGCCCGGTGGCCGCGCGGATCGGCGCCAACGCCGAGGTGCGTCGGCTCGACCTCGCCGACCTCTCGTCGGTGCGTGAGTTCGCGGACGGTGTCGAGCAGGTCGACGTGCTGATCAACAATGCCGGCGTCATGGCGGTGCCGAAGTCGACCACCGTCGACGGCTTCGAGATGCAGTTCGGTACGAACCATCTCGGGCACTTCGCGCTGACCGGACTGCTCCTGGACCGGATCGCCGACCGGGTGGTGACGATGTCGAGTCAGGTGCATCGGATGGGCACCATCAAGCTCGACGACCTGAACTGGCAGCGACGGCGATACAGCCGGTGGGGGGCGTACGGGCAGTCGAAGCTGGCGAACCTGATGTTCGCCTACGAGCTGGACCGGCGGTTGTCGGCATCCGGATCCTCGGTGAAATCGCTTGCCGCGCACCCAGGTTACGCGCGGACCGGACTCCAGAGTCACACCCAGTCGGTCTGGGATCACGTGATGGTTGTCGGCAACCTGTTCGGGCAGAGCGCCGCGATGGGCGCCCTGCCCGAGCTTTATGCGGCCACCGACGATTCCGTGGCGTCCGGCAGCTACGTCGGTCCGGACGGGCCGTTCGAACAGCGCGGGCACCCGAAGTTGGTCGGCTCGTCCGCCAAATCCCACGACCGGGCCGTCGCGGTGTCGCTGTGGCGCGAGTCGGAGCGACTCACCGGTGTCACCTATCGGTTCGGGAAGTAGGGTGCGAACGTGATTCGTCGACTCAACCACGCGGTCCTGTTCGTGTCGGACCTGCAGCGCAGCCTCGCGTTCTATCGCGATGTGCTCGGCTTCCGTCCGCTGCCGGGAGGTTTTGCCGGGGCGGCGTTCCTGCAGGCCGCGGGGTCCGCCAACGACCACGACCTCGGCCTGTTCCAGAGCCCCAACGGCCCGGGCGTACGTAGGCCGGGCGACGTCGGTCTCTATCACCTGGCCTGGGAGGTCGGGACGCTCACCGAGCTCGGGGAGATCGCCGAAAAGCTGGTTGCCGCAGACGCGCTGACCGGGGCGAGCAACCACGGCTCGACCAAGGCCCTGTACGCCCGCGACCCCGACGGCATCGAGTTCGAGGTGTGCTGGCTGGTTCCCGACGACCGGGTCGAGGAGGAGTTGGTGCCGGGGATGCCGCCGACCCGACCGCTGGACATCGCCGCGGAGATCGAACGCTACGGCGCCGACACCCTCGGTGGCCCGCGCACCGACCCGGCCGTGTGGCAGCGGGTCTTCGCGGGCCGCTGAGGGTGCTGGTGGCGCCGGCATCTCGGGTTCTCCTTCTGTTGGTCGCCATGCGCTGTGCCAACTACCTGGCAAGTTGCCAACCACGGTGGCGATACACAGCAACTGTGAATCGCCAACACAGTTGACAATTGCCGATGCTCTGACCTGCGGGGTGACAAGTGTCGTGACCACGACCGGTCGCGATCGCGTCACATGTTGGCAGTTGTTCGCGGGCCCGACGAGCAGCGTCGTGTGGCCCACGACTCGGCCGCTCGTCGTCGCGCGCGGTCGCGGCTACGTCCCTGCCGAGCGGCCGAGTTGCACACCTGGCGCTCGGTTCATCCGAGCCTCCGTCACAGGACTGGAAGCGGGCCATAGGGCCGGAACGGTTCAGTATGTTGTGCCTGCGGCATCGGTGTGCGCGGTGCGACCGGGGCAGCGAGATCGGATGGAGTGGTGATGAAAGGGCTCGGATCGCTGGAGAACCAGGTGATGGCTGTGCTGTGGGAGGTCCCCGACGCGCTCTCGGTTCACGAACTGGTCGATCGGCTCGGTGGGGAACAGCGGACTCCGGCCTACACCACGGTGTTGACGGTGGTGACGCATCTGTGGGAGAAGGGTTGGGTTCAGCGGGAGAAGGTCGGCCGACGCTATCAGTATCGCCCCAGTCGTTCCCGTGCCGAGGCGACCACCGATCTGTTGCGTGAAATCCTCGACGCCAGCCCCGACGCCACCAGCGCGCTGCTGCACCTGGCCCGCACCGCCAGTGCGCGCGAGGTCGAAGCGCTGCGACGGGGGCTGTCCGCCGGTGAAGACAATCCATGATCCTGCTCATCGCGCTGGTAGCTGCAGGCATGGCGCTGGCCATGATCGCGCCGGTGGTCTTGACTCGCGTCGATTTCGGTGGCGCTCCGGTGGTGGGGATCGTGGCCTGGCTCGGTGCGGTGGTAGCAATGATCGGTGTCGGCGCGCTGGCACTGATCGCCCTGGCCTGGCCGGGTGATCCACCAGGAAACCTGCGTGCGGGCGCCGTGGTGCAGAGTCTGGCCGCGGTCGAGCCGACCATCGTCACCTGGACAGCGGAACTGATCAGGCCGATTGCGTTCCTCGGTTTCGTCGTTCCCGCCGCACTCGTGGCGCGCGTCTCCGTCGTCCATTTGCGGCGAGGATTGGCGTTGCGGCGGCGGCACGCGGAACTGATCGGGCTGCTCGGCCGCGTCGATCCGGGAGGCGCGGGCCTGGTCTGGCTCGACCATCCGGTGCCGTTGGCCTACAGCGTTTCCGGGCGCGACGGGTATGTCGTGGTCACAGACGGGCTCGCGCGCTGCCTGACTGAGGCCCAGTGGCATGCGGTGCTCGCCCACGAGCGTGCGCATCTGCGGGGGCGCCACCATCACATCCTCGGTGTATGTCAGGTTCTCGCCGGCGCCTTCCCGTGGATCCCACTGTTCGCCGCTGCGCCGTCGGCCCTGACAACGCTGGTCGAACTCGCGGCCGATCGCACCGCCGCGGTCCGCACCGATCCGCAGTCGCTCTGCAGTGCCTTGCGCACCGTGGCCGTACACGGGGGAGCTGTGCCTGTGCCCGCTGCGGTGCCGGAGCCGGACGATGACTCGTTGACGGTGCGTCTGGAATGCCTGACGGCGGCACCGGAGTGTCGTTCGGCGTCCCGGCGCCGGGCAGCGAGGGCTCTGGTGGGGGCGATGCTGCTGGTACCGGCCTGTTCGGTGATCGCGCTCGGGCTCGGTTCCGCGGCGGCGACTGTGGCCCTGATCTGAAAGCGCCACGAAAAAACTATCCTTCATAGTAGTTTGGCGGCCGGGTTGCCTTAGGCGTCCCGGGATTCGACTGCGCCCAAAATGAAGCAGTTCTAGGTCGGAAGTGAGAAGTCTTGCGTTTCACCGTTGCCCGCCCACGACACACGCGCTGGAGGCCGGTACTGGTCGCCGCAACCCTGGTCGCCGCGGGCCTCGCCGGTTCCAGCTCGGGACTCGCCACGGCCGACCCCGGGCAGACGCGCTATTCGCTGGTCAACGGCTGCTTCCAGATCGACACCCCGGCCGGGCAGCTGGTTCCGTCAGCGGGCCCGTACCGGCTGCACGCAACCAGTCTCGGCGAGTACCTCTTCTACGGGCGCGGTGGTGAGGTACTGGAGGACTCGGCGCAGTCGATCGAGCCCGCCGAGGCACCCTCGGATGCCGCAGTGTGGAAGGTGGACGGGTCCGGCGCAAGCGGGTTCACGATCACCAACGCTGCAACGGGAAAGAGTATGTCCGCCACCTTCACCCCGGAGACCGGCTGCGCGGACTTCCCTGAGGCACAGTCGGGCGCCACCGGGACACCGGGTCCCGGCGTGGCTGCCGACGGCTCGATCCAGGGCACCATCGACGCGCACGCACACATCACCGCCTACGAGTTCATGGGCGGGAACTTCCATTGCGGCCGCCCGTGGCACCCCTACGGGGTGGAATACGCGCTGCCCGACTGCGCGCAATACCGCACCGGTACCAACGGCGTGATCGCGAACTTCCTCGATCACGGCGAACCCTCCCACAACTCCGACACCGGTGGCTGGCCCACCTTCCGCGACTGGCCGAAACCGTCCGTACTCACCACCGAAGGTGCCTACTGGACCAGTATCGAGCGGTCCTGGAAGGCGGGTCTGCGTGTGATGACAGTGGACCTCGTGGACAACGAGTCGCTGTGCATCATGATGACCGACCGCCGAAACCCGTGCGATGACATGACTTCCGTGCGCATTCAGGCCGCCGGGCTGCACGCGCTGCAGGACTACATCGATGCACAGGCAGGTGGTCCCGGGCAGGGCTTCTTCCGCATCGCCACCGACCCGGACCAAGCACGACGCATCGCCGCGTCCGGCAAACTCGCCGTGGTGTTGGGCATGGAGCTGTCCAATCCACTGGGGTGCGGGGTACTACTCGGGCAGCCCGAGTGCACGCGGGCCGATGTCGATCGTCGGCTGATCGAACTCAGAGAAATCGGTGTCAGCAGCTTCTTCCCGGTCCACAAATTCGACAACGCGTTCGGCGGCACGAAAATGGACAGCAACCTGACCGGGTTGCTGGTCAACGCCGGCAACTTCATGCAAACCGGCACCTTCTGGAATGTGCAGCCCTGCCCCGGTGCCGACCACGACAGCACCCAGCCCTCGGTGCCAGCTGGTGGGGATGTCAACCAGTTCCTCGCACATCTCACCGGCCCCCTGATCGGCGGTGCACCACTGCCGCTCTATCCGGCCGGGCCGCACTGCAATGCCCGCGGTTTGACGGACCTCGGCGAGTATCTGATCAACAGGATGATCGACCACGGATTTCTCATCGAGGTGGATCACCTGAGTGAAGCGACCGCCGACGAAGTGATGGCCATCATCGAAAAGCGCGGCTATTCCGGTGTGATCTCCTCACACGGATGGGATTCGGAGAGGACCACTGCGCGGGTTTATGCCGCGGGTGGTTTCGCTGTGCCCTACGCCAGCGAGCCGGCAACCTTCCTGCGCTCCTGGCGTGAGGCGCGTGCCATGTCCCGCCCTGGTGACGACTTCGGTTTCGGCTTCGGCTCCGATATGAACGGCATCGCCGGGCAGGGCGCGGCACCCGGAGCGGGAACGATCCAGTACCCGTTCACATCGCATGACGGGCGGGTGACATTCGACCAGGAACGTTGGGGTGAGCGCACTTTCGACTTCAACACAGACGGCACCGCCACATATGGGGCCTATGCGGATTGGCTCGAGGCGGTCCGCGTGCTCGGCGGCCCGGATGTCATGGCCGATGTGTTCCGTGGCGCCGAGATCTACCTGCGAATGTGGGAAGGCGTGAGGTGACGAACGACTGCATCCGACTCTCGGGGTGGAACAGAAAGTCGTGGGAGAGCTCGCACCCTGCCTGATTGCCGCGGGTGGGTACCTGTGCGCGCTGCTGATCTGTCCGCCGCTCGATCGAGCGATCGCCGACGTCGTCCGGCCCGAAGCCCACGGGGGGTGAAGGCGAAACCTCGATGTCGCGGTTCCGCCTCCCGCGCCGGTGCCTGAAACTGTCCACTCCGCGAGTCAACTGAAGTGGGGGCACTCCCGTGCGTCGAGTCACGCCGATCGTTGCTCTGCGCGGCGGCACCCTGTGCACCTTCCGCCCCCTTCATGGACGACGTGGCCGACAAGTTTGCGGCGGCGCGTGGTCATGGGTTTGTGGCAATTCCGGCAGTGGGTAGGGCGTGCCGTCGGCGCTTGCACGAGTTGCTTGATTACTCGGCGGAGCGCCTTCTCGGTCAGGGCATCGCCGCGGCAGACGATTCCCGCCATCACCACGCCGGCAGCGACGCGGGGCTCTTCGTCCCCACAGCAGGTCCCGCCGGTCAAAGCTGAACGCGCGCACGCCAGGAAGATGTCGCGCGGACATCTGTCCTGACACAGCGCCTTTGCAGCGATGGTTGCCGGCAGTACCTGCCAGCCGCTCGTGTCCTTGGGCTGTAGGAATCCGGGTAGTCCAAGGCAAGGTGGTTGATCGTTCACAGCGCCAGGCTACAACATGCATTGCACGTTGTATGCACCGAATGTGTAGTGAATGTAGGAACTCAGCGCGCCCTGAGGCCGGCGACGAACGCCGCGACCATGCCCAGGTCCTCATTCGACAATCCCGTCAAGTCGAGAAGGGGCTGCGGACGCGAAGTGGATGGGGCGCCGGCCGCGGTCTGGTCCAATCCCGTCTTGCGCAGCAATGGCGCAGGATCCACCCCCACGGCCTCGGCCATGGCCTGGAGCGTGCGCGCTGTGGTTCGGGCGTCGACCTTCTTCTCGCCTTTGTACTGGGTGCCTAATTCGACCTGCGTCCAGAGGCTGACGCTGACCCCGGCCGCTCGTGCTGCAGCAGCACGAGACAGACCTTTGGCCTGTCTCGTGCTGCGGATCGCCTCGCTGACCTCCCTGGGCACCGGGGCGCTTTGACGATTGCTCATGCTTCCGATTCTATACCATTACCAACAATTACACACATCAGTACAGCCGCGCTTCTTTGTGTCCAAACGCCTGGTGGGGGAGGTAAATAAGCCGCATCCAGGCCCGCTTCGTCGGCCCTGGGTATCTGCAAAACGTTGCAGTGTTGCATGTAACATTGTAATCTCGGTCCTGCGTCGCGCCCCGCGACGGCGCTGTCGCGAGGATTGGTGCCCGTCCAGGTTGCATCGGTGATCCCCGACATGCGCTGGGCATCCAGAAGGAATCTCATGGCCACCAACCCTGTCCAGCTGCCTCCTCCGCAGACCCGTGCCCGTGAACGCGTGAATCGGCAGTTCGCCGAAGAATTGCGCAGACGTCCTGGGTGGTGGGCGATGTATCCGTGGCCGACGCGATATCCGCACTCCACCAAACATCGTCTCCGCACTGGAATGGCGGCCGCGTTCGGTCCGGGCTTCGAGTCGGAGGTGCGCGCAGGAGTCGTGTACGTCCGATACAACCCGCAGCAACCCGCGGCAGCGCTGGATCTGATCGCCTAGTCAAGAAGGTCGTATGTACACCGAACAGCTCACCCCCGAGCGTCGCGCCACTGTCATGGCGGCCCTCGAGGTCGTCCCAACTCTGTTGACGGAACTCGACATCACTCTCAGTCGCACAGACGCCATCACCTCCGCGGGTTCGCTGGGGTATGTGCGCACGACGAGAGCTGAGCCGGTCCTGCCGTTCAATAGCGGTGCCGCGAAAGTGCGCCGAGACATCGCGGGGGTGCTGACCAACTATGCCGCGAAGGTCTCGGCTGCCATCGCACAGCCTGCTCCGGCCACCACCAAGGAGCAGTGCCGGTTCCTCATCCGTCACCTGCCCGCGATTCCCGATGACTCGGATGCCCTCGTCGGATTGGATGCCGCATTGTCCAGGGCTGTTCGGTTGGGATACCGCACGATCGACCGCCCGGAATCTCGGGTCGGTGTTGGCAACTGTGAGTGCGGCCGGGGACTCTTCGCGCCGTCCGATGCCGATCTCGTCCGGTGCGAGGGCTGCGGGACCGTCGTCGCGGTGCGGCGTCGCCGCCGTGAAATGTTGGACCAGGCTTGTGAAATCATGGGTACTGCGGCTCAGCTCGCGCGGCTGCTGTCCGACAGCTCTGGTGACCGCATCTCCGCCGAGCGGATCAGGCAGTGGGCGCGTCGAGGCAAGCTGACTGGCCAGGTAGTGGGAAACGGCACCGTGTACCGGCTGGGCGATGTGATCGACCTTTGTGAGCTGACGCTGCGGGATCATCGTCGATCAGCTTGAGTCGCAACAGATTATAGGAAACATCTGCTATTGGGACTGCCGAAGCTGTCTGAGGGCCTCGGGCAGTTTCCGGTATACCGGCAGCGGCTCGGAGTTGGTCCAGATGCAGCTGACCTGCAGCGGGTACTTCGCGTCTGCGTACCAGTCGAGACGATTCAGGATCTCCGGGGGCAGCACGCGTCGCTCCGTGCGCGACAGGTGGTGGAGTCGATAGCGCACCGTATCGGGACTCACCTGGAGCCAGTCGGCAACGTCCTCCACG
Source organism: Rhodococcus sp. Q (assembly GCF_005503035.1). NCBI lineage: Bacteria > Bacillati > Actinomycetota > Actinomycetes > Mycobacteriales > Nocardiaceae > Rhodococcus > Rhodococcus sp. Q. Next base: position 18,499 of record NZ_SCOY01000037.1, read on the forward strand.
GTGGTGTAACGCGCGAGCGCATCTCTGAGATCCGCGATAGGAATCAGGTTGCGACACGCCAGCTCGTAAACGCGGAGTTCCACCGTCTGACGAGATTCGCGGCCTGCACGTGCTTTTCGGACAGTCTCCGAGTGCTCCAGTTGCGCGTGTGCGAGCGCATGGGCGAGTGCTTCTCGACGGTCCACTGTGGTCAGGTCCGCGGTGACCAGGATCGCCCGGAACTTGGGTTGCCAGATGACGATCGGTGCTGCGAAGCCGACATGGCCGATTGTGACGTCAAGTTTCGCCGCCTGGACGGGCGCGTCGTACCGTTTGCTGGCCCTACGGCTGGCCATTCCTGCTGATACCTCGTTCGAAATTGGATCGATGGAGACCTCATGGGTTGCTGGATTAGCGCGTATGTTGCTGCCGCTACCTCAGAGTCGCCAGGAACTCGTCGTACAGGCGCTTGTCATTCTCGTTCAGGTCGGACAAATCACCGACCCTCGGGGGGACTCCGTTCGATCGCCCGTCGTAGCCGGCCGTACCTGCCAGTCCCGAATCCAAGGTCGAGGTGATGTCACCATCGAACTCGTCAGGGGTCTGCGGGTCCAACTCGTATGTCATAGTTGCGAGTTTACCGTTCATCCGTGCGGCGCAGGCACGGGCCGAGCCGCCTGCAGTCGGTCGCAGGTTGACGGATCCGGCCGGGCATCCGTCACCTGCGATCGGGGCGGTGTGACGGCGGTTCCCGCACGCTGGAATGAACCGCCCCGGTGAGTCCGGAGACTTCATCTGGGGAGAGCGTAGCGCATCGAATTGAGTCACTTTGGCAGGTAAAGCGTTAACCACTACGCGATGGCCCACGCTCGCTGAGGGAACGACACACCCATCACCGGGGCCGGTGATGCCCTACCCGATCCCCGCCATCTCAGGGGATTCTCCGGCCTTCACCGTATGCCTCGTAGTTGCCGGTACCGATGCCTCGATCGGCGCTACCGGCAACTCGTACGACAACGCGCTCGCCGAATCGATCAACGGCCTCGACAAGACCGATCTGATCAATGCTCGGGGCTGACCGTGGCGGACCGTTGACCAGGTCGAAGTCGTCACCCTCGAATGGATCGACTGGTTCAACCACTGCAGGCTGTGCGAGCACTGCGGCGACCTGCCGCCAGTGGGGTACGAGGCCTTCCGCAGCCGGGGTCATCGAAATCGGTCCGTCGATGAGTTCTCGAGTTCGTAGTTCTCCAAACTCACCGGGGACGATTCAAAATGGTTATTTACCTGGGGTGTTGGCCACTTTTCCCGGATTCGTCACGGACCCACTGATAGGCTCGGGCCGTCGGATGGTGTGGATGCAGATCTGTTGTATAGCAACATATTTCCAGTGCGTTGTCGTCATGCGCGCTTTTGTGTCAGTGTCTGACAACATCATTCGCGTACCTGGGCTCCTCCGTCTAGTCGGCGCCACATTCCTGGCCGGCCCACGGAGTTACCTCCCCTCCGCACTTTCAGTGCTTGCAGGACCACCGAATGTCCCAGCAGACGAATACATACAGCAAAGGAAACATCCGATGTCTTGGACCGGAGACCCGATCTGGCTGGCCGACGTGCTGCGCGCGGCCGGCCTGCGGGTGATCGAGCACGAAGGCTGGCGCGACCGGGGCCACGGCGACTTCCGCGACCTGCGCGGCGTGCTGTGCCACCACACCGCCGGCGGCGGCTCCGAGGACTGGCGCATCGTCCAGTATGGCCGCCCCGACCTGGACGGCCCCCTCGCCCAGCTGGTTCTGGAACGTGACGGCACCTTCCGTGTCATTGCCGCGGGCGTCTGCTGGCACGCCGGCCGCGGCTCCTGGCCTGGCTGGCCCACCGACAACGCCAACTACCACGTGATCGGCATCGAAGCCGTCTCCCGCGGCGACGGAACCGACTGGACCCCAGCTCAGCTCGACGCTTACAAACGCGGCTGCGCCGCCATTCTGGGGCGCATCGGACGCACCGCCGATGACTGCGTGGCCCACCGGGAGTACAGCCGGGAGGGAAAGATCGACCCTGCCGGCATCGACATGAACGAATTCCGCCGCGACGTAGCGGCCTTCCTTGAGAGAAAGGACGCGCCGATGAGCGCCTCAGAAGTCACCCAGCTCCAGGACTTCATCACCAAGTTCTGCGGCCCGATCAGCAGCGATGTCAAGGATATCCGCGAACAGCTGTGCGGACTCGGGCAACGCGACCTGGGGCAGTACGCAGGCTGGCCGCAGCTCGGCGGCCGTACCCTGGTCGACGCCCTCGCTGACGTCATCGGACGGTTGGAGGAGCTCGAAAGCCGCTTCGTTCCGCCCGCCCTCTAACCCCCACTGGCCACCCTTGTGCCTCGCCCCGCTCGAACCGTCCACGGCTCTCTGAACAGCAGTCGGGCCTGGTGTCTGCTCAGGCCTGCCCCGTTGCGCCCGTCCCCCGTGCAAGTCCACGGTCGCAACGCTGCCACCCGGGGTGCCCAGGTCCCGCCCTCGGGTCGGCTCATACCCCAGGGCGGGACTACTACTCTCTCGAATCCGCCTCCGTAATAATTAAATTTGGTGCCGGATCAATCCCGCTAGAAGCTCCGCCGCATGATCGCTGTCGCCTGGTAGTTCGGAGACCTACTGGTTTGAGAATTCAGCCGCAGGCTGAGTTCGGTTATTGCCGTGGTGGAGGGCCTCGAACTCGGTTGGGCGAGGACGCATCCTCACCAGTCGGAACTGGCCAAACTCGAGGCAATCCCGCTGGGCACGGACCGGCCACACGGCCTGCCCGCAGCCTGTTTGCCGAAACAGTGCTCTGCTTGCGCTGTGGTCGTTTTCATAGGGCTGTCACAACACACGCGATGGGCTGATTCTCTCGGTGTGAGGTGGTCCGTAGTGGCCGATCGAGATTCGAGAACACCTCAACTGGTCACCAGTCGCTTTGCCCAAGAATCGTTTCCGACGCAGGCTGCTTGGTCCTTCTCTCATCCACCGGTCGTTGTCGGCCCTGGCGTGTTTGGATGAAACGTGCCTGGCTGCCAACCTATTTCACCATTGAGCACACCGCGGTCCACATGACCGATACCTCATCGCCTCCGCACCGGTAGATACCCTTCGGTCGGGTACCGCGCCTTCCTCTTCCGCCCCCTTCTTTCGGCCGCTCCCCACCTCGGGGAGCGGCCTCTTTCATGAAACACCGAGGTACTCCCATGGCACCCAGCCGTCCAGTTCGACCCCCGACCGCGTCCAAGCCCGTCGAGCCTGGCTTCATCGGTCCCGTCTCCCCGCTGGTGAATCGGCCGACTTTGCCCGCCACACCGGCGCCGCCCACCGCTGATCAGCAGGCCTTGGCGGATCTGATGTTGGTGCAGGGACAGGCGAGCCAACCGCAGCAACCGCCGCCGGCCGGTGGTACGGAGGACTTGATGGCGTGGATGCAGGACGAGACACCCACAGGCCAGTCGGTGACCTTGCCCAGCGGCACCACCATGCGGACAGATCTGGTCCCGCTGGGGAACAAGCTGATCGGAGAGACGACCACGGCCACCCTGCCCGCAGGGAGCCCAACCGTGGTGTCCACTCCAGGGGTGGCCATCTCACCCGAGCAGATGGCGGGGCTGTTCGCCACGGATGCGGCGTACACGCCCGCCGACCGCGACCGAGATCTGGCCTTGCTCAATGGTCGTCGTGGGTACGGCCCGTACACCGAGGCCGGTGCGGCGGCGGAAGCGGCCGCCCGGCAGGCCGCGACCGCACGATTGAACGCGCACTGGGATCAATCCGCGCTGCCGGCCTTCACTGACGGCAGCATCGTAGTGCCCGGGCTCGATTACAGCGCGGTGCAGCTGGCGAACGACCTGAGTGTGGCTTCGACAACGGGCAATCTGGATGATCGCAGCACTCAGCTGCGTCGTGAAGCCCAGCAACGGCTCGAGAAGAACGCCTATACCAAGAAGGAACAGGACGACGACCAGATCGCGGCGCAGATCCACTACCTGCCGCCCGACGACCCGAGAATCAAGGATCTACGGGCTCAGGGCTTGAGCCCGGCGCAGGCACAGAATGTGATCTTTCAACGGTCCCTTGCCGCCCGCGATCGACTCGACCACGCCCACATCGAACTCCTCTCTCCCGCACAGGTCAAACAGCTCGAGAACAAACCCAGGTTGTATGCGGCCGACCCGAACAATCCGGGGATCCCCTACGACATCCCGGATGAGCCGGGACTCGATCTGGATCACCACAACCTAGACGACGTGATCGGTGACTTCATCGGCCTCAACGACCTCACCGAGGGCATCGTGGACGGCAATGTGGGACAAGCTCTCTGGGGCGGCGTGAATACAGCTTTGACCTTGGCCGAGGGCCCGATCGGCAAGGGAGTCAGTACGTTAGCCGGCAAGGTAGGCGCTCGCGTCGCGAAGTGGGTCGACGAAGGACTCGAGGTCGCACCCGAGGCGTTGAGACTCGCGGAAGCCGAGGTTGCCGCACAGAAGGCCTTCGGGGTTTCCCCGTTCCCCATCCAATCGTTGCCCGGTGCTGCACAGGCGTTCCCGGACGTCCCCACGCCCTTCCTCGCCGACGGCCCATTGGTGGGTTCTCGCCCCGGCATCGTGGACTACCCGAAACCCGAGGAGTTGCCCTCGTACACCCATGGCATCGAGGCCCCGGTGGCGGTCGCACCACGCACTATCCCACCGGTCCGTGGTCCCGGCCTCCTCAGCAGTCCTTTAGCCCGATTTGACGAATCGGGTCTCCCCATCGGCATGCTCGAGGACCCGATCGTCTATATGGGAGGGCCGAAACCGGGTCGTCCCGGCGACATCATTCCGCGCCGCAGCCCCGGCGAACACGTAAATGTTCGTAGCAATAGCGTGGAAACGCTTATTCCTTGGACTGGAAAAACCGATGAAACACCTATTGGGTACTGGCCAGTTGGTGTCTACGCAAGCCCAAAAACCGGCCAGTGGTACAGGAGAGTTCCCGGGCAGTCGCTTCCGAAAACGGTAGACATGCCAAGTTGGGCAAAAGGCCCTTCCGACACCATCATGTTCGGCAAGCTCGTCGAGGATCCTATCGCAGTCATCAGAACCGGCTTGCCCGGGTACGAACAACGCATGCTCGACGAAATAAACGTACTGCAAAACCACGGCAAAGCTGCGCGCGACCAAGCCGAGCTCGAGCTGGAGGGCTTTATGGGAAATCACCCCATGAGGATCAAGAACAGAGATGGCACCTTCCGCGAACTTACCATCGACGACCTTTCGAAAAAGAAACTCAGGGAGACGCTCAATAGGCTACGCAACCAGCACCAGTACGGAACGGGTGACGTCGACAGGCTTGAGATTCTCGCGAGCGATCTGAGCACCCGTAGAGGCGCGGTCACGGATTTGTCCGAGCGTCGGGGTGAGATCGGCGGCGACTACTTTGCCGCGCAAGCCGGAATTGAAATCATCCACAGGGGATCCGGTAAGTACACTGCGGACCGGGTCGGGGTATTCACCGACGCCGCAGGAAACAAAAGAGTCGTCCTGTTGGAGTATAAAGGCGGGGCCAAGCCCAACAGTCTGAGTTCTCGGGGTGATGTGAACGAGACCGGTGTCGGCGGGGAGATCAGAGTCGAGCAAGGGACCTTTCCCTACGCACAGGATGAATTCTTGCGGAAGGACTCCGAAGCGCTGCAGGCTCTGCGTGACTACGATCCGCAGTTGGCGCAGAGGCTCCTGGACGGCGAGGACTTTGACTATGTGTTGGTGCATACCGAACCCGGAACCAACAAGATCACCGCCTACGAGTTCGATCCGGGCACCGCGAAGTCGTTCCACCTCACACAGCCCGAGTCCGCCCTCACGCCAACGCCAGCAGCAGGCGTGGGTGCGCCGCCGATCGCGCCACCACAATGGATCACCGACCTGAGGTCGTCGGGCCTGAACAATCTGAACACCTGGACTGCGCTGGCGTTGCCCGCCCTCGCGCCCCTCACCGGCCTCGCATGGCTTGCGAACACCGACGAGAAGGTCGACCAGTCGATGGTCGTCAACATCAGCATGCCGCAACCACCTGTCACCGACGTGGACCCACGCGAGGCTGGCAAGGTGCTGACCTACGGCGCTCACATCCGATGACCGACAACCCGCCAGCCTCACCTCGCCGCCCCAGCGATTGGGCCGACATCAACGATCAAGAAGGAAGTAGCATCCACACATGCACGTCGATACCGAAGGCGCGACACGCATCGCCCGCCTCGCCACAGAATTCGACTGGACCTGGACCATCGATGACCTGGAACCCTTCTGCGCACAAGCTGGATGGGAGCTCGTCGAACTCAGGCAGTATGGCGCCTCGATACGGACGAACTTTCATGTCGGCCGGCCGGAGGCGGACGTGCACAGGCGGAACCGTTCGATGCGCTACATCTCGATCTTGGTCACGGATGTGGCCGATGACGCCACGCCCATGACAGTGGTGCGCCCGTTGCTGGACGACGGATTCACGAACCTCGATGTGGCACTTACCGCACTCCTGGGGACAGCCCCGAGCGCCGAACCCGGACCACAGGCATTCATCAGGTGGGACCTGCCGAAAGCGGTCATTTCACTGAACCTGAGTGTCAGCGCGATCCGCCTGCATCTGACGAGTCCGGGGTATCAGGCATGGGTCGATGAGCCCGAGTCGGAGTACGAGGACTAGTAGTCGCGGTCGGCGAGATCGCGGTGCGGGCTCGCGGTCGGCGAGATCGTGGTGCGGGAACGGGTTTGCGCGCTTCTCCCGCGTATTGGACCACTGACATCGAACGGTGGCTGGTTACCCGGTGATTCGGGCGAGTGGAGGGAGTAGCGAGGTCCTCATCCTCGTGGGCCTCGTCGCCGCGCAAGGCCGATGAGGACTGCCCTGAGCTCGGTCGACCCGCGGGGTGTGTAGTTTCATGCCGCGAGTGAAGCCTGATTGAGGGCCTCATGTTCGACCGGGGTAAGTCGCCTGAGCCCCCGTTGGCGACGTCGCCGATTGGAGGTCCGTTCGATCCAAGTGGCGAAGCTCGTCCCGAGTGTCCCACCGGCGGTCACAATGCCCGATCCGCAGCCCACTGCCGCCACGCGCCCAAAGGTGCTTCCGGCATCCACTTCCCACCACGTCCAATCGCGAATTTCCGTGATCGAGGCACTGCGACCACCGTTTGCATTCGCCCTGGGATCCGCGGTCATTGTGGCGGATCAGCGCCGCCAGGTCGGTGGTTCCCTCACACCTACGGGCCCATATCGCGTGTTCGATGGCGCCGAGGACCAGCGGCTTCTTTCCGTGTCGCGCGGCCTGGAGGCCGAGTTCATCCATCGACCGCTCGACGGTGCAGCGGGCCACCTCGATGACCTCGCGACGGCACTGCACCCACACCTCCCGTGCGCCGTAGACGGCGTCGGAGGTCGCGCCGGCGCGTTAACTCAAATCGACCTGCGCCTTTCGGATCCAGTCGTGGAGCGTCTGAGCACTATCTCACCCGAGCATGCCTGCGACGGAATCGATTGCCGCGCAATCGGAGAGGTGTGCATGGCGGATCTCGGCGGCGATCCAAGAAATGGAGTCTTCGGAGACACGGCGGTAGTCCAAACCACTGTTTACCTGCACTGTTGGTCGTTTTCCGGCCAGTTGTCACACACCCTGTTGTAGGCTTGAGCCACAGGCAAGAATCGAATCGGAAGTCCTTCCAATGTTTCTCGCCTCTCGAGTGCAACAAACGTGACGGTGCCGACAGCTCGTCACTCCCAGCCCATGCGGCTCGCCCCCGAACAACTATCTGGTTGAAAAGCGGGTTGAGAGCGTTCCGCATGCCCCGCCCCTAGCGCGCCCGTCTCCCGCGGGTGATCCGCGGTCGCAGATGTCGTCGCAGCGCAGGGGCGTCACAGTCCCGCCCCCGGAGCATTCCCCTCGGCTCCGGGGGCGGGACTCCTCCACCTCATCGAATGGATTCCCGCACAGGGATTTCCGCAGTCTGGAAAGGCCGCGGCGGCGCCCACAACGTGAACTACCGAACCGACGGTTACTGCGACCGGCTCGCCGCGCTGCTCAATGCGCACCGACCCGCGGTCACCGCCTAGAACCAAATGGATGGTCGACAATGTCTTTCGAAGATATACGAGATGACGCACAGTTCGTGCGTTTCGCCGACGGCGAATGGGAAGGCCGCCGGACCGGCTATGACGATGGCGCACTGTCGGTCTCACGACCCAGCCGCCTGCTTCCCTTCCTGCAGTGGGCGTCGATCGCCAGCAGTGCGCTGAAGGGCCCGACCAAGGCAATGGTCAATGCGAAGGCCTACGCTTCCGGTGGCGAAGTGGAGGATGAACACGGTCCCACCGACGCCGGCGGCTTCCTCTCCACGGCTCCGGTCGGCTCGCTCTTCCCTTTCCTGCAGTGGCACAACTGGTACAACATCTACAGGGGCACCCGAGACGAAATCGTCTCTGCAGGTGGCGAAGCTGCCATCACGTCTATGATCGGCGCCGTCACCGGTCCGGCCGGAGCCGCTGCCACGGGGGCGGCCACAGCGTTGACGAGCACGGTCAGCACCGTGGTGCAGACCCTGTCCTCCGCATCGCAGGGCCGCCGCCAGAACGCCCCGAAGCTGGTACAGCCCCGATGGCGCACCCTCGAAGGGCGTATGAGCCCGGAGATCGACCGGAGTACCACCATCAACGTGATCAAGACCGCCCCCCACGGCGCGGCTTTCACCAACGACCCGTTGCGCGACCGACTCGCAACCTATCTGAGCCACGTGCGCTGAAGCGCTCCCGCTCGCAAGAGTGAAAGGGGGTGATGAGAAATGCTCGGTACCGTCGTCGATGTCCTCAGAATTGTCAGCGTGATCCTTCCGCTGTTGCTTCCGCTTCTCGGTATTTAACACGCAGTACCAGAACGGGGTTCGTGGAACCCCCGCTGGGTCCAAGAGCGCAGTCGATGCCTCCGGACCGAATCCGAACCATTCGCTTCCACGGATCACCCGTGAACCCAACATTTGGAGAATCTCGTGCCCAGTTCCGATGATCCCAGTGGTCTCGCCGAACGCATCCAGACCGACGTGCAGGCCGTGGTCGCGCGACTCGCGACGTTGAAGGCCGATGTCAATGTGCTGTTCAACCTCGCCCAGGGCGTCGCGATGACAGCAGCCGCGGCCATTCCGCCGCCGGAGACGTCCGAGGGTGCCCCCGAGGGCGCGCTCGGCGCCGAGGTGACAGTCGGCCCGGCACCGGAAGCAGCGTGATGCCGACCTATCCCGCACCGGGGGAGTTCCCCGACTTCGAGCAGTTCATGGTCGACCTGTTCACCCCGACCGCGACCACCGTCACCACCTTGCCCGCCACCTCGGCGGACCTGCAGTCCACCCTGCCCTTGATCTGGGTGCGGACCACCGGGGGAACGCTCGACATCAATGCGATCACCTACAAGGCGAAAGTCAGCGTGGTGGCTTTCGGTGCCACTCGCGCTCAGGCGCAGCAGCTTTCGGTGCAGATCCGAACGGCGATGCTCGATGCCCCGGCCAATCGGGTCAACGGTGTGCTCGTCGACTACACCGAGGAGATCGCGGCGGAGGAACCGAAGTTCCATCCGCCGATCCTGCGTCGCAGCCGCGGTCTCACCGAGGTGCCCGACCTGGACCCGCTCAACCAGATGGTCGAGGTCGCGTTCTCGATCGAAGCTCGCCGCCAGTAGGCGGTGGGTGAATCCCGTCCTTGACGGGGCTTTCACCGGCGCCACTCGGTGCCGATTCCTGTTAACCATGCCCGCATCCGCGGGCGCTCGAATGGAGACACATGCCTGCCACCAACCTCACCGCGCTGAAGAACGCGCAGCGGTCGCTGCTGCTCAAGCCGCTCGACGCGGCCGTTTTCATCGCACCGCACTACACGGCGGCGCCGTCCGCGCTGACCGACGCCTCCGGCGCCCTGCAGACGCTGCCGCCGGCCTACCAGCCTGTCGGCCTGATCGACAAGAAGACCGGTGTGGCCTTCGCTCGTGGCATCACTGCCGCGCCGATCGAGTCCTACGGTGAACTGCAGCCGGTGCGCAACGACGTCACCAGCGATATCACCACCATCGAGTTCCAGCCGCAGCAGACGACCGCGTTGACGCTGAACCTGGCCACTGGCACCGCGCTGTCGGCGATCAAGGCCAATGCCGCCTCCGGTGAAGTGTTCTTCGCCCAGCCGACCTCGGAAGAAATCACCTACTACTCGGCGATCATCATCGGCAAGGACGGCAACGACGCCAACCCGATCTACGTCTACAAGGTGCTGCCGAAGGTCGCGGTCAGCAAGTACGGCGGCGAGCAGTGGAACCCCACCGAGGTTCTCGCCCAGAAGCTGACCATGGTCGCCTTCAAGGACGACACCGCCGGCTACGCCATCGCCCATGGCTTCGGCGGGTCGGGCTGGAAGAAGATCCTGGCCCAGACCAACATCCCGAACGCTGCGTAAAGCACCCCCGACCGTCTCCTGACGGTCTCTCGATCTCCCAGGTCCACGGACTTGGGCGTGGGGCGTGTCATGTGTCTCCGGTCATGGCGCGCCCCACACATTCCTTATCCATTCTTGCCGGAGAAGAAAGCGGGTCCACCGTGTCCGCCATCCCCACCGAGTACCCCGTCACCATGACCGACGGCGTCGACGACTACCTCGTTGCCAATGCGACCGAATACGTCACCGCGGTCTTCAAGCTCGGCCACGCCGAGAAGGCCGAGGTCGAAGCCGTCGACAAGCCTTCCCGCAGCCGCGCCTCGAAGTCCCAGTAACACCACACAACCCGGAGAAAACAGCATCATGGCATCCACATCCGAAGCGGCCGACCAGGCCGAGGTCGGCGGTCGTTTCTACGAGCTGCAGCAAGAGCTCGCCCCGCGCCGACGCGCGCCCTACCGCCTGACCGACGACATCGCGATCGCACCGGTCACCCGCAGCCAGGTCCTGGCCTTGCGCCGGACCGCCGGCGATGACGAGCAGATGGCCATCGTGCTGGGCGACCAGTACGAAGCCGTCGAAGAACTGTTCGCCGATCGGCCGCTCGACGAGTGGTTCGCCTTCCAGAAGGACCTTTACGCCCACCTCTTCGGCCAGGGCTCCTCGGAGCTGCCGGGGGGATCGCAGGGCTCGTAGAGTTCTGGGAACGTTTCGGTGCCGCGCTCGACTACGACTTGCTCGAGCGCGGCATCGACATCCGGGAATGCTTCGGGCCCCACACCATTCGCAACCGTGATTGGCGCACGATCTGGTCCCTCAAGGACAGACTGCCGCACGGTTCACAATATCGCTCGGCGCTAGCGATGGATCGCGAGCTGGCCGAGCAGATGCTCGTCGCCGAACAAGCCGAGGCCGAACTCGACCTGTACGAAGAGAAGGCCGATCCCGCCGGCCCGACGCCGGAGGGATACACCATCGACAGCTATCTGCTGCTGTCGATCATCGACGCACTCCAGGGCGTGCAGGCCGCGGTGATCGCCGCCGCCGGTGGCGATCCGCCCCGGATGACGCCGATGCCCCGACCGGTCACCGCGGTGGACATCGTTCGCGACGCACAACGAGACGAGTCGATGCAAGGCCTCATCGACCAGTTCACCGGATCCACCTGGGAGGACGAATGATCTATTCCGCAACGCTGCCGGCCCAAGCTGCCGGCGCGGCCGACACCACAACCCTGGCCGGGGTCTATTCCCCGGCCTTCTACAGCGGCGACACTGTCACCGATGTCCAGCTCGTCGCCCCGCCGGGGTATCTCACCGTCACGGGTGCGGCGACCAACAACGTGACCATCATCGTGCGGCAACTACGCAATGGGGTTGTGCAGCAAACCTTTGCTAGCCTCGAGGTGGCCGCGGGTCTTTCCCTCTCGCCGGAAATCCCGGTCACCGTGCCGTTGACATCGGAGCCGGTACTGCGTGCCGGCGACGTCATCGACGTCCAGTTGCGCCAGAACGGGACTGGCCAAGCGGTCTCCGCAGGTCTGTTTGTCTCCGTGTTCGTAAGCTGACACCTAGCAGAATCGATCTCGGCTGAACCGAATCGAAACAGACCATATAGTCCGGTAGCTTGGGCGTGTGAGCACGAATCTTGTTTCGAAAAGACCTGTCCCGTCGGCTTGGACGGTGGCGATGGGTGTGACTGCCGCGGCGACCCTCGCGTCCTGCCTGTGGGCCATGTGGGCCGACTTGACGGCGTTCGACGATGTCGACGCCGTGATCTGGCTCGGCATCGCCTTGGCGATACCGCTGGTGGTGTGGTTGGTGCTCGCAGTCCTCGGCTACGTGAAGTACACGGGCTGGCGGCGTCTGGGACTTCTGGTGCCGATATTCATCGCACTCACCGTGGCCCTGAACCATTTCCAGATCCCGGGCCGAATCGGCTGGATGATCTCGCGCAGCGCGATGGACCGGGCCGCCGCCGAATGCGACGCACCGACAGCCGGTGCGTCCAGTGGTGAGTTCACAACGCAAAAGATCGGCGTGTACACCTTCGACCATGTCGAGCGGGAGACCGACGGCGGATGCAAGTTCGTTCTCCAGCGGGGCTATCCGGTATCCCGCAGCGGATTCCGCTATCTACCCCACCGTAAACCGATCGATGGGGAATTTGCGCAGTATCACGAGCTCGGAAATTCTTGGTACTACTACCAATAGTGACCTTCGAGCGGTATTCCGCGATACCTTTCGAATAGATTCTCGAGCTTGTGATCGATCGTGCGCCGAGGCTGATCCGGGTATGTCGGTGGGCACAAGCTATCTATATCGAAAGGAAACAATTCATGCCCAGCGGAGAAAGCGGTGCACCCGACAGTGGTGCCCGGCAACTGCTGACCGACTACATCAGACGGTCATCCGCGGTACGGCCAGTCAAAGGTGACTGGCTAGCGCCGGGCCCGCTCGGATCGGCACAGTTGGCAATCGATGCCGAGTACGACTACTACAAGGCAATGATCAAGCGGAACTACGGAGTCTTCGAGTCCAGCGTCGGGAAGAAGAATCTCGTGACGATCCGTCACGAGACGAATGTCCACGCCAACGACGATAAAGGTGTATACGACGACACGGCGGCACTTCTGTGGATCGATGACGACGGTCGGAAGCATGTCAGCCGATACCGTGCCAATGCCGATCCTATCGGCAAGTACCTCAACGTTGAAGACGCCACTCGGGACGTAAATGGCGACGGTGTGATGGAATTGGGCCGCCTTCCAGTTGGCTCATACTATTTGGAGCATCGGTTCGACAATCAAAAGATTGGCACCGTAGGTAATGGCAATATTTTCGGCATGCCGGCTGGGACGGAAGCGCAGGCCGAATACGATGTCAATCACGACGGTTCTTTCAGCGAGAATTATCGAGGTATCGGCGGCGATACGATGTTCTGGCATGGTGGGCGCGAGGGCGATGTCGCCAGCGCTGGCTGCAATACTATGTCCCCCGATGATTTCGAGCGCTTCATCAACGACATGGGTGTTTCTGCGATTGATGCCTACAACCCGGTCACCGACCCTGTTTCACTTCGGTACACGCTGGTGGACGAGGATCCCGGGAAAGGCGATGTGCCGTATCAGTCGAACAGTGCCAACTTCGTCAGTGCGAATCTGAACAACAGTGGCTCCGGTATCCAGGACTGGATTTCGTCGGCGGCGGGGGCACTGGGACGGATCGGCGCAATGATGACCGGTAGATTCGCGAGCGGCGGAGACGTCAAAGGCCCGGGTTCGTCTATCGGCGACAAGATTCCGGCCTACCTGTCCGACGGCGAGTTCGTCATGAATGCCCGGTCGACTTCGGTGAATCGCCCGTTTCTGCAGGCCTTGAATGCTGATCCCTTCTTCTTGCAGAAGATGCTGGCACAGAGTTCCGAACGAACCCAGGGCAGTGGTCCCAGCGATGGCCAGCGGGGCCAGTCGGGGCAGCCTGCCACGGTTAACATCTCGATGTCGAGCTCGGAAGACGTCGTTGCCAGGTTGAAAGTTCTTTCCCAGCAGTGGGAGCTGATGCACGGCTAGTCGGCCGGGCTTCATTATTCGGAGCTGGCCCTTGGTTGGTCGGTTGCCTACCTATCTCGATGTCGGGTCGATGAGACATCGATGGAAATCGAAAGTGCGTGCGGCAGTTGAGGTTTTCCTCCTGCTCGGCGCGGCAGAAACAAGAAATGAGGTGAATTTGTGGCGTCCAATGCTGCGATGATCACGGTGACCGGAGTCGATGGTTCACGATGGACCATCGCCGGTCAGGGGAGTGGTCGTGAGGGTGTAGAGCTGGCTACGTCGCCGACCGGGTTGTATGACGCGCCGGTGACGACGATCTGGAATCAGTCGGCGTTTCAGGCCGGCTCCTCGTTCGGTGGTTACCGGACGAACAAGCGCGATGTCGTATTCGCGGTCAATGTCTCTCAGGCCGCGGGTAGTTCGTGGGAGGCGGTGGACTCCGCGTGGCGCAAGGCCTGGGCCTACGACCGCGACGCGACGTTGACGATCACGACCGATTTCGGCACGCGAACGCTGAAGCTGCGGATGTCGGAGCAGCCGGACTTCAAGCCGGACAAGGATCCGCATCTGAAGTCGATCGGCAAGGTCGTCATGACCTGTACAGCGGGCAATCCGTGGTGGGTCGAGTCCGATGTGACCGGGTCCTGGACCTCCACGACCGACACCACCGGCGCGGGCAAGAGCCAGTCCGGCACGATCACCATCGCCAACCCGACCGATCAGCCGATGTGGCTCAAGTGGGTGTGTTCGGCGCCGGGCAAGTGGACACTGCCGGACTTCTCGTGGGGTGCGGTCGATCGCGACAGCGCGCGGGTGATCACCTTGCCGCTGACTGCCGCGGGCAAGGATCTGACGGTCGATACCGACCCGATGGAAGAGATGATCGTCGCCAAGGACGGCTCCCAGGTCTGGGCGCAGATGAACGGCGTCAGCTTCCTCTATCCGGTGCCCCCGTACACACCGGCGACCGCGGTCCCGGTCTCCGTGAGCGGTGCGCCGACCGGCGCGTCGGTGCTGGTGGTACAGCCGCGTAACTGGTCGCGCCCGTGGGGGCTGCAGTGACTTCCGTGCTGGACCTCCCCGCGATCTACGCGGATGCCCAATCGGCCAAGACGGTTCGCAAGCAGCAGCGGTTCTCGCGGCCTCTGATTCGGCTGTGGGATGGTGACTGGAACCTGCGCGGAGTGTGCGGCGCGGAGATCAGCGCTGATTTCCGCTGGATTCTGAACCAGGCCGGCACCGGTCTGCTGGTGCTTCCCTACGACTACTACTTGGCGAAGTGGGCGGTCGACATCAATAGCCGCACCAAGAAGAACGTGCACATCACGGTCGACAAGGATGGCGCGCGCTGGGACGGGCGGCTGGAGAAGGCTGTCATCAAGACCGACGGCCACGGTGTCACCACCGTCGAGCTACTGTTCATGCACTCGTACCAGGATCTCAAGCACATCTACTGCTGGTCGAATCCGTTTCTGCCGGAACAGGTTCAGTTCCCGCGTCAGTTCCTGCTCGCGGGGCCCAGCGTCTGGGTGCTCAAGACCGCGTTGCATCTGAACCTGCTCCGCCTGCAGGGCGGGCTGTGGACGTTGCCCGACGATCCGATGGATCCCAGTCAGTGGGGCAGCCTGGATCAGTCCACGTGGGGTGTCGTGGTGAAACCTGGCGAGTTCCGATCTGATACGTCGATGTGGACGATCTTCGGGTCTCGCTTCCAGAACTTCCACGAAGCCTCGGCGGGCACCCTGGAAACGGCTCAGCTGGCGATCGTCACGCGGCGCTGGTTGCAGGGTGATCCGCCACCGTGGCCGGGCGCGCAGGTCCGGCACGGCTGCCTGGTTGTCGACATCGTCGACAAGTCCGGCTTCTGGACCGGTACGAGCACCGGCGGCGACATGTGGGATGGGCTCGAGCGCACCAAGCAGGTGTACGACAACACCATGCTCGACTACAGCCCGAGTGTGCTGCCGGATCAGAATGTGCCTGAGCTGTACAAGAATCCGGGCTGGATGGGCACGCTCCCGTCGAATCCGTGGGTGGTCTACCGGCAGAACGACAACACGGGCATTCAGACCTCACAGTTCATCGTCAACCCCTCGTCGGCGGTGCAGGTTCTCACCGGCGGTCACTCGATGCCCGGTGTGAACGAGGCGATCTCCTCGGCGATCCAGGTGGTCGGCATGCTGGTCGCCGGCGCCCTCGGTGAGATTCCGTTCGGCGGCTCCATCGCCGGTGGTGTGGTGAACGCCTCCACGGCGGTGGCGAACACGATCGCGACGTCGCTGTTGTCGGACACGCTGTTGGCCTGGCAGAAACACAAATCGGGACAGCGTGTCCGGGACGCGGGCTGGTCGCACTACTGGGAGCACTTCGAGAACAGCGCCGACCGGGCCTACACCCTCGGCTCGTTGCTGACCCTGGGTGAGGGTATGTGGAAGACCCGCCAGCACTTCACCCACAAGTTCATCGTCGCCAACGGCGAGCCGTATCTGATCGGCGACCAGGGGCAGGGGCATTTCTTCCTCGGCGATCGTGTCGGTTCCACCGTGAAGGGAATGCCCGAAGGCTCGGTGTACGTCGACCAGGTCACCGAACTCGAACTGGCTTGGTCGCGGACCGCGAGCCCGGCGTGGCAGGTCACCGTCGGCTCGGAACGTGACCACGACATGCCCTTCGCCAAGTCCATGCGCGTGGTCGCCGACATCGTCGACGACATCCACGCACTCGCCGTCCAGATGTAGTTCTGCCCGCCGAATCCCTATCGAAACCCTCCGGAGAGAACATGTCCATCCCTTCCCTCGAGCAGTGCAACCCCGACGATCCCAGCGAGGCCTTCGTGTGGGCGCTGGTCGGCCTGCCCGGCCCCCAGAACTCACCACTTCTCGTGCACCCCGACGTGCTTCGACAGTGGTCGAAACATCTGTGGGACCTCGGATTTCGCCACTACGCCGGCGAGCAGACCAAGGAGTACCACCCGCCCGCGCGCGGTCTCTCGCATTGGCTCAACGGCGCCGGCCAATGGGCCGAGAAGGGCGCGCCGTGTCCGCCGGAGAGTTCGGTACCGGATGTCACCGAGCTGACGCCGGACGAAAGGGCTCACCTGGTAGAGCAGCTCAGGGAATCCGGTGAACTCAAGCACTTGGTGGACCCGCGTGATCTCGACCTGAACACCGCGAAAGTCGGTTCTGCCGAGTGATCCCCGGACCGACGGTGTCGAGGATCGCTGTTGTCGCGGATCCGGCCCGCCCCCAATTCACTTCTCGCGCCTTCCGGCGCACTTGTCTCCCTAGGAGTTCCTCATGGCTCAGAACGTTGGAGCTTTCGTCGCTCGCAACGCGAAAGCGGTGGTGTCGCTGATCGGCGGCGTCATCAGCGTGCTCACCGTTTTGGTGGCATTGCTGCAGTACGCACCGGCTTCCGCGGTCGGCGCGAGCGTTGCAGTGCTCACCGCACTCGAAGTGCTGCGCACCGTCAACGTGTGGATCGTCAAGAACGAGCCGGTGCTGGAAGCCGCTGCGGACGCTGCGGCCGAGCTGGTGGAGTCGTTCACCGACGCGGTCGGAGTCTCGGACTCCGACGATGCGGTGGCGGGACATCCTTCGACGGGCGGTGCCCGATGACCAGCCCGGATGGGTGGGTACCGCCGGGCGCATATACCGGCAGCTCGATTCGCAACCTGCAGAAGGTCACCTGGGACTCGGCACGGGCGCAGATCCTGTCCAGCGTCACAGCGTCGTTCGCCGGTGTGGGGGCGATCGGCTCGAATCTGAACTCGGCGACCAAGCTGGCGTTGAACGCTGCCACCGACGCGCAGTCCGGCGCCGCCCGAGCTCAGGCGTCGGCTGTGGCCGTGCAGAAGACCACGACCGAAAACGCCGCGTCCCTGGAGGGACTGGTTGCCACTCAGATCGGCCAAGCCACGGGCGGCACAGCGTTTTCCGACGCATTCAACCGCAGTCAGTTGGGTCCGGACTACACCACATTCAAGACCGGCCCGGTGACGGATCTGAGGCTCATCGACGGCCAGGTGCAACTCGATCGCCCCGGTGACAGGACCACCGGCGACGTTGTCGCCCTGTCCAGAACCGTGACGGGGACCGATGATCAGCGCGTGTCCGTGGTGGTCGGCCGGATTCAGGATCACCACAGCGCCGCTGCCCGGATCATCGTCCGCTCCGCGACGGACCTGTCGAGTTTCGTGTACGCCCATGTCTATCGCGACAGTGTTCATCTCGGCTGGGGCACGCGCAGTGGCAGCACCACCGTGTACAACTTTTGGAAGTCGGGGGACACCGCGGTTGGTACCGGCGATACCGTCACCGTTGAAGCCGTGGGTCGCACCTACAGTGTCCTGGTGAACGGCGTTCTCGTCACCGCTTACACGGATGAGGATACCGCCGTGCCCCCCACGTCTCCGATCGGAGCGAACAACCGGTCCTTCGGGCTCGGCTGCCAGTACTACTGGACCGGGTCGCTCGGATACTTCTCGTTCGCGATCAACGCGCTCGTCGCCGCTGATCTCTCCTCGCCGCCGATCGTCGGCACCGGATGGTCGCTGTGCCGCCTCAACCCCGAGGCTGTCGCCCAGCCGGAAGGTGTAGCACGCGTGGCGGATGGCACCTTCGATAACCTCGGCCCCGCCAGAAACGTCGCCCTACTCAGTGTCGGACGCGGCGAGGTGCAGATCGAGAAGACGGGTTGGTACGCGATCACGACCGCATTTGCCCTGTCTTCGTCTACCACCGGAGCGTGCGTCGGACTGTGGACCGCGCCGGCGCTCGGCGGAACCTGGTCGTTGTCGCGGGTCGGCGCTAGCACGGCTGACAACGAAAGGTCCTACAGTGTCGGCAGCTCATTCACCGTCTTTCTCCAGCAGGGATCGGTGGTGGCGCCGGGCTACCGCCTCAGTGACGACAACGGGTTCGTAGGCGCGGCAACCAATGGCACGGCAACCAATGGCACGACATCCTACTTCGATGGCGCGTTGCTGAGCTACTGATGGAGCATAACTGTGACCTCACCTGACAAATGGGTCCCCGCCGGCGCGTACGTCGGCGACGCGGCGGACCCGAACAACATCGGCAACCTCCAGAAGCTGACCTGGGAGGGTGCCCGAGCGTCGATCGTTTCCGGTGTCATCGGCTCGTTCGCGGGCGTGGCCGCCATCGGCGGCAACTGGAAGGCGATCACCGAAAGATCCCAATCCGCCACGACAACAGCGCAAACACGGTCTTCCGATGCCACCTGGACAGTCGCCAGTGCGCAGGCGGTCGCCGACAGCACCAGAGCCACAATCGAGGCCCTGACACCGCCCCCACCTGTCGAACAGCCCAGCGGTGCCACCTTCTCTGATGACTTCGAGCGCACGCAGCTCGGATCCGGCTACTCCACCTATAAATTCGGTCAGGTCGCAGACCTGACCATTGTCGGCGGTCAGGTCCAACTGAACCAACAAGGTGACAAAGGAACCGGCAATGTTGTCGCGCTGTCGAAGACGGTGCTCCGAACCGACGATCAATCGGTGTCGGCGGTCATGGGCCGAGCGAATCAAGCAGGCACTATCGGCATCAAGCGCGGCACCACGCTCTACATTCGTGCCGCGCCCGACTTGGCTACCTTCGTCTACGTCGTCATCATGGACGATGAGGTGCGGCTCGGACGAGGCACCCGCACAACCGGGTTGAACTACAACCAATGGGTCGCTGCGGAAGTTCCTGTCCGAACCGGCGATACCGTCACCCTGCGCGCGGTCGGAGCGAACTACCAGGTGCTGATCAACGGGGTCCCGGTGGTGGCCTACAACGACAGTGCCATGAGCTCACCCGTCGGGGCGGGAAACAGATCCTTCGGATTCGACAGCTGGTACTACTGGTCGGGCCTGTTCGGGTTCTTCTCCTTCGCCATCGCCGCGTTGACGGCTGGTGACCTCGCATCCCCACCGGTCACCGGTGTCATCGGCTCGTTCGCGGGCATGACCGACATCGACGGAAACTGGAAGGCGGTCGCCGACAGCACCAGAGCCACAATCGAGGCCCTGACACCGCCCCCACCTGTCGAACAGCCCAGCGGTGCCACCTTCTCTGATGACTTCGAGCGCACGCAGCTCGGATCCGGCTACTCCACCTATAAATTCGGTCAGGTCGCAGACCTGACCATTGTCAGCGGTCAGGTTCAACTGAACCAGCAAGGTGACACAGGCACCGGCAATGTTGTCGCGCTGTCGAATACGGTGCTCCGAACCGACGATCAATCGGTGTCGGCGGTCATGGGCCGAGCGAATCAAGCAGGCACTATCGGCATCAAGCGCGGCACCACGCTCTACATTCGTGCCGCGCCCGACTTGGCTACCTTCGTCTACGTCGTCATCATGGGCAATGAGGTGCGGCTCGGACGAGGCACCCGCACAACCGGGTTGAACTACAACCAATGGGTCGCTGCGGAAGTTCCTGTCCGAACCGGCGATACCGTCACCCTGCGCGCGGTCGGAGCGAACTACCAGGTGCTGATCAACGGGGTCCCGGTGGTGGCCTACAACGACAGTGCCATGAGCTCACCCGTCGGGGCGGGAAACAGATCCTTCGGATTCGACAGCTGGTACTACTGGTCGGGCCTGATAGGGTTCTTCTCCTTCGCCATCGCCGCGTTGACGGCTGGTGACCTCGCATCCCCGCCGGTCACCGGTATCGGCTGGGCGCTGGCCCGCATCGGTTCCACGAACGCGCTCCAGACAGCCGGGTCCCGTCCCGTCGCGGCAGGTACCTTCGACACCGTTCGACATAGCTCGGCAGTGACGGTTTCCGCCCTGGGACCCGGACAAGTTCAGGTGCCGGTCTCAGGCTGGTACCGGATGAGCGTCGGCCTGACCTACGCCAAGGCGCTGACCACCGAGATCGGGGCCGACCTCTGGTGGGTCGCGAGCCCCGGCGCGACCTGGCAGCAGTTGCGCACCGGGCCCAAGACCGTTGACACCCAGGATTCCTGGAGCGTCGAGGCCACGTTCGTCGTCTTCCTGCCCGCGGGGGCAGTCGTCGCTCCTGGCTACAGCTCCAGCGTCAACAACAATCTCATCGGCTCCAACACCTATTTCGACGGGGCACTGATCAACCGCGCCTAGCGGTGCCCACCCCAAGCCCGATGCCTTCGCAGGGCCGACTCGGTCGAGCCCTCTCCCGTTGGCGACCCTACTAGCCCCTGGAGTCCACAATGGCGCAGAGCCATCACCAGCCGGCCGTGCCCAGGCCCGAAGGGACCTGATGCCTCTTCTCGAAACAACGCTGATCAGCGCCGCCACCTTTCTGGGCGGCTCCGGCGCCACCAGCTTCTACTCCTGGCTTCGGGTCCGGAAAGCTCAACCAGCACAGAATATTCGCCACGAAGTGTCCGCCGCCAAACAGGTCAACGACATCGCCCTGGCGACCCTGTCCCGTGTGTCCGAAGAACTGCGGGTCGTCTCCCTGCGGCTCGACGGAGTAGAGGCCGCGCAAGCGGCGTCCATGCAGGAATTGGACCGTGTCACCGGCCTCTTCCGCGAGGCGCTCGCCGTACTGCGCGGCGTAATCGAAGCGGCCCAGCACGGCCGCATCCCGGAACTGAACCTGTCCAGAGAACTCATGGACGAGGTCGAACACAGCAGAGGAATCGCATGACATCATCGATCGATCCCGGATACCTCGGCTACCAGCCGAAGATCGAACCACTCAAACTCACCACCGGCGCCGGCTTCGTGCAGACCATTCAGCCCTCCGATGGGGCCGTATTCCCCTCCGGAACAACGGTCTCCATCGTGCTCACCGCGCCGGGCGGCGCTTCGCTGGGTACCTGGCCCGCCACCGTCACCCCGACCGCGGCCAGCTGGACCGTACCTGCAGCGACGTCCGATCCGATCCCCACCAACTCGCGCTACACGATGTTGGTCACCTACACGACCACTCCGGCAACCACCTACGCCTGGTACGTCGGCTCCGTCATCCGCAACTGACCTCATTCGCCGCTCGACTCGGCGAAATTCATTGCAAAGAAACCATTCTCAAGGAGAACATCATGGCCATCGCTGTCACGTCAACGAAGAACGCGCTGTGCGCCGCCTACGCCAATACGGCGACCACTGTGTACGTTTCGGTCCATACCGGCGACCCGGGCCCCACCGGCCTCGCGGAAGCCTCGGGTGGTGCGCCGGCCTACGTCCGTGTGGCCACTACCTGGGGCGCGCCGGCCAACGGCCAGATGACCGGCAGCCAGGTCACCGTGAACCTGCCCGCCGGCACCTACACCCACGCCGGTCTGTGGAGCGCCGCCACCGGCGGCACGTTCATCGACAAGGTCGCGATCGCCCCGACCACGCTGGGCGCCCAGGGCACCCTGCTGATCACCCCGACCTTCGCCGTGAGCTGATTCACCTCTTCGATTTGGAGGCTGCCATGCCAGCACCAGCACAGGTGATCGTGGACGCACTGCCCACGCAACCGACAGTGCTCACCGCCGTCGCGGCGCCACCGACGATGGTGGTGGCACTGCCGGGGTCGCCGGTCAGCCGGGTCGACGGTACACAGGTCCCGGTCATCCCGGTGTTCGTGTACGCCGCGTTCGGCGGAACCACCACCCCAGCCGTGACCTTCAAGCCGTCGGCCACGCTCGCGGCCGAGGCGACCGGGATCGGGTCTTTGACCGCCCTCACGAAACCCTCACTGAAGGAGACTGTTTCGCTCGGTGGTGAAGGGGCGGCTACGGCGCTTGTCGCGGTCGGGTCCGGCCAGGTTGTCCTGGCCGCGGGCTTCGGCACCGCGGTGGCGACCCGTACCACCAACGCGCTCGCCACCGCCACCGGCGACCTTTCGTTCGCGATCGCACCGTAACTCGGTGCTCATTCCCGCACTCGGGCTACACCAAATCTAGAGGTGTATAGCCATTCCCGATGTCGGGGATCGTGTTCTTTCATGTGCCGCGCTCATCCATTGGTTGAGCGCGGCACATGTCTTTTCTCGACTTGTCACAGACCGGTCGGCAAATTCTCTGCGCGCGCACGCCGAATTGCTCGCCGCCGCTACTCATCTGGGTGCCGCGTAGCTTGCAGCATTTCGAGTCCGGTCGCGACGCGCCTGAAATTCTTTGAGGAGGCGATGAGCCGTGTCAGATATCTACGGTCTGCCGGACACCTATGGCCGCTGGTCAGTCCTGCATACCAGCAATGGCGCGACGAAATCGAGCAGAGCGCCGAAAACGAGTAGATATGAGGTCGGTTGAGGCTGCGGCCGGCCCGCCTCGCTGTCATTCCTGAAAATCGATAGCTTGCGCAGTCGCACTAGGTGTACCCGGCCATCAGGTTGGTGACAGCCGGCTGATCGTCGGCAGGCCTTGCGAGTGCGCTGTGACGTCGTCGAGTGTTGTAGTACTCGATCCAGGGCGCAAGCTCGGCGTTACTGGTGAACACCTGCCGGTAGGCCCACTCGGCCTGCAGGGTGCGGTTCAGTCGTTCGACCTTGCCGTTCTGCCATGGGCAGTGCGGTTTGATGAACTTCTGACGGATGCCGTGCTCGGCGCAGACCGCACGCAATGACCACCGGTAGGCCCAGGCGTGGTCGGTCATCAGCCGTTCGATCCTGGTGATCCCGTTGCCGGCGAAGTAGTCGATCGCGCGGATCAGGAAACCCGCACAGGTGGCGCCTTTCTCGTCCGGCAGGACCTTCGAGTAGGCAAGCCTGGAATGGTCGTCGACGACCGAGTGAACGTAGTCGAATCCAACCTTCGTCGAGTAGTCCCGCTCCCGGTGCTCGTGGCCGCTGGATACGGCTTCGAGGGCTGGGCCTGGATTGCGGGAATCACGGGGCCAGTGCTGCTCCTGATCGGCGCCGCGCTGGTGATCGCGGAACACGGCAGGGTGCGAGCGAGTACAGGAGATCCCTTCGCGACCAGGTGAGCCCTCCAGGACCACCGGGACTGCGGGAAGGTTGCCACCTCGTCAGTGCAGGTCCGGCTCGTCGGTTGTCAGAAGCACGGTGCCGAAGAGCTTTCCGTCGATCAATGTGATCGAGTGCGAGATGGAGACCACAACCTTGCCCTCGGTCTGCCACGCGAGAGTGGCCGCCGTCGATGCGTGATTCGCCAGATCGGCCATCAGCTTTGCGAGGTCGTCGTGGGGTCCGAGCTGGATCGTGGTGATCTCGTAGTTGTGGTCGGCACGCACGGATTGCAGCCTATGGTCGGCGACTGCTTCGGGCAGCACGACACCCCATTGGCAGCCGGCACACTCAGTCGCCCGCCCGGTAGCCGTGCTGCGTCCGTTTCGGCGGAACACCACCAAATACGACACGCTGACAACGAGCGATGTGAATCGCGACGACAGTTGGTCAATTGGCAAGACAGTCGGGCAACCACACCGTGGGCCGGATCTCGGCGAGGTCGATGTCGAACCCGTACTTCTTGTCTCGTTCGACGGGCGTCGGCTGCTGCTCGCTTTCGCGTTGGAGGCCGAACGTCGCCGCGGTCTCGAGGAGGACAGCGAGTCGCTGAGTTGGTCCATGTTTGCGCTACTGCCGAGTCGGGCATCACTCGGCAGTGCTGAACGGTCAAGCACACCGGCAGACAGTGTGCGCCGAGCGTTGCGCGGTCACGGTTCTCCGAATCGGAAGGTCGCCCGGAGAAACGCAGCGCTCTCAAGGCGGGGCGGGGACGAGAGTGGAGGAGATATGACGGTCTCGACGTACCTCAAGCGAAGCGCAGCCGCGTTCGGGCTCTGCGCCGGCGTGGTCCTCGCGCCGTCCGCGGCGTGGGCCGGAACATCGTTCGATGATCCTCCACCTAGCTGTGTCCCGATCGGCCTTGGCGACGCCACCGTCGAAGCGGAGACCGGCACCGAGGAGTCCGAGCTGGCTCCCGGAACGGTCGAGTTCGAGATCGATGATGGCGCCGGGACCGGAGCGAACGTGGTGTGGGTGAACACCGACAATTGGCAGTTCGGCACCGTCATGCTGACGCCGCAGGGGGACGAGGCGGAACCGAAGGCTACGGTCTCGTCCGGGCCAGGCCACGTGATGGCCGCGGTCTACGGTCTCTACACCGACGCCGAGGATCAAACCTGCCTGTTGCTGCCGGGTGTGAACACCGCGATCACCGTCCCCAGGTAGCTGCTAGCAGCGGGAATCTTTCGGCACCTGCTACAGTGGCCGCCATGCAGCGCGCATATTTCTGGTTTAGCAGGCCGGCCCCGGGTGGGTCGGTCGGCGTGACCACGCGCTGACTTCTCCACCCCGAGCCGGAACAGACCGGCTCGCGGATGTGTTTTGTCTCCTGGGTCGGCCTTCGAAGAACTGCCACCGATGAACAGGATGACGAATGTCTCTCACGATCGACACCGCACGCGATCTCGACGATCAGCGGACCATATCGATTTCTCCTCTCGCCGCGCCGCGTGAGATCCGCGCCGAGCATCCCGCCGAGGATGCCGTCGCAGCCACCGTTCGCGCTGGTCGCGGCGCTACCGTCGATATTCTCACCGGTCGCGACGACCGGCTGATGGTCGTCGTCGGGCCGTGCTCCGTGCACGACACCGAGGCCGCGATGGACTACGCGCGCCGGCTGGCCGCGAAGGCGGAGGAGCACCGCGACAACCTGCACGTCGTGATGCGCGTGTACTTCGAGAAGCCGCGCACGACGCTGGGGTGGAAGGGTCTGATCAACGATCCGCACCTCGACGGCAGCTTCGACATCAACACTGGCCTGCGGATCGGCCGCAAACTGCTCGTCGACATCACCGAACTGGGGCTGCCCGTCGGCTGCGAGTTCCTCGACCCGATCACCCCGCAGTACATCGCGGACCTCGTCAGCTACGGCTCGATCGGCGCTCGCACCGCCGCGAGCCAGGTGCACCGCCAGTTGTGCAGCGCACTGTCGATGCCCGTCGGAATCAAGAACTCCACCGAGGGTGACGTGCAGGTCGCGGTCGACGGCACCCGCGCCGCCGGTGCGAGCCACGTGTTCCCGGGCACCGACCTCGACGGGCACTCCGCGCTGATCCGCACCGTCGGCAACCCCGACTGCCACGTCATCCTTCGCGGCCACAACGCCGGCACGAACTACGACCGCGAGTCCGTTGCGGACACCCTTGCGCGCCTTGCCAAGTCGGGCCTGCCGGAGCGGGTCGTCATCGACGCCAGCCACGGCAACAGCCAGAAGAACCACGAGCGTCAGGTCGACGTCGTCACCGACATCGCCGAGCGGATCGCGGGTGGCGAGAAGGGCGTCGTCGGCATCATGCTCGAGAGCTTCATCGAGGCGGGCCGTCAGGATCTCACCCTCGGCAAGTCGGACGAGCTGACCTACGGGCAGTCCATCACCGACGCCTGCATCGACTGGAACACCACGGCCGCGCAGCTGGACCGGCTGGCCGAGGCAGTCGCTACCGCACGCCGCGCGTCCGGAACTGCACACTGATCCGCGGGCCGGTGGGGCGCGTCGTCTTCGGGACGGCGTGCTCCCAGGTCCGCTGACAGGATCCGCCCATCACGACGAGGTCGCCGTGGCCGAGGGCGAACCTGAGAACGTCGCCCCCGCGGCGGTGCCGCGCGTCGACACCATCACGGCGGTGCCGTGCATCGACGTCACAGGGGCGCAGCGCCAAGGTCCGTGCCGCGCCGAGCGACAGGATCGCGACCATCGTGTCCTCGGTGGCGCTGCGGCCGATGGTGTCGCCGTGCCAGGCGACGCTGTCGGTGCCGTCCCGGTACAGACACAGACCCGCCGAGACGAACGGTTCGCCGAGTTCGGGGGAATAGTGCTCGCTCAACATGTTTCGGGCCTCGTCGAGTAACGGGTCGGGGAGCGTCGCCGCCTCGTCGTAGAACGCGACCAGTCGCGGCACGTCCACGACGCGGTCGTACATCTGCCTGCGCTCCGCGCGCCACGCCGCGCCGTCGGCGAGCCGGGTGAACAGGGCGTCCGAGCCGGTCAGCCAGCCCGGCAGGACGTCGACCCACGCCCCTGCGGTCAGCTGCCGTCGCCGCACCGACCCGGCGAGCGGCGTGAACCGGGTGCCGGCGGCCGGATCGTCGAACAACGACGCCTGCAGGCCCAACTCCATGCCGTGATCGTACTCGATAATCGAACGTGTGTTCGCAATCATTGTCTCGGGTTCGTCAGGCGGGTCGTAACGGGATGGGCGTCGCGGCCGACTGTCCAGGTGAATCACACTCGACTGGGGAGGAACGACAATGGGTTCAGCGACAGACGCACTGGAGTGGATGCGCGAGGGATACCTGGCAGGTGATCCCGTGGCATCGGCGCTGTTCGTGGGGGCGTCGTTCATCACGATGCCGTTGCAGCTGATCGCGGTGCTGTTCGGTCAGCCTTTCTGAGCGCGACCGGAGCGGTCCTGCACGGTCAGGATCGCCGCGGCAGTCGCCGCGACCGTCCTGTCGCCATCGGTGGTCAGCACGGTCAGGGCTGCGCGAGGCGCGTCGCCCGGAATCTCCGCCAGCGCCTGCGTGATTCGCAGGCGGACGGCTGCGTCGTCCGTGCCGTCGAGCTCGTCCTGCAGGGCGGAGACGATGTCCTCGGCGGACGCCGACACCTGCGTCAGCTGTCCCAACACCTCGGCGGCCTCGACGTCGCGTCGCCCGGCGACGACCATCGCCAGCAGTAGCGGGATCGCGTCGACGCTTCCACGTGCGCCGACCGCGAGGGAGGCCCGGTCCCGCACCGTGTCGTCCGGATCGCTCAGCGCCCGGCGCAGAACCGCCGTCGCCTCGGCGGACGGCACCGACGCGATCGCGGCGACCGCGCGTCGGCGGACCGCGACGTCCGCGGAGTCCAGGCCGGCGGCCAACGTCGCGACGCCCTGCCCGGACGCCCTCGCCAACGACCACTGCAGTGCGCCCGCCACGTTGAGGTCTTTCTCCTCGAGCACGGCCGCGGCCAGCGCCTCGGCGGGAAGGGTCGCCGACTCGTCCTGCGACAGGATCGCCTGCTGACGCCGCGCCCCGAACTCCGATTCGAGGCCGCGCAGCAGGGTGACGATCTGCAGCACGTCACCCCACTGTGCCGGGGCGGACGCGTCCACCCGCTCGAGTCTCGTGAGCAATTCCTGCTCGGCGGCGATCCGCTGCCGCGTCAGCCGGATCAGGTCGCCCACCAGGTCGGACGGGGCGAAACCCGGCTCGTCGAGTGCCCGCCGGGCGTCGTCGAGCGACAGGCCGAGTGTGCGCAGTGACTCGACGTGGAAGAGGCGACGGATGTCCTCGGGGGAGTACTCGCGGTACCCGCCGGAGGTGCGACCGGTCGGCGTGACCAGCCCCAACCTGTCGTAGTGGCGCAACATCCGCGCGCTGACGCCGGAGCGCTGCGCCACCTCACCGATCAACATCCGTCGCCTCCTCTCCCGACCACCGTGCCCTATTCGCGGGGCCCGATGTTGGCGACGCGCGTCGCCGCCTTCAGCGAGTCGTCGAACCCGCTGTCGGGGTCCCGGTACAGCTGCGCCGTGGCCTCCGCATGTGCGCGGACATACGGATCCGGGCTGGTCGCGGCGGCGTCGAGCACCGGCACCACCGGCTCGCCGAGCCCGGCGAGGGCGCGGCTCAGGCTCAGCCGCATGTCCCGGTCGCCGCGGCCGAGTGCCGTCGCCAGGTCGGCGGCGAGCGTTCCCTCCCCGCCCGGCGGCACCAGTGCGACCGCCGCCCGCCAGGCGCTCCGGGCGACCTCGTCGTCCCCGTCGTGCAGCAGTGTCGTCACCGACGCGAACGTCTGCAGGTCCCCGATCTTCGACAGGGTGTGCAGAGCCTGGCTACGCGCCTGCGGAACGTCGGACCGGAGCTCGGCGAGGAGCCGCGGAACCGTGACGTCCGCGGGGAGGCGGCACAACGCCCAGGTGAGCATGTCGCGGACGAAGAAGTCCGGTTCGACCGCACACCGCGCGACCAGCGTCTCGACCAGACGCGGATCGGGCTGTGTGCCCGCGGCCAGGGCCGCCCGTAGGCGACTCGACGAATCGGCGCCCGCCAACGCGGCGGCGATGCGGCTGTAGGACCGATCCCGATCTGTGGTGTTCATGGGTCACCACCTCCTTCGGAAATCACTGAACGCCCTGTCACAGTGTCAAGGTCAAGTCGCCGACGCATCCTGACGATGTCGGTGCCCGGAGGTACCGTCCCACCATGGGCTACGAATTCCAGGTGACGGTGGATTCTCAACGGCCGCACGACCAGGCGAAGTGGTGGGCACAGACCCTCGGCTGGCAGGTCGAGCCGGGCAACGAGGAAATGATCCGGGGGCTCCTCGCGGCAGGTCATGCCAACGAAGAGGACACCATGGTCTACGACGGGGTGCTGGTCTGGAAGGTCGGGGCGGCACTGCACGACCCCGAACATCCCGAACGGCCCCGACTGCTGTTCCAACTGGTGCCCGAGGGCAAGACCGTCAAGAACCGCATGCACCTCGACGTGCGCGTCGGCGACGAGGACCGCCAGGCGGTCTCCGATGCTCTGGTCGAACGCGGTGCATCGGTGCTGCACCACGCCGAGCAGGGCCCGTACCGGTGGATCACCATGACCGATCCCGAAGGCAACGAGTTCTGCCTCACCTGAGGGAGGGCCGGCTCACGATCGACGGCACCGCCGTCAGCACGGAATCGACGGCACCGCCGTCAGCACGGAATCGACGGCACCGCCGTCAGCACGGAATCGACGGCACCGCCGTCAGCACGGAATCGACGGCACCGCCGTCAG
>NZ_SCOY01000038.1:0-47737 GCF_005503035.1 Rhodococcus sp. Q
ATCCTGGTGGCCGCGGGCGCGTTCTGGGAGGGTGCTCGCCCACCGAGCAGGGACGCGGCCAGCGGCAGGACGAGGACGGTGATCGCGCCCGCGGCCACCAGGATCGACGCGTTCGCGGGCGACATCTCGCCTGCCGCGACGGCCACCCCCGTGACGGCGACGATCAGGGGGAGACCGGTCGCGGAGTACAGCGCCACCTGACCGCGTTGGCGCAGCGTCGGCGGCTCGTCCGTTCCGTCCGGTCCGCGGTCGAAACGCTCGGCGACGAAGACCGGGAGCCCGCGCACGAGCAGGATCAACAGGAGGAATGCCACCAGCACACCTGGTTTCGCAGCGACGGCCGACACGTCGATCGCCATCCCCGAGGTGATGAAGAAGATCGGGATCAGCAGGCCGAATGCCAAGCCCTCGAGCTTGGCTTCGAGCTTCTCGTCGCCTGCGGGAACGGCACGCCGGAGGATGAACCCGGCCGCGAAGGCGGCGAGGATGCCGTCGACCTCGAAGATGGCCGCCAACGCGCCCAGTGAGACCAGTAGCAGGATGGTGAGCCGCACCGTCGTCTGCGCTGTGGTCTCGGAGCCGAGCCTGATGATCGACGGCAGCCGCGAACCGGCCCGTCGGACCCGGTCCGGGATGAGGCCGACGACGACCGCCGCGGCGGCGAACACCACGAGCACGATCAACGACCCGACGGTTCCACGCGAACCGAGTAGCACCGCCATCGCGACGACGGGGCCGAGTTCGCCGAACGCGCCGTGGTTGAGCACCGTTCGGCCGATCCGGGTGTTCACGACCCCGCTGTCCTTGAGGATCGGAAGCAGGGTGCCCAACGCGGTCGACGTCAGTGCGATCGCGACGGCGACCTCCCCGCTGATCGCCCCGGTCAGGCCGAGCAACCCGATCAGCAGGAATGCCAGTGCCAGGCAGGTGCACCACGTCACCAACGCGCGGCGCCCACCGCGCCCGGTGAGTTCGTCGGTGTCGATCTCGTAGCCGGCGAGCAGGAAGAGCATCCCGAGGCCCAGTTCGCTGAGCAACCCGATCTCGGGTCCGTCGACGGCGAGACCGAGCACGTGCGGGCCGATCAAGATGCCTCCGATGAGCAGCAGTACGACCTCGGGGACCAGCTTGCGCGGAACCAAACCCGCGACGATCGGCGCGACGACCGCGCACAGGGCTATCCAGAAGAGGGAGGCTCCGACCGAAGGCATGCCCCCGATTATCGCCGTCGGGGCAGCCGATTCCCGTAGGCACCCGCCGAGTGCGCAGGTTCCGGGGCGTCGGCCGAGTGGCCGCGCCGGTTACTGCACGCTCGGCGGGAGCGCGCGGAGACTAGGCGCAGGCCTCGATGACGAGTTCCTTGACGCGAGCCGGATCGGCCTGTCCCTTCGTGGCCTTCATCACGGCACCGACGATCGCGCCCGCGGCCGCGACCTTGCCGCTGCGGATCTTCTCCGCGACATCGGGATTGGCGGCCAGCGCCTCCTCGACGGCGGCCTTGATCAGCGTGTCGTCGCGAACCACGACCAGTTCGGGGTGCGCGGCGACGACCTGCTCCGGATCACCCTCGCCCGCGAGAACGTGGTCGACGACCTGGCGTGCCACCTTGTTGTTGAGCTTGCCGCTGTCGATCAGGGCGACGACCTGCGCGACCTGCACCGGAGTGATCGGCAGATCGGCGAGCTCGACACCACGGGTGTTGGCCTGCTGCGTGAGGTACGACACCCACCAGGACCGGGCCGCGTCGGCCGGTGCGCCCGCCTCGGTGGTCGCGATGACGAGGTCGAGTGCGCCCGCGTTGACGAGGTCGCGCATCACCTCGTCGGACACACCCCACTCGGCCTGGATGCGCGCGCGACGCAGCCACGGCAGTTCGGGAAGGGTGCCGCGCAGCTGCTCCACCCACTCGGCGTCGGGAGCGACCGGCTCGAGGTCCGGTTCGGGGAAGTAGCGGTAGTCCTCGGCCGTCTCCTTGCGCCTGCCCGCGGAGGTGGTGCCGTCGGCCTCCTGGAAGTGCCTGGTCTCCTGGATGACCTCACCGCCCGCGACGAGGACGGCCGCCTGGCGTCGCATCTCGTAGCGGACCGCCACCTCGACGGACTTGAGGGAGTTGACGTTCTTCGTTTCGGTGCGGGTGCCGAACTCCTTCGCGCCGATCGGCATCAGCGAGATGTTCGCGTCGCAGCGCATCGATCCCTGATCCATGCGGACGTCGGACACGTCCAGCGCCTTGAGCAGGTCGCGGAGTGCGGTCACGTAGGCCCGCGCGACCTCGGGGGCGCGTTCA
Source organism: Rhodococcus sp. Q (assembly GCF_005503035.1). Lineage (NCBI taxonomy): Bacteria > Bacillati > Actinomycetota > Actinomycetes > Mycobacteriales > Nocardiaceae > Rhodococcus > Rhodococcus sp. Q. The sequence goes on from NZ_SCOY01000038.1 coordinate 2,288, forward strand.
CCCGCGCCCTCGATCGTCTTCGTCACGATCTCGACGAGCGGCACCCCGGCCCGGTTGTAGTCGAGCAGCGAGTGGCTGGCTCCGTGGATACGTCCGGTCGCGCCGCCGACGTGCAGGGACTTGCCGGTGTCCTCTTCCATGTGGGCGCGCTCGATCTCGACCCGCCAGGTGGTGCCGTCGTCGAGAACCACGTCCAGGTAGCCGTCGGTGGCGATCGGCTCGTCGTACTGGGAGATCTGGTAGTTCTTCGGCTGGTCCGGGTAGAAGTAGTTCTTCCGCGCGAACCGGCCCCACGGGGTGATCGAGCAGTTCAGCGCCAGGCCGATACGGATCGCCGACTCCACGGCCGCCTCGTTGACGACCGGCATCGAGCCGGGCAGGCCCAGGCACACCGGGCAGACTTGGGTGTTCGGCTCGGCACCGAACGTCGTCGGGCAGCCGCAGAACATCTTGGTCGCGGTGTGCAGCTCGACGTGCACCTCCATGCCCATCACGGGCTCGAACTTCTCGAGCACGTCGTCGTAGGCGAGCAGGTCATCTGACATGGCGGCGGTCATGGAGCCGAGTTTATTCGCCCCCGTCCGTGAGGCACGACTCGCATCACGCTCAGCCGCGGTAACTCCTGTTCGGCTCAGCCGCGGTAACTCCTGTTCGGCTCAGCCGCGGTAACTCCTGTTCGGCTCAGCCGAAGATGACCCTCATCTCCTCGTAGCGTTCGAGCGGGACGGTCTTGTGGTCGGCGAGTGCCTCGTCGAAATGCACGGAGACGATGTCGGTGCCGTGCAGCGCGACCATCTCGCCCCATTCCTGTGCCGCGACGAGGTCGGTGACCGCCATCCCGAGGCGGGTCGCGAGGACCCGGTCGAAGGCGGTGGGGACGCCGCCGCGCTGGATGTGCCCGAGCACCGTCGCGCGGGTTTCGATTCCCGTCCGCTCCTCGATCATCGGCGCGAGAACCTCCCCGATACCGCCGAGTCGCGGTCGGTCGAACCCGTCGAGCCCCTTCGTCGAATGGGCCTCCGACATGTTCGGCAGGGTGAATCCCTCGGCGACGACGACCATCGGGGACCGGCCGCGGTCCCGGACGCTGCTCACCCAGCTGCAGATCTGTTCGATGCTCTCGGGATGCTCCGGAATGAGAATCGCGTGGGCACCACCCGCGGTGCCGGAGTGCAGCGCGATCCACCCGGCGCCTCGTCCCATCACCTCGAGCACCATGCACCGCTTGTGGGAGTTACCGGTGGTGCGGAGCCGGTCGATCGCCTCCGTCGCGATCTCGACGGCGGTGTCGAACCCGAAGGTGTAGTCGGTCTGGTCGAGGTCGTTGTCGATGGTCTTGGGGACGCCGACGATGTGTATGCCCTCGTCGTACAGTCGCTGCGACGCCGCGGCCGTCCCCTCCCCGCCGATGGCGATCACGGCGTCGACACCGAGCCGCTGCATCGTGCGGGCGATGTTCTCCGCTCCCCCGTTCGGACCCTGGTACGGCCCGAATCTGCTGGTGCCCAAGATCGTTCCGCCCTCGTGGGACAGGCCACGGACGGTGGGGCGGTCGAGCTCCATGAGGTCGCCCTCCACCAGACCGCGCCAGCCGTCACGGAATCCGACGAACTCCTGGTCGTGGACGGTGGTGCCCTTCAGGACTGCGCCTCGGATGACGGCGTTCAGTCCCGGGCAGTCGCCGCCGCTCGTGAGAATCCCGACTCGCGTCATCGACACCCCTGTCCGGACCGGATCTGGTTGGGTCGGTCACCATAGTGCACCCGGATCGGGACCCCGGCATCTCAGGGCGCCTGGCGTTGCGGCTCAGCCGGGCGTCACGACACCGGTCTCGTAGGCGAGGACGACTGCTTGCGCGCGGTCGCGCAGGTGCAGTTTGGACAGCACCTTGCCGACGTGGGTCTTCACGGTTTGCTCGGCGACGAACAGGGATTCGGCGATCTCCGTGTTGGACAGTCCCCGCGCGATGAGTTCCAGCACCTCGCGTTCGCGCGGAGTGAGTGCTGCGAGTTGCGCGGGCTCGGACCGACGCGCGGCGCGGCGGCTCGTCACGTCGGCGATCAGCCGCCTCGTGACCGACGGCGCGAGCAACGCCTCCCCGGCAGCGACGACCCGGACCGCTCGGACGAGTTCCTCCGCGGGCGCGTCCTTGAGCAGGAACCCGCTCGCTCCGACCCGGAGCGCCTCGTAGACGTAGTCGTCGATGTCGAAGGTCGTCAGCATCAGTACCCGAACCGGCGGGTCGAGGGACGCGGACAGGATTCGGTCGGCGGCGTCGAGTCCGTTCAGTTCCGGCATCCGGACGTCCATCAGCACGACGTCGGGACGCAGCCGCAGCACCTCGTCGACCGCGATCCTTCCGTTCGGAGCGTCTCCGACAACGCTGATGTCGGACTGGGCAGCGAGCAGGGCACCGAAGCCCTGCCGCACCATCGCCTGATCGTCCGCAATGAAGACCGTGATCGCCACCCGGCCAGCCTAGGCGGAGCCGACGACAGGCTCCGACAACGTGACGCCGGGCACGGACGGTATCCGGGCGCACACCTCGAATCCGCCGCCCGGACGCGGCCCGGCGGCGAGTGTGCCACCGACGGACAGCGCGCGATCCCGCATCCCGACGATGCCGTGTCCGCTGACGACATCCGGCGTGGCTCCCGCGGCGACGGCAACGGAACCGCCCGCATCGTTGGCGACCCTGAGTTCGGTCACCTCGGCATCCCCGGACAGCCGCAGGTGGACGGCGGCGCCCGGTGCGTGGCGCGCGGCATTCGACAGCGATTCCTGCGCGATCCGGTACAGCGCGAGCTCCGCGGTCTCCGACAGCGCGGCGAGGTGGCCGCGCTCCACGGTGACGGTCATCCCTGCTCGCCTGCTGCCCTCGACCAACTCGTCGATCCGGTCGAGGCCGGGCATCGGCGCGTGCTCCGGGAGGTGCCCGTCGCTCCGCAGCACCCCGAGCATCCCGCGGATCTCGTTGAGCGCCTCCCGCGCGGTGGCCCCGATGGAGTCGAACTCCGCCTTCGCGTCGTCGCTGAGCCCGCCGAGCCGGTAGGGCGCGCTCTGCGCCTGAACCACCACCAGCGACATGTGGTGTGCGACGACATCGTGCAGGTCGCGGGCGATCCGGGCCCGTTCCTCGAGGATCGCGCGGCGTGCCCGCTCGACCTCCGCAACCTCCTCCTGCTGCGCGAGTTGCCGGCGCGAGAGCACCAGCCAGCGGATCAGCAGGCCGAAGGCGACCAGCACGGTCAGACCGAACGCCCAGCCGCGACCGTCCTGCCCCGGCGCGTTCGCGAGGAACAGCAGCGCGGTCGACACCCACGCGACGCCGACGACGGGCAGCGGCGACCGCATGCTGACCGCGAGCAGAAGCGCCATCAGCACCATCACGTGCACGACCTGCCACGGGAAGTCGTAGTCGTCCGTCCGGTCGAACACGAGCGGGATCACCAGGGCGCCGGCCGCCGAGACAGCCCAGCCCAGAGCGGGATTCGCACGAACAAGGATCAGTGGCAGCGCCGCGATGCCCGCGACGAGCGGCTGCACACCGGCCGGAACATGATGTGTCACCTGCAGTGTCGGCCAGGCGATCGTGAACAGCACCGCGGTCACGAACACGACGGCGATGTCCGCCCACTGACTTCCGCTCAGGCGGGCGACACGGGGCCGGACCGCCGCCGCGACACCCATGGTGCCGCCGCTGATCGCTCGTCCCGGTCCGCCTGATCTCGTTCTACCCACACGAAGAACAGTAGGAAGCGCGACACCGATTGTCCTCATACCTCAGGGTGAGATCGGCCTACCTCCGCAGTGCGAGATCTCGCGTACCGTCCCTCCCCGGCCCGGATCCGGAACGGCCCTGCGGGGTGATGTTCGCTGGTACTTGCCATTTCTAGCGTCGAAGACATGGGGAAACCAACGTGGACAGTGCTCACGGCGGGGTGCGCGATCGCCCTCGCCACCGGTCTTGCGTCGCAGCCTGCGCAGGCCGCAGGACCTGTCGAATCGGGGCCGGCCGCAACCACGATCACGGCCTTGACGTCGACCGGCGCCGCCGCGGCAGCGGCGACCGTTCCCATCGACTTCGCGGACGTGGTCGGCTACCGCCCGGTCCTTCGGGACGGAATGCTCGTGAACCCGAACGGCGACTGCTCCTCCCCCGTCCCCCTGCCGGGCGAGTTCGACACGGCCTGCCAGGGTCATGATCTCGGCTACGACCTGCTCCGCTATGCGGACCGCTCCGGGGAACAACTGGGTCCGTGGGCACGCCGCGCCCTGGACCGTCAGCTCGACGAACGCCTGCACGCGGCCTGCGCCACCCGTCCCGACGACGTCACCAGGGCCTCGTGCAGCGTGGTCGCGTCGACTGCCGCGGCGGCCGTCGACACCAATTCGTGGCGTCAGGACTACGCCGCGCCGCGTCCCGAACCGGTCGCCGCGTACGCAGCGGGGATCGGCATCCTTCTCCTCGCCGCTGCCGCCGCGGCACATCGTGGCCGCAGCTCCGGTCGCGGCGAGGAGCTCGGCACGCAGGCGGTGCCGGCATGACCGCGGTGCTCACCCGTCCACGGACGCGTGCGGGGATCGCGACGGCACCACGAGTCGCGACCACCGTCTGCGTCGGTGCCGCGGCGATGGCGTCGCTCGCGCCGTCACTGCTCCCCCGCAGCGCGGTGGTCCAAGCCGTCCTGACCGGTGTCCTCGTCGCGGGTGGCTGGGCGGCGGCCGCACTGTGGCACAAGGCAACCGGGAGGTTCACCCGATCCGTCGAACTCGGGCCGCGGATCCGGACCATCGTCGCGTGGTCGGGTGCCGCGGCGATCGCGGCAACGTTGCTCCTGGCACAGCACTGGCAGAACGAGATTCGCGCAGCCATGGGCGTACCGGCGACGGGCGCGGCGCACTGGACGGCCGTCGCGGTCGGCGCCGCCGCGGTCGCCGCCGTGCTGGTGGGAATCTCCTCTGCCCTGCTCAGGCTGCTCCGAGCAGCATTGCGCAGGGTGCGCCGGAGTAGCAGGGCGCGTCGTGTCACGGCCGGCATCCTCGCTGCCGCGCTGGTGACCGCGTTCTGGGTCGGCCCGACCGCCCGCGTCGCCGGGGCCGCACACACCGCGAACGCCGCGGCGGGACTGTCACAGCCCCTCCCGGAGTCCTCGTCGCTCTCGGGAAGCACCGACTCGCTGACACCGTGGTCGACTCTCGGCGGCCAGGGCAGGCGCTTCGTCACCGCCCCCGCGTCGGAGTCGACGGTGCGCACCTACGTCGGACTCGACAGCGCACCGGATCTCGAGTCGCGGGTGGGGCTCGCGGTGCGCGAACTGGAGCGCGCGGGCGGGTTCGCCCGATCCAACCTGGTGATCGCGGTACCCACGGGGTCCGGATGGATCGACGCGAACGCGCTGGCGGGATTCGAGAGACGGTTCGGCGGTGACGTGGCCGAGGTCGCGCTGCAGTATTCGTCGGCTCCGAGTTGGGCCGCGTTCGTCTTCGACCGCGGGAGCGTCGAGGAATCGGCACGAGCGCTGTATTCCGCTGTGGTGCAGCGCCTGTCGGAGCTTCCCGCCGGGCACCGTCCGGACCTGTACGTGTACGGGCAGAGCCTCGGCGCGATCGGCGCCGCGGCGGCCGCAGCTGCGGGCCCGATGGCTCCGTGCGGCGTCCTTCTCGCCGGGCCTCCATCGGGGCGGGCTCCCAGTCCGGACGTCACGGTGCTGGCCAACGCATCCGATCCGGTGGTGCACTGGTCGCTGCGCCTGCTGGTGGCACCGCCCCTCCTGGACGGCACCCATCCGGACGCTCCGACTCCTCCCTGGCTGCCCCTGGTGAGCTTCGTGCAGACGAGCGTCGATCTGCTGACGTCCCTCGACTCTGCACCCGGTCATGGGCATCGGTACGGCACCGACCAGGGCACCGCCCTCCCGGACTGCTGACCTCGCCGCGCTCACGCTGAATTCCGTGGCGGTACGGGCGACAATCGATGCGGCCGTGCACTCGACACGTCGAAGCGAGGACCGCGATGACGGACAGGACCACCACCGAAGCGCAACCGTCGTTGGTGCAGCGGTCGTACCGGGCGGTCGTACCGATCGTCATCGGCTTGATCATCTACTTCCTGCCCGTCCCGGACGGCGTCGAGCCGAACGGCATGCACATGCTCGGCATCTTCGTCGGCACCATCGTCGCGCTGATCCTGCTGCCGCTGCCGACCGGCGCGGTGGCGATCGTGGGCCTGGCGATCGCGATGATCACCCAGGCGGAGACGCCGACCGAGGCGTTGTCCGGGTTCAGCAGCACCACGGTCTGGTTGATCGTCGCGTCGTTCTTCATCGCCGAGGGTTTCCTGGTCACCGGGCTGGGCAAGCGGATCGCGCTGCTGTTCGTCACCAGGCTCGGGCGGTCCAGCCTCGGCCTGGCGTACGGCATGGCCATCACCGACCTGATCCTCTCGCCCGCGACCCCCTCGAACACCGCGCGCGCCGGTGGTGTCGTCTACCCGATCATCAAGTCGCTCAGCGAACTCGAGGACTCGAGACCCGAACCGGACGAGTCCCGCAAGCGGCTCGGCGCATACCTGCTGCTGACCGCCCTACAGGTCAACGTCGTGACCTCCGCGATGTTCGTCACCGCGATGGCGGGCAACCCGCTCGCGGTGGAGGCCGCGGGCAAACTCGGAATCGAGATCTCGTGGGCGCAGTGGGCCGCCGCGGCCGTCGTTCCCGGTCTGGTGAGTCTCGCCGCGATCCCGTGGGTGATGTCGAAGATCTATCCGCCGACGATGATGAAGACACCACAGGCGCCACAGCAGGCGCGCGACGAGCTCCGTGCGGCCGGACCGATCAGCCGATCGGAGTGGATCATGGGTGCCACCTTCGCGCTCCTGCTCGTCCTCTGGTGTCTCGGCGACCAGTTGAACGTCAGCGCCACGACCACCGCCTTCCTCGGGATCGCGATCCTGCTGGTCACCAAGGTGCTCACCTGGAACAACCTGGTCCACGACACCGGCGCCTGGCAGACCCTTGTGTTCTTCGCAGTCCTGGTCGGCATGGCGGCACAGCTCGAGAAGCTCGGTGTCATCGCCTGGATCGGCGACGAGGTCGCGGGCAGCGTCGACGGACTGCCGTGGGTGTGGGCCTTCGCGATCCTGACCCTCGTCTACTTCTACGCGCACTATCTCTTCGCCTCGAACACGGCGCAGATCGTCGCGATGTACGCGGTGTTCCTCGGGGCCGCGGTCGCCACCGGCGCACCGCCGCTGTTCTCGGCGTTGGTGTTCGGCTTCATCGGAAGCCTCTTCGGCGGTCTCGCCCACTACTCGTCGGGACCCGCGGGTGTGATCTACGGTTCCGGCTACATCAAGACGTCGGAATGGTTCCGCATCGGATTCGTGATGAGCATCGTGCTCATCCTGATCTGGACCATCGTCGGCGGACTCTGGATGAAACTGATCGGTGTGTGGTGATCGGGTCTCTCAGCTCTGCTTGCGCCGCAACGAGAACCGCATCGACTCCTTGTTCACCGCGGCGATCGCGGTGAGCGGAATCTCGGCGGGACAGACCGCGGCGCATTCGCCGTACGTCGAGCACGGCCCGAAGTCCGCTTCGAGCGCATCCGTCATGGCCCGACCGCGGCGTCCCCGCTCCACGGCGCCCTGCGCGAGCAACGACAGGTGGGTCAACTTCGATCCGGCGAACAGGTGCGCCGCTCCGTTCGGGCACGCCGCGACGCACGCCCCGCACCCGATGCACGCCGCGTAGTCGAGGGCCTCCTCCGCGGACTGGTGGGAGACCGGAAGGGCATCGGCATCCGGTGCCGTACCGGCGTTCACCGAGACGTACGCTCCGGCTTCGAGGACTCGGTCGAGCGCCGAGCGATCCACCACGAGATCACGCACCACGGGAAAGGCACCGGACCGCAACGGTTCCAATCGGATCCGGGCACCGTCACGGAAGGACCTCAGGTGCTGCCTGCACGTCGGGGTGTTCGCGCGTGGCCCGTGTGGACGGTCGTCGACCGTGATCCCGCAGGCCCCGCAGATCCCCTCGCGGCAGTCGGAGTCGAAGGCGATCGGCGCCGAACCGGATTCGGTTAGGTGCTCGTTGAGGTGGTCGAGCAGTTCGAGCAGCGACATCTCGGGCGCCGCGTCGTCCATCTCGTGCAGCTCGAAGCGCCCGCGCTCGGCCGGTCCCGGCTGACGCCACACCTCCACCGTGATCCTCATACGTAGCTCCTCGTCTGCAGGGGCACGGCGCGGAAGCCCAGCGGCTCGTGATGCCGTATGTGGGGACCCGATTCGGTTGTCTCCCATGCGGACACGAAGCACCAGTCGGCGTCGTTGCGGAGGGCCTCGCCGCCCTCCGTCTGATGCTCGGCCCGGAAGTGCGCGCCGCACGACTCGTCCCGGTCCAGTGCGTCCACGCACATCAGTTCCCCGAGTTCGAGGAAGTCGGCGACGCGTCCCGCGTGCTCCAGTTCCTGGTTGAACTCGGCGCCACCGCCGGTCACTCGCAGATCACCGTGGAACTGCTCGCGGAGTTCCCGGATCCTGCGAATCGCGGTGGTCAACGACTCCGATGTCCTCGTGACGCCGCAGCCGGCGTACATGACCTCCCCGAGTTCACGGTGAAACCACTCCGGTCCGTGCGTTCCACCGACCGCGAGCAGTCCGTCGACCCGGTCCCGCACCTGCTGCGCGGTCGCGCGGACCGCGGGCGCGTCCAGGGGCAGCACGTCCGTGCCGAGCAGTGGCGCGAGATAGTCCGGAATCGAGTACGGCAGCGTGAACCATCCGTCGACGCAGGCCGACAGCAGCGAGTTCGCCCCCAGTCGATTCGCGCCGTGGTAGCCCCAACCCGCTTCCCCCCCGACGAACAGACCGGGAATCGACGTCATCTGGTCGAAGTCGCTCCACAGACCGCCCATCGTGAAGTGTGCGCCCGGGGCGATCCGCATGGGCACGACATACGGGTCCTCGCCGGTCGCGTCCCGGTACATCGAGAAGAGGTTGCCGTACCGCTCTTCGATCGTCGCGCGTCCCAGGCGCGCGAGCGCGTCCCGGAAGTCGAGGTAGACGCTGTTGCGGAGCGGCCCGACGCCGTGGCCCGCCTCGATCTGTTCCCGGGCGGCCCGTGACGAGACGTCGCGCGGGGACAGGTTCCCGAACGCGGGATACTTCCGTTCGAGGTAGTAGTCGCGTTCGGCGTCCGGAATCGTGTTGGGGTCGCGGTCGTCACCGGCCTTCGCGGGCACCCAGATCCGGCCGTCGTTGCGCAGTGACTCGCTCATCAGAGTCGTCTTCGACTGCCACTGCGAGTTCACGGGCAGCGCGGTCGGATGGAACTGCACGAACGACGGCGACGCCATCAGCGCGCCGCGCCTGTGCGCACGCCAGGAGGCCGTCGCGTTGGAGTTCCTAGCCAGCGTCGACTTGTGGAACACCGTCCCGTACCCGCCCGTCGCGAGGACGACGGCGTGCCCCGTCGTTGCCGTGATCCGGCCGGTGACGAGGTCGCGGGCGATGATGCCCTGCGCGCGTCCGTCCTCGACGATCAGGTCGAGCATCTCGTGCCGGGTGTGCAGGGTGACCGTGCCCGCGGCGATCTGCCGTTGCAGCGCCTGCGTCGACGCGAGTTGCAGCTGCTGCCCGGTCTGGCCCCGGGTGTAGTAGGTGCGGGAGACCTGGACCCCGCCGAAGGACCGGGTGGCGAGGGTACCGCCGTACTCCCTCGCGAAGGGGGCGCCGATCGCGTTCATGTGATCGATCACCCGCACCGACTCCTCCGCGAGCCGGAAGCAGTCCGCCTCGCGGCCACGGAAGTCACCGCCCTTGACGGTGTCCTTCACGAAGCGACCGAGGCTGTCGTTGTCGACCTTCCGAGCGCGAGCGGCGTTGATTCCGCCCTGCGCGGCGACACTGTGCGCACGCCGCGGCGCGTCGTGGAAGGTGAACGACTCGACATGGAAGCCGAGTTCGCCGAGCGCGGCTGCGCACGCGGCGCCCGCCAACCCCGTCCCGACGACGATGACCGTGAACTTGCGCCGGTTGAGGGGGCTGACCAGCTTGTAGTCGAGCTTGCGTCGCGCCCATGCGGTCGCCGGATCCCCTTCGGGCACTCGGCCGTCCACGGCATCACCGAGAGCGCGCAGCGAATCGAGTCCCAGATCCGTCATGACACCACCCCGATCTGGACCGCGACCGGAATCGCGATGTTGGCCACCATGATCACCAGCGCGATCACTCCCGACAGGACAAGGCAGGTCTGACGGACACGGTGCCCTGTGACACCGAGATCGTTGACCACGCTCCACAACCCGTGCGCCAGGTGCGCCCCGAGTGCGAGCATCGCGACGATGTACACCGCGGCCGCGGCCGGTCTCTCGAAGCTGGCGACGAGGTTCTCGTACGCGAAACTGGCCGTCCTGGTGGACGCTTCGTACTCCGCGCTACCGATTGGAGGGGTTCCCGTGGTCAGGTCGAGGATGTGGAACACGATGAACGCGAGCAGCACCACCCCGGTGACGGGCATGGTCCGGGCGGTGAACGATCGCCACCCCAGCCCTTTTCGACGGAACGGCCCACGGGCGCGGCGTGCCCTGGCCGTCAACAGCACCGCGCACCACACGTGCCCGACGACTGCGATCAGCAGCACCACCCGCAGGATCCACAGCAGACCCTCGTACGGGAGAAGCGGTTCGAGGACCGTGCGCAGCCAGTGCGCGTAGTCGTTGAAGTGCTCGGCTCCGGTGAACACCTTCAGGTTCCCGATCATGTGCGCCAGGACGAACAGGCCGAACAGCAGACCGGTCGCCGCCATGATCACCTTGCACGCCACGTTGGAGGGGCGAGGCGGCCTCACACGCGGTCGTGACGGCAACGCCGGAGCGGCGACGACAACATCGGACGAAGCACTCATCTGGGGCCTTCCACGCAGTGCGGTGGCGCCAGCCACCCGAACGCCGGTCGGATGCCGCCACACTATCGCCGCGCCCGCACTGACGCAGGGCGGCGCGGGTGAAACGTCACCCTGCAAGAGACGAGACTGGTTGGTACCGTAGGTGCGCTCACGTCACATCTCGATCTGCACCCGATTCACGGCCCGTCGCGCAGCCGCGACGCACACCCCATTCGGAACACAGGGAGACATCGATGACACATTTGAGTTCCCGGACCGCTGCAGTGGCATCTGCCGCTGCAGCGGTCCTTCTCGCGCTCGCAGCCCCTGCATCCGCACAGAGCGACGGCTCGGTCGGCGGTTCACTCGACGGCGGCTCGGAGAGTTCCGCGCCGCCATCGCTTCTCCCCCCCGGCTTCCCTTGCCTGCACACCAACGTCTATCCGATCGCCACGTGGGGATGGCTCCCACTCGACGCCGGCGCCCCACGTTTTGCCGAGGGCGAGGAGGCGTCGGGGACGGGATGGCTGGACCTGTACGCCCCACCGGGCGGCCGCACCAGCTACTTCCACCCAGGGATCAACACCCCGCTCCGCGACCTGGCAGCTGATCCGGCGAGCCTCTCGTTCGCACATCGGGGCCAGTACACCAGCTTCCAGCTCCGGATCCAGGGCGCAGACCGACCCGATGACCGGGGCGGGTTCACCACACTGGTGTGGTGGCCGTCCGCGAACGCCGGTGTGGGCGCCGACGACTGGGCGGTAAGCAACTTGACCCAGGGCCAGTGGTGGTCCACCAACCCCATCGGGGGTCTGTCGGGCGGCCAGGGCGACACCGCGACACTCGCCGAGATCGCGGACGCGAACCCCCGGGCGTTCGTGACGTCCTACGGCGTACTGAACGACAGCGGCACCGGCGGCGCGGACGACGTCGTGTACGGCTGCGCCCGGTGGGACTTCGAGCCGCTGCCCGCTGGATCGAGCTGACCGCGTCAACCGGTTGAAAACGACATCAGTACCCCCTCCTCGGTGCTAGTTTCCGGTCAGCACCGCGGAGGGGGCCGCTCATGTCATCGTCCACACATTCCGTCGTCGCCCGGCAGTGCACGCTCTGCGAGGCGCACTGCGGGATCCTCGTGACCGTCGACAACGACAAGGTCACCCGGATCGAGGGCAATCCCGACGACGTACTCTCGCACGGCTACGTCTGCCCGAAGGCCACCGCTCTGGCCGACCTGCACAGCGACCCGGACCGGTTGCGCCGTCCGCTGCGCCGGGTCGGGGACGGATTCGAGGAGATCGGCTGGGACGAGGCGTTCGCGTTCATCGGGGAGCGACTCCGAGCGATCCAACGCAGGCACGGCCGAAACGCGGTCGCGATGTACCTCGGTAACCCGGCCGCCCACAGTTCGTCGGTGATCTACGGCATCGCGCTCCGCGTCGCGCTGCTCACCAAGCAGTTCTACTCCGCCTCCTCGATCGACCAGTTCCCGCAGGAGTTCGCGGCGTGGAAGATGTACGGCTCGAACGTGCTCATGCCGATCGCGGACGTCGACCGCACCGACAGGCTCCTGATCCTCGGAGCGAACCCGGCGGTGTCCAACGGGTCGGTGACGACGATGCCCGACGCCCGTGGCCGCATTCGCGCGATCCGGCGCCGCGGCGGCACCGTCGTGGTCGTCGATCCGCGGCGCACGGAAACGGCTCGGATCGCCGACGAACACGTCGCGATCAGGCCGGGCGGCGACCCGTTCCTGCTGCTCGGGATGCTGCACACGATCGTGACCGACGACCGCACTCCCCCGCAGGCGACCGTCCCGGTCTCCGGCTGGCAGGAACTCGTCGACCTGGTGACACCGTGCACCCCGGAGGAAATGGCCCCGCGGGCCGGCGTCGATCCCGACACGATCCGGCGCCTCGCGCGCGACCACACAGCCGCCGGGTCGGCGGTCGCATACGCCCGCATCGGGGTATGTCACCAGGTGACCGGAACCCTCACACACTGGCTGGTCAACACGCTCAACGCGGTCACCGGGAACCTCGACCGACCCGGTGGGCAGATGTACGCGACACCGCCCATCGACGCGGCGCGACTCGTTCGGCTGCTCGGCTCGGGATACGGACGCTGGACGAACCGCCGCGGCGAGCACAAGTCGTTCCGCACGGAACTGCCGGTCGTCGGCCTCGCCGACGAGATCCTCGGTGACTCGCCGAGCTCGCCGGGACCGGTTCGCGCGCTCGTGACCTACGCGGGCAATCCGGTGCTGTCGACCCCCCAGGGTGGACGCCTCGACGACGCCCTCGAGAGCCTCGACTTCTTCGTCGCGGTCGACATGTACCTCACCGAAACGTCCCGGCACGCGGACGTCGTGCTGCCTCCGATCTCGCATCTCGAGCGAGAGGAGTTCGACTTCCTGTTCCCGGTCTTCTCCGTCCGGAACAACGCGCGCTTCAACGATCGGGTTTTCGAGCCGCGGCCCGATTCACTCGAGGACTGGCAGATCCTGGCCCGCCTCGCACTCGAGGTCGTCCCCGTCCCGTTCCGATCGCTGCTCATCCGCCCGCTCCGCAGCGTGATCGATCGGATCAGCCCGCTGCGATTGGGTGCGCTCGGCGTGTTGACCGGTCCGCACGGTCCGCTGCGCCGGGGGCGGAAGGGGCTGACGTTGAGCAAGATTCGCCGTACTCCCGGCGGTATCGATCTCGGTCCGCTCCAGCCACGGCTTCGTTCGCTCATCGCCACGAGCGATCGACGTCTCCATCTGGCACCCGAGGAGTTCGTCGCCGAGACCCGTCTCCTGCTCGGCGCTGACGAGACCGTCGCGGAGGGAACGGAATTCGACCTACGGCTCATCGGCCGCAGGCACCTGCGATCGAACAATTCGTGGCTGCACAACATTCCGACGATGGTCAAGGGCCGTGATCGATGCACGGTCCTGATGCACCCCGACGACGCCACGTCCCGCGCCCTCGTCGACGGGCAACCGGTGACGGTACGGTCGAGGATCGGACACATCGAGGTCCCGGTCGAGGTCAGCGACGAGATCCGCGTCGGCACGGTCGCCATCCCGCACGGCTGGGGCCACGACGAGAAGGGGGTCGGCTGGTCCACGGCGGCAGCCCATCCCGGCGCGAACGTCAACCTGCTGCACGACCCGAAGGTGACGGACACCTTCACCGGCAATGCCGCGGTGAACGCCACGATGGTGAACGTCACCGCCGCGAGTGCACCATGAGCACGCCCGTGGATCCGGGGGCCGCCCGCGACATCCTCCGGGATCACTTCGAGAGGATCCGAGAACTGGTCGTAGCGGTCACGGACGGACTGACACCGCGGATGTCCGAGTACCGTCCCGGCCCGCACGCGAACTCGATTGCCTGGCTGGTCTGGCATCTGACCCGAGTGCAGGACGACCACGTGAGCGATGCCGCGGACATGGAGCAGGCGTGGACCTCGCGAGGCTGGCGGGAACGGTTCGCGCTCCCGTTTCCTGCTGCCGACATCGGATACGGGCACAGAAGCGCAGACGTCGCAGCCGTTCACGCGGACGCGCAGTTGCTCGCCGCCTATCACGGCGACGTCCACCTGGCGACGCTCGAATACGTCGACGAGCTCACCCTCGGCGAACTCGACCGCGTCGTCGACCGTCGGTGGGACCCACCCGTGACGGTGTCCGTCCGCCTCGTCAGCGTGATCGGCGACTGCCTGCAGCACCTCGGCCAGGCCTCGTACGTGCGGGGACTGTTCGAAACCGGGCCTGAAGCTGGTTAGCATCGCCGTCGCGGGACGTGCTGACCCGCCAGCAGGTGGACAGCGCCCTCACCGAGCTCGCCGCCTCCTCGTTCACCACGAACCGTTGGGAGCGCGGAGCCGATAGTCGGCGCGGTCGACGCGCCGCGTGCGGCGACGGTACGTGCTGACGTTCCCCGGCCAGTTCGTGGTGACCGTCCCGGACGCATTGCGGTACCAGCTCGAACACCTGCTCCACACGGAACGGTCGAGTTCCTTCTGAATCCGGGCATTGAACCGGTCCTCCACCGCGGGATCGACCTCGACCGCGTGCCCGGGGTGTTCCGCCAGCCAGGACACCAGGCCCGTGATGTGGCGGGCCTGCGATTCGAGCATGTACACGATGGACCCCGACCCGAGGTTCGTGTTCGGCCCGTACATCATGAAGAGATTGGGGAATCCGGCGGTGGTGATGCCCAGGTAGGCCCGCGCACCCTTCACCCACTCGTCGGCCAGCGATCGACCGGCGCGGCCTCGCACCTCCATCGGGGAGAGGAAATCGGTTGCCGCGAAACCTGTTCCGTAGACGATGACATCGGCCGGGTGCAACGTGCCGTCCGCCGTCCGGACACCGTCCGGCTCGATGCGGTCGATCGACGCGGTGACCAGTGACGCGTTGTCCCGAGCGAGTGCCGGGTAGTAGTCGTCCGAGAACAGCAACCGCTTGCACCACGGCTCGTAGTCCGGGGTCAACGCGGCACGCAGACCCGGGTCGACGACCTGTTTCCTGAGGTGGCGTCGCGCGAGAAGACGGGTGAGAGCGCCCATCTTCCGCATTCTCAGCGTGAACGTGATGAGTTCGAAGTAGCTCCAGGTGCCCAACCGCTCGGCGCCGAGCGTCGCGGGTACCGCCCGGAACAGCGCGCGCCGGCGCGGACCGAACACGCTGTCGGGCTTGGACACCACCCATGCCGCCGACCGCTGGAAGACGGTCAGCTGCTCGACCACCGGCGCTATCGCAGGTACGAACTGGATCGCGCTCGCACCGGTTCCGATCACCGCGACGCTCTTGCCCGCGAGATCGACGTCGTGATCCCACTCGGCCGAGTGGAATGCGGGTCCGCGGAAGGTGTCCCGCCCCTCGATGTCGGGCACCGCCGGCTGCGACAGTTGACCGACCGCGGTGACCAGGACGTCGGTCTCGATCACCTCGCCCGCCGTCGTGGTCAGAGCCCACCGGTTGGCGCTGTCGTCGAACTTGGCGGTGGCGACGTCGACACCGAACCGGATCGACTCGCGGAGTCCCCGGGTGTCCGCCACGCGGCGAAGGTAGGCCAGGATGTCGGGTTGCTCCGAATAACGCCGTGGCCAGTCCGGGTTGGGGTCGGTGGACAGCGAGTACAGCGGCGAGGGGACGTCGCACGCGGCCCCCGGATAGGTGTTCGCCCGCCACACGCCACCGACGTCGTCGCCTCGCTCGAGGATCGTGACATTCCGGAATCCGGCTCGCCGCAACGCGATCGCCTGGGCGATCCCCCCGAATCCCGCGCCCACGATCGTCACCGACGGCTGACCCATACCCGTGCCCCCTCACGCCGACCTCGTGTCGGGAGCCTAGCCCCCGCTCACCGCGCTCCGGTCCGAAAACGCGAACAGCCCGGGACCCGCATCTGCGGTTCCCGGGCCGAACGGCGTCACGTCAGCGGGTGATCGGCCCGCGTGCCACCTCGTAGGCCGCGGCGACACGGTACAGCCGCTCGTCCGCGAGTGCGGGCGCCATGATCTGCAGTCCCACCGGCAGTCCGTCGTCCGCGGACAGCCCCGACGGCACCGAGATCGCGCAGTGTCCCGCGAGGTTCGTCGGCAGGGTGCACAGGTCGGACAGGTACATCGCCAGCGGGTCGTCGACCTTCTCCCCCAGCTTCCACGGCGTGAACGGACTGGTCGGCGAGACGAGCACGTCGACCTTCTCGTACGCGGCATCGAAGTCGCGGGCGATGAGCGTCCGGACCTTGAGCGCCGAGCCGTAGTAGGCGTCGTAGTAACCCGACGACAGCGCGTAGGTGCCGATCATGATGCGGCGCTTGACTTCCTTGCCGAAGCCGGCAGCGCGGGTCGCGGCCATCACCTGGTCGGCGCTCATGTTGCCGTCGTCGACCCGCATGCCGTACCGCATGGCGTCGAAGCGCGCGAGGTTCGAGGACACCTCACTGGGCAGCACCAGGTAGTAGGACGCGAGTGCGTACTCGAAGCTCGGGCACGACACCTCGACGACCTCGGCACCGAGCTCCTTCAGCTGCGTGACCGCGGCATCGAAGGAGGCGATGACACCGGGCTGGTAGCTGTCGGAGTGGAGTTCCTTCACGACACCGACACGCACACCCTTGAGGTCGCCGGTGGCGCCCGCGCGTGCGGCCTCGACGACCGGGCGAACCGGAGCGTCGATCGACGTGGAGTCGCGGGGGTCGTAGCCGGCGATCACCTCGTGCAACAGCGCCGTGTCGAGCACCGTACGGCCGCAGGGGCCGCCCTGGTCGAGGGACGAGGCGCAGGCGACGAGACCGTAGCGGGAGACCGTGCCGTAGGTGGGCTTGGTGCCGACAGTCGCGGTGACGGCCGCAGGCTGACGGATCGATCCGCCGGTGTCGGTGCCGATGGCGAGCGGCGCCTGGTTCGACGCGAGCGCCGCCGCGCTGCCGCCGCCGGAACCGCCCGGGATGCGGGTCGTGTCCCACGGGTTGCGGGTCGGGCCGTACGCCGAGTTCTCGGTGGACGAGCCCATCGCGAACTCGTCCATGTTCGTCTTGCCGAGGACCGGGATGCCCGCGTCGCGAAGGCGGGTCGTCAGCGTCGCGTCGTACGGCGCCACCCAGCCTTCGAGGATCTTCGATCCGCAGGTGGTCGGCGCGTCGGTGGTGGTGAAGACGTCCTTGAGAGCGAGGGGAACGCCGGCCAGCGGTGACGCGGGCGCCTCCCCCGCGGCCAAGGCGGCGTCGACGCGCTGGGCCGCCGCGAGCGCGGACTCACCGGAGACGTGCAGGAAGGCGTTGTATTCGCCGTCGACCGACGCGATGCGGTCGAGATGTGCCTGGGTGACCTCGACCGAGGACACCTCGCGGGCGTGGATCTTCGTCGCGAGGGTGGACGCGTCGAGCGCGGTCAGGTCGGCGGTCACTGCTCTTCTCCGAGGATCTGCGGGACGGCGAAACGATCCTGCTCGACGGCAGGGGCACCGGACAGTGCCTGCTCCGGCGTCAGGCCGGGGACGACGACGTCCGGTCGGGTCACGTTGCTCAGCGCGGTCGGGTTCGCGGTGGGCGGCACGTCGTCCGCGGCGACCTCTGCGACGGTCTTGACGTGGCTGATGATCGAGTCGAGCTGACCGGCGAACTCGTCGAGTTCTGCGTCGGACAGCGCGAGCCGGGACAGCCGGGCGAGGTGTGCAACCTCGTCGCGGGAGATGGCAGGCACCCGTGGGCCCCTTTCAGGTCGGCGAAGAACGATGTCGTCCAGCCTATCGGCTGCCGTCGTACGTCTCGCACCCAGCGCCGCCCGACGCCCGCGACCCCGTCTCAACCCCACTCCTCGGGCGAAGCCTCGGGCAACTCCACGTCACTCCTCGGGCGAAGCCTCGGGCACCTTCACGTCGGTCGCGTTCGTTTCCGATCGCGTTCGTTTCCGGTCGGGGGCGCGCGCATGTCGGCCGCGTGACGATTTTCCGAATGAGCTGGGCTTTCCCCGCAAGGACTTCGGATTCGCCGACACGCTGACCCGTCGGGAGTGGAAGGATGGGCGCCGCGGGCGCACCGAACCACCCGCTCGCCATGACAACTCGATCGTGACAGAAGGACTTCCGTGTCATACCTACTGCGTGTCCAGCTACCCGACCGACCTGGCAGCCTGGGCTCGCTCGCCGTCGCGCTCGGGTCGGTGGGCGCGGACATCCTCTCCCTCGACGTGGTCGAGCGGGGCGACGGATACGCCGTCGACGACCTCGTCGTCGAATTGGGGCACGGCTCGCTGCCGGACACGCTCTTCACCGCGGCGGAGGCGCTCGACGGAGTGCGGGTCGACTCGATCCGGCCGTACACCGGACTCCTCGACACCCATCGCGAGCTGGAACTGATCGACCAGGTCGCCACCGCGCGCGACGACCGGATGCAGGTTCTCGTCGACGGGGCTGCCCGCGTGCTGCGGGTGAGTTGGGCAATCGTCGCCGGAATCGGCCCGCACGGAACGTTCCGGGTCGTCGGCAGTGTGGGCGCACCGGAAACCCACGCGGGCGACGTGCCGTGGATGCCGTTGGAGAAGCCGACGATTCTCGACGGCAGCGCCGACTGGGTGCCGGACGTCTGGAAGGACATGGACACCACACTCGCCGCGGCGCCGCTCGGCGTGTCCGACCGGGCGCTCCTCCTCGGGCGGTCCGGTGGACCGGAATTCCGCCCGTCCGAGATCGCCCGGCTCGGCTACCTCGCAGGCATCGTCGCGACCGTGCTGGGCTAACGGAACGGCTCGCCGTTCGGGCTAACGGAACGGCTCGCCGTTCGGGCTGACGGAACGGCCGTGGACATCGCGGACGTGAGCGGCGAGGATTGACCGGTACGCGCTCGAGCCGGCCGGTCGGGGCACGCTGTGGTCGGCGCGTTCCGTTCGGCCTCGGCCGGTGACCACCCACGACTGGGAGGGCACCATGTCCACGAACCACCGGGGGAAGATCACCGTCGACATCCGGGACTCGGTCCCGGACTGGACCCCGTACCTGCCGCGCCGGGCACCCGAGGGCGCACCGAACGTGCTCATGATCGTCTGGGACGACGTCGGATACGGCACCATGGACGTCTTCGGTGGCCCGGTCGAAACGCCCACCATGCAACGCATCGCCCGGGCGGGTGTGCGCTACTCGAACTTCCACACGACCGCGCTGTGCTCGCCGACCCGGGCCTCGCTGCTCACCGGCCGCAACGCCACCACGAACGGCATGGCCACCGTCACCGAGCTGGGGTCCGGGTTCCCCGGGATCTCCACCCACATCCCGTTCGAGAACGGCTTCGTCTCGGAGGTGCTCGCGGAAAACGGCTGGAACACCTACTGCGTCGGGAAGTGGCATCTCACGCCCGGCGAGGAGACGAACATGTCGGCGGTCAAGACGAGGTGGCCGCTCGGCCGGGGATTCGAGCGGTTCTACGGATTCCTCGGCGGCGAGTCCAGCAGCTGGTACCCCGACCTGGTCTACGACAACCATCCGATCGAGCCACCGGGAACTCCCGAACAGGGCTACCACCTGGCGAAGGACCTCGCCGACCATTCGATCGAGTTCATCCGCGACGCCAAGGCGGTCGATCCCGACAAGCCGTTCTTCCTGTACCTCGCGCCGGAGACCGCGCACGCGCCGCACCACGTCTTCGCGGAGTGGGCCGATCGCTACCGCGGCGTCTTCGACGACGGCTACGAAGCCATCCGGGACGGCATCCTGCTGCGCCAGAAGGAGATCGGCCTCCTACCTCCGGACACGGAACTGTCCTCGATCAACCCCCACGGAGAACCGGACGCCACGGGACCGGACGGGCAGCTGTGGCCGATCCTCGACACGGTGCGGCCCTGGGACACCCTCGACGATGACGAGAAGCGCCTGTTCACCCGGATGGCCGAGGTGTTCGCCGGGTACGTCTCCTACACGGACCACCAACTCGGCCGCGTGATCGACCATCTGGAGGAATCCGGCCAGCTCGAGAACACCATCATCGTGGTGGTGTCCGACAACGGCGCCAGCGGTGAGGGCGGTCCGAACGGGTCGTTCAACGAGTGGCGGTTCTTCAACGGAGTACCCGACACCACCGAGAGCACCCTCCCGCACCTCGCCGAACTGGGTGGACCGCGGTCGTACAACCACTACAACACGGGGTGGGCATGGGCGTTCGACACACCTTTCCCGTACTGGAAGCGCTGGGCCGGCTACGAGGGCGGTGTCGCGGACATGTGCCTGCTCGCATGGCCCGCGAAGGTCCCCCCGCGCAGCGAGCCGCTGCAGCAGTACGTGCACGCGGTGGACGTCGTGCCCACGCTCTACGAACTGCTGGGCATCGAGCCGCCCGCGGTACTCAAGGGCTACACCCAGAACCCGATCGAAGGCGAGAGCTTCGCCGCGACCCTCACGGACCCGAACGCACCGGCCAAGACGACGCAGTTCTACACGATGCTCGGGCAGCGCTCGCTGTATCACGAAGGCTGGCTGGCGTGTTCGCTCCATCCGCCCCTGTCGGGGTGGGGCCGCTTCGAACGCGACGAGTGGGAACTGTTCCACCTCGACACCGATCGTTCACAGACCAGGAACCTCGCGGACGACGAGCCCGAGCGCCTGGCGATGATGCAGGGGTTGTGGTTCTACTACGCGGGCCGATACAACGGGCTCCCGCTCGACGACCGAAGTCCCATCGAGCAGGTTCTCGCGGAACGCCCGCACGCAGGCAGCGGCCGGGACCGGTACGTCTACTACCCGGACAGCACCGACGTTCCCGAGTCCGCTGGGGTGCGGATCACCGGACGGTCGTACACGATCGCGGCCGGCGTGCGGGTGGACGACGCGGACGCGCGGGGCGTCCTGTATGCGCACGGAGGTGTCGCGGGCGGCCACAGCCTGTACATCAAGGATCACCGCCTGCACTACGCCTTCAACTGGCTGGGGAGCGACGTCCGCGACGTGGCCGCCGATCGCGACATCGGCCCGGGCGCGCACGTGTGCACCGCCGAGTTCTCCGCTGCGGGCGCGAACCCGGATCCCGCGATGCCGGGATTCGCCGGGACGCTCACGCTGTACGTGGACGACGAGGAGGTCGGTTCGGGTGACATCGTCACCCAGCCGGGGCCCTTCAACATCGTGGGCGACGGCATCTGCGTCGGAAGGGACAGCGCCTCACCGGTCACGCCGGAGTACGAGGCACCGTTCGCGTTCACCGGCGGCACCATCGACAAGGTCGTCGTGGACGTCTCCGGGGAGCGATACGTCGACCACGAGGCGCAGGTGCGGGGGTGGTTCGTGCTCGACTGACCCGCTCGGGCGCGGGCGGGTCAGACGATCTCGCGCACCAGCACGGTCAGCGACATGCCGCGGACCGGCTCCCAGTCACGTTCGGGCATGTGCACGAAATCGTTGCGGTCGTAGATGCGGCGGGCGTCGACCATCTCCGGCTCCGTCGAGATGACCACGGCGTGCAGGCCGCGGTCGTAGGCGGCGTCGAGTACGTGCCGCACGAGTGCCGATCCTGCACCCCGTCCGCGCGCGGCCGGTGAGACGGCAAGCATGCGGAACTCGAGTTCGCCGTCCGTCGCGACGTCCGAGAACGGTGTCCCCGGCTCCGCGATGGTGACCGACCCGACGACCTCGCCGTCGAGCTCGGCGACGACGACCTCGGCCTGGTCGGATCGTCCGGCGGTGTCCCGCAGTCGCTGGACGTAGGCGCTCGCCTCCGCAACGAAGCCACCGCTCACGTAGGACTCGACGGTCAGGTCGGCGACGGTGTCGAAGTCGGTGGGCTCGGCGGGGCGGATCGTGATCATGGCGTCACTATCGCAGCTCGCTCGCGTTTCCCTCAAGCCCGTGGTAACGGGCGCGAACGACTCGGTCGGCGCATCCCCAGTTACATCACAACCTCGCCGAACACTCCGATGACCAGGCAGTTCGAGGGAAGTTCCGGTTCAGGACACAGGCAGGCAACTACCCTCACAGCCACCCTCGACAGTGATGTTCACCACGACCCGAAGACCCGCACGAGGCCGTGTAGCTACTCGGATCCGGGTTCGGACACCGCGTCGGGACCACCCTCGAGCAGCCGCACGAAACCCGCCTCGTCGAGGATCGGGACACCGAGTTGCTCGGCCTTGTCCGCCTTCGACCCCGGGGCGTCACCGATGACCACGAACGCCGTCTTCTTCGACACCGACCCGGCAGCCTTTCCTCCCCGCTGCAGGATCGCCTCCTTCGCGCCGTCGCGGGTGAAGCCCTCCAGTGATCCGGTCACCACGATCGACAACCCTTCCAGGTTTCGTTCGATCGAGGCGTCCCGCTCGTCCTCCATGGACACCCCTGCGGCACGCCACTTCTCGACGATGTCGCGGTGCCAGTCGACGGCGAACCACTCGACGACCGCGGCCGCGATGGTGCCGCCGACACCATCGACGGCGGCGAGTTCGTCGACCGAGGCAGCCTCGATCCGTTCCAGGCTCGCGAACTCCCCGGCGAGCGCACGGGCCGCGGTCGGGCCGACGTGCCGGATCGACAGCGCGACCAGCACCCGCCACAGCGGCTTCGTCTTCGACGAGTCCAGATTGTCGAGCAATCGCTTCCCGTTCGCCGACAGGGCGCCGGCCTTGGTGGTGAACAGCGACGTCTTCATCAGATCGTCGGCGGTGAGCGAGAACAGGTCGCCTTCGTCCTGGATGACGCCCGCCTCGAGCAGCGCGGTCGCCGCCTCGTAGCCGAGGACCTCGATGTCGAATGCGCCGCGACCGGCGACGTGGAACACCCGTTCGCGTAGCTGCGCCGGGCAGGAGCGCTGATTGGGGCATCGGATGTCGGCATCGCCCTCCTTCGCGGGCGCCAGCTCCGTTCCGCACTCGGGGCAGTGCGTCGGCATGACGAACTCGCGTTCGGTTCCGTCGCGCACGTCCACGACCGGCCCGAGCACCTCGGGGATCACCTCGCCGGCCTTGCGGATGACGACGGTGTCGCCGATCAGGACACCCTTGCGCTTGACCTCGGACCCGTTGTGCAGGGTCGCGAGGGACACGGTGGACCCGGCGACCGTGACCGGTTCCATGTACGCGAACGGGGTGACCCGCCCGGTGCGCCCGACGCTGACCCGGATGTCGAGGAGCTTGGTCGTGGCCTCCTCCGGCGGGTACTTGTAGGCGGTGGCCCACCGCGGCGCCCGCGACGTGGCACCGAGCCTGCGGTGCAGGGACATCTCGTCGACCTTGACGACCAGGCCGTCGATCTCGTGCTCGACATCGTGCCGGTGCTCGTCCCAGTACGCGACCTTGGCGACGACCGCGTCGGCGCCCTGCACCCGCGCCGTGTGCGTCGAGACGGGCAGTCCCCATGCAGCGAGCGCGGTGTAGGCGTCGTGCTGACTGACCGGGTCGAAACCCTCGGTGCGGCCGATGCCGTGGCAGATCATCCCGAGCCGCCGCTTCGCGGTGACCGCGGGATTCTTCTGCCGCAGCGAACCCGCGGCGGAGTTGCGGGGATTGGCGAACGGCGCCTTGCCCTCCGCGACGAGCGAGGCGTTGAGCGCCTCGAAGTCCTCGAGTCTGAAGAACACCTCACCGCGCACCTCGAGAAGCGCGGGTACCGGGTACTCGTCGGTTCCCGTGAGGATGTGCGGGATGTCGTCGATGGTGCGGGCGTTGAGGGTGACGTCCTCGCCCGTGCGACCGTCGCCGCGGGTGGCGCCCCGCACCAGCTTTCCGTTCTCGTACACCAGGCTCAGCGCGACGCCGTCGATCTTCACCTCGCACAGGTAGTGCAGGTCTGGCCCCGTCTCGGCCTCGACGCGGGAGATCCAGGTACGCAGTTCCGCTTCGTCGAACACGTTGTCCAGACTGAGCATTCGCTCGAGGTGATCGACCGCGGTGAATTCCGTTGCGAATCCGCCTCCGACCAACTGCGTGGGCGAGTCCGGGGTACGCAGCTCGAGATGACGCTCCTCGAGGTCGGTCAACTGCCGGAGCAGGGCGTCGAACTCACCGTCGCTGATGGTGGGTGCGTCCTTGACGTAGTAGCGGAACTGGTGCTCGCGCACCTCTTCCGCGAGGCGCTGCCACTCGTCGCGTTCGGCTGCGGTCGGTGTCCCGTTCTCCGTCACGGGAAAAGGCTATCCCAGGCCACCGACACCACCGGGTCAGGAGCCGACGCCTCCGTCGCGCGCCCGTAAGCCGTAGGTTCCCGCGGTGACCGCGGTGTACGACCGGGCCACGAGTTGTTCGAGGATGCCGAGGTCGATGTTGTCCAGGTCTTTGATGTAGAGGCACCCGACTCCGGACGTGTGCGGTCCGAGGCGCCCGACGAGGTCCGGGTGCGCATCGACGCCGTCGGCCAGATAGACCGTCGACGCCGCCTTGCGCGGCGAGAATCCGGCCGCGGGTGCATCGCCCTCACGTCCACTCTCGTACTTGTAGTGGTACATACCGAAGGCCACGATCGACGGACCCCACATCGCGGCCTGCTCGCCGGTCGCCGACTCCATGAGGGCGAGCAGCGTCGCGGCGTCCCGCCTGCGCACGCGATGCGTCACCCGGCCCAGAAACGCCTGCACTGCCTGGTCGACCATCACGTCAGGGTATGTCAGTCGAACTCCGCGCCCTCGGCGAACGCGCGGGCGACCTCGGATGCCGCACGGAGGGCCTGGCGCGACCACTGCGCGCTTGCCCCGGCCAACCCGCAGGTGGGCGTGACGACGACCCGATCGGCGAGTGTCGTGCGCGGGAATCCGAGCCGGTCGACCAGTGTCACCGCGGGGCGTGCCAGATCCCGCCACCCCGGAACCCGCTCCGGTGCGGCGGTGGGGACGAGCCCCAGCGCCACGGTCAGACCGTCCTCGAAGAGCTCGCCCACCCCGTCGAGATCGGCGGCGCTCAGCACGCTGACGTCGATGCCGATCGCCGCGGCGCCGCTGCGCCGGAGCAGGTCCAGGGGCGGGGATGCGGCGCAGCAGTGCACGAGCACCGGAACTCCGACGGCCTCGATCGCGTCGTGGAGCACGGCGAGCGCCTCCGGCTCGGGCAGTGCTCGCGGCGCCTGCAGGATCGAGACCCCGGTCAGCGACCCGTCGAGCACCCCACGCAGCCCCGGCTCGTCGAACTGCACGAGCACGGGCGAACCGAGCCTGCGCTGCACCTCCGCGACGTGCGCGCGGACACCCTCGGCCAACGACTCCGCCAGATCGCGGACCGCGCCGGAATCGGTGAGTGCACGATGCCCGCCGAACAACTCGACCTGCGACGCCAGCGTCAGCGGACCCACGGCCTGCACCTTCACCGGCTGATCGGTTCCGCGGCGACCGGCGACCTCCCACGCCTCCTCGAGGGCGTCGAGGTCGCGGGCGAGATGGTCGCGGGCGGCGCGGGTGACCGGGCCCGGGCGCTGCGCCACGCGATATCCGGTGGTCGAGGTGTCCAGGGGCAGATCGACGAGCAGCGCGGCGGCGCGGCCGATCATGTCGGCGCCGATACCCCGGCCGGGAAGTTCGACAAGGTGCGGCAATCGCGGCAGCTCCCCAACCACGACCGCCGCGGCCTCGCGAGCGTCGTCGCCCGGCCACGACCCGATCCCCGTCGCGACACCGACGGGAAAACCATTCTCCGTCAACGTGATTCACTGCCGGCGGTGCCGGGCTCGTCGACACTGCCGGCGGTGCCGGGCTCGTCGACACTGCCGGCGGTGCCGGGCCCGTCGACACTGCCGGTGCCGGCGATGGTGCCGCTGCCGAGCACGACGTCGCCTGCCGCGTCGCGGCGATACAGCACCACGGCCTGACCCCTCGCGACACCGGTCAGCGGCTCCCGCAGCCGAATGTCCAGGCCACCGTCGACCTCCTCGACGATCGCCTCGGCGAGTCCGCCGTGCGCACGCACCTGCACGGTGCATTCGATGGGCCCCGCGGGCGCCGACCCCGACGTCCAGATCGGGCGATCCGCGCGAATCGTCCACACCTGCAGACGTTCCGCCGAACCGACCTTCACCGTTCCGGTGTCGGGCTCGATCGCGGTGACGTACCGGGGACGGCCGTCCGCGGCGGGCCCCTCCACTCCGAGTCCCTTGCGCTGACCAATCGTGAAGCCGTGCACACCCTCGTGATCGGCGAGTTCGGCGCCGGTGTCGGCGTCGACGACCTTGCCGGGACGGATGCCGATCTTCGCTCCGAGGAACGCGCGCGTGTCGCCGGACGGGATGAAGCAGATGTCGTGGCTGTCCGGCTTGTCCGCCACCGCCAGTCCGCGTTCGGCGGCCTCGGCGCGGATCTGCGGCTTCGGGGTGTCCCCGACCGGGAACATCGCCCGCGACAGCTGCTCGGCGGTCAGGACCCCGAGAACGTAGGACTGGTCCTTGTCCGCGTCGACCGCTCGCCGGAGCACGCCGTCGTCGAGCTGCGCGTAGTGACCGGTGACGACGGCGTCGAAACCGAGTGCGATCGCGCGGTCCGCGAGCGCTGCGAACTTGATCTTCTCGTTGCAGCGCAGGCAGGGGTTGGGGGTCTCACCCGCCGCGTAGGCCGCGACGAAGTCGTCGATGACGTCTTCCTTGAACTGGTCCGCGAAATCCCAGACGTAGAAGGGGATTCCGAGCATGTCCGCCGCACGACGGGCGTCACCGGCGTCCTCCTTCGAGCAGCAGCCACGTGAACCGGTGCGGAGGGCGCCCGGGGCCGTCGACAGCGCCAGATGCACGCCGACGACCTCGTGCCCGGCCTCGACCGCGCGTGCCGCCGCCACCGCCGAGTCCACCCCACCGCTCATTGCCGCCAGTACCCGCATCAGCGCGTCCCTCCTGTGCTCTGGACCGTGCTCGTGACCCGACGCGACCTCGCACCCGCCAACCCGGCAGCGCGCGCCCGCTCCACGACCTGGGGCAGCGCCCTCAGCAGGGCGTCGACGTCGGCGTCGGTGGACGTGTGGCCCAGCGAGAAACGCAGAGAGCCCCGCGCCACCCGCGAGTCGACACCCATCGCGATCAGCACGTGGCTCGCGCTCGCGACACCGGCGGTGCAGGCCGAACCGGTCGAACATTCGACACCTGCCGCGTCGAGCAGCATCAACAGCGAGTCGCCCTCACAGCCCGGGAAGGTGAAGTGGGCGTTGCCCGGCAGCCGGTTCGGGCCGACCGGCCCGTTCAGAACGGCGTCCGGCACCAGGGCCTGAACTCCGTCGATCAGCCTGTCCCGCAACCGAATTAGATCGGCGGTCGTGTCCTCGCGGTGGTCGACGGCCGTGTGCAGCGCCGTCGCGGTGGCAACCACCGCAGCGGTGTCGAGGGTGCCCGCGCGCAGATCTCGCTCGTGCCCGCCGCCGTGCAGCAGCGGCGCGCACGGCACCTGCCTGCCGAGCAGGAGGGCACCGGATCCATGCGGGCCACCGAACTTGTGGGCCGCGATGCTGAGCGCCGACAGACCACTCGCGGCGAAGTCGACCGGCAGCTGCGCCGCCGCCTGAACCGCGTCGCTGTGCATCGGGACGTCGAACTCGGCGGCGATCGCGGCCAGGTCGGAGATCGGCATGATCGTTCCGACCTCGTTGTTCGCCCACATCACAGTGACCAGTGCGGTCTCGTCGGGATGCGCGGCAAGTTCGCGGCGCAGGTCGGCAGGGTCCACTGCGCCGTACTCGTCAACGGGGAGCCACACGATCTCGGCACCCTCGTGCGCGGCAAGCGACTCGACCGCGTCGAGTACCGCGTGATGCTCGACCGTGCTGGTGACGACGCGCCGACGACGCGGATCGGCATCCCGGCGGGCCCGGTAGATGCCCTTGACCGCGAGGTTGTCGGATTCGGTGCCACCCGAGGTGAAGATCACCTCGGAGGGCCGGGCGCCCAGGTCGGCGGCGATCGACTCGCGTGACTCCTCGACGCGGCGCCGCGCGGCGCGCCCCGATCCGTGGAGCGACGACGCGTTCCCCACCGTCGCAAGTACGTCGGTCATCGCGGCGATCGCCTCCGGCAACATCGGCGTGGTCGCGGCGTGATCGAGGTAGGCGGCGCGAGCCGGGTGCGCGGAACCCGACCGCGCCGAGGGTGCGCGATCCGAATCACCGGCTCCGGCGAGAGGGGGGTGGGACGAAGTCATGACCCGACCAGGATAGCGGGTCAGTGGCGGTGGCCCCGACGGCCACCACGCTGGTCGGACCCGAACCCGTCGACACTCCTGTCCTACTGGACCGGGACCGGCCTCCGATCGACGACAGCGACCGATCCCACGTGCGCCGACGCCAACAACACGTCCACCTCGCGCTCGCGTCTGTGCCCACCGTGCACGACCCGCTCGCATCGCTCGGCCAGCTCCCGTCGGTCCACGCCCGGCTCCTGCAACGGTCCGCGCCGGACCTCGGCGATCACGCCCGGCAGGTGGATCGTCCGCCGCAGGCTGGCCAGGAGCGTCTGCTCGCCGACGAAGCACACACCCGTCTCGGTCGTGCCGTCCCCGCGCACGTACCGAAGTTCGATCGGCTCCACCGCGGCTCCCGAGTCGACGGCGGCCTGGAACAGCGCGGGCCGCAGCCGTCCGTACGCTCGCCCGCACCAGGTGGTGCCCTCGGGGAACGCGACGACGCGGGTGCCGGTTCGTAGCCGTTCGGCGGCCTCGTCGACGACCCCCGGGAGATCGCGTAGCCGCCCCCGGTCGATGGGAACGACGCGGACGCGACGCGCGAGACGCCCGATCAACGGCCAGTCCAGCAGGTCGGCACGGGCGACGTACTCACCGTGATCGACCGAGTTCAGCACCAGCACGTCCAGCCAGGAGACGTGCCCGGCCACCGCCAGGACCCCGCGCCCCGGCTCGCCGGCCGGACCCCGTTCGTCGCTGACCTGTACGCGGACGCCGAACGCCCGGAGCACCATCAGCATGTACCGGCGGTGCACCCCTCGCCGCCGGGGCGCCGGGAGTACGACGGCGAGCGGCAGCAGCACCGCCACTGCCGCGGTCGCCACCAGCGCGACGTACCGCAGTGCGACTGCGACCGCCCCCGCGCGCACGTAAGCCGAATGACAGGTGTCCGTGCACGGACTCGCGGGCATCCACTGATGGCTCATCGTGCGTTCACCGCCGACCGCAGCCTGCGGAGGTACCGCTCGTCGACGTCATCCATGCCGATCAACGCCACGAAGTCGGCCACGCCGAAGTCGGGGTCGTGGGCGGGCTCGCCGCAGATCTTCGCGCCGAGGCGCAGGTAGCCGCGCATCAGCGGCGGCAGAACGGGTTTCGCGGGCGGCTCGAGGGCGTCGAGGCCGGGAACGGGACGCAGGGGACGCACCCTCCGGTCGGGTGCGCTCGCGTGATCCGCGAGCAGGCGGTCGCGAACCCCGCGGACGTTCGCGCCCGCGACCTCGTCGGGGCCGAGGCGCATCGGCACGGACACACACCCGATCGCCCACCGGTGGCCGGTGAGGTCGAGATAGTTGAGCATCCCGGCCCACATGAGACCGAGGACGGTGCCGCTGCGATGGTCGGGGTGGACGCAGGCGCGGCCGAGTTCGACGAGGTCTGATCGCAGCGGGTCGAGTGCGGTGACGTCGAATTCGGTTGCGGTGTACAGCCCTCCGGCCGATCTGGCCGCGTCGGGAGTGAGGATTCGGTAGCAGCCGACGGTCTCGTCGGTCATCTCGTCGCGAACCAGCAGGTGGTCGCAGTGCTCGTCGAAACGATCTGTATCGAGGCCGCCCGCATCGGCGGACGGCGTGAACCCGGGCTCTGTGGCGAACACGCTGTGCCGCAGTCGCTGCGCGGCTTCACGGTGCTCACGATCCGAGGACACCAGCAGTGTGTAACGGGCCGCGGCCCGGACCTCGACAGTGGTCATGGCACGAAGCGTCGACCGCGTTGGCGGCGCCCCGCCGTCGCTGCGGTGTCATGTCGGCGGCGACCCGGTGAAGAAACGGGTGAGGGGAACCCTTGCCCGGTCGGACCGGGCGAGGGTTCCCCTCATCGTGGAGCAGCGGGCACTCAGCCCTTGTGAGCCTTGACGGCCTCGGTCAGCTGCGGAGCGACATTGAACAGGTCGCCGACGATGCCGTAGTCCGCGATCTCGAAGATCGGGGCCTCTTCGTCCTTGTTGACCGCGACGATGGTCTTCGAGGTCTGCATGCCCGCGCGGTGCTGGATCGCGCCGGAGATACCGAGGGCGATGTACAGCTGCGGGGAGACCGTCTTACCGGTCTGACCGACCTGGAACTGGCCCGGGTAGTAACCCGAGTCGACGGCGGCACGCGAGGCGCCGACAGCGGCACCGAGCGCGTCGGCGAGCTCCTCGACGACCGAGAACTTGTCCGCGGAACCGACACCACGACCACCGGAGACGACGACGGTCGCCTCGGTGAGCTCGGGGCGGTCGCCACCGACGATCGGCTGACGGGAGGTCACCTTGACGGCGTTCTCCTCCTGAGCCGGGACCTCGACCGCGACGCGCTCGGCGGCGCCGGCCTGCGGCTGCGCCTCGATGGCACCCGGACGGACCGAGATGACCGGAACTTCACCGTTCGCCTTGGCCTCGACGGTGAACGCGCCACCGAAGATGGAGTGGATGGCGCTGTCGGCCTTGACGTCGATGACGTCGACGAGCAGACCGGAGCCGATGCGCGCGGCCAGACGACCGGACACCTCCTTGCCCTCGGTCGAGGCAGCGGTGAGGACCGCGGCCGGGGAGACGGACTCGACCAGCGAGGCGAGGACGTCGACCTTCGGCGTGATCAGGTAGCCGTCGATGTCGTCGGACTCGGCGGCGTAGACCTTCGCGGCACCTGCGGCGGCGAGGGCGTCCTGCAGCTTGTCCGCGGTGCCGGCGGGACCGGCGACGACGGCGGCGGGCTCACCCAGAACACGGGCGGCGGTGATCAGCTCGGTGCTGACCTTCTTGAGCGCGCCCTCGGCGTGCTCGACGAGCACGAGTACTTCAGCCATTGCTTTCTATCTCCTACGTGTGTTTCTGCTGATGGGGGGCGCGAATCAGATGATCTTCTGACCGACCAGGTAGGACGCGATCTGGTTGCCGCCCTCACCCTCGTCGGTCACACGCTCACCAGCGGTACGCGGGGGCTTCGGGGTGGACGCGGTGACAGTGGTCGCGGCGTTCGCGACACCGAAGATGGACGGGTCCAGGCCGATCTCGGCGAGCGTGAGGACCTGCACCTCCTTCTTCTTCGCGGCCATGATGCCCTTGAAGGACGGGAAGCGCGGCTCGTTGATCTTCTCGGTGACCGAGACGATCGCGGGCAGCGGAGCCTCGAGCGCGAAGACGCCCTCGTCGGTCTCGCGCTCGCCGGTGGCCTTGCCGTCGGCGATGGTCAGCTTGCGCAGGTGGGTCAGCTGCGGCAGGCCGAGGTACTCGGCGATGATCGCGGGGACAGCGCCTGCGCGGCCGTCGGTGGCCTCGTTGCCTGCGATGACCAGCTCGACGCCCTCGATCTGACCGAGCGCAGCGGCCAGCGCGTACGAGGTCTGGATCGCGTCGGAGCCGTGCAGCGCGGGATCGTTGAGGTGGATGGCCTTGTCGGCACCCATGGACAGCGCCTTGCGGATGGCGTCGGTGGCGCGGTCGGGACCGGCGGACAGCACGGTCACCTCGCCGCCCTGGGCCTCCTTGATGAGCAGGGCTTCCTCGACGGCGCGCTCGTTGATCTCGTCGAGCACGGCATCCGCGGCCTCACGGTCGAGCGTGAAGTCACCGTCGGTGAGCTTGCGCTCGGACCAGGTATCGGGAACCTGCTTGATCAAAACGACGATGTTCGTCATGGGTCTTCGTCGACCTCCTGTGTCAGTTCTCAGCGAGCGGCTCCGCGGTGGCCGAGCTCTCGGGTATTCATCTACTTCGCACGATGACCGTGCGCCAGATTACAACACGCTAAGCTACTGGCGGGTAACTTAGCGGGGAATCACCTTCACCATAAGACCGAAAGGCGGCTGATCCGCTGTGATCTGGACCACCCCGGCACGCACTGGAACATGTGGCAGTAATCTCGCAGCGGTGAGTGACACATCTGTTCCGACCGCCGCGACCGACGATCATGCGCCTCTGCCCCTCACGGGCGAGCGCACCGTCCCCGGCATCGCCGAGGAGAACTACTGGTTCCGCCGCCACGAGGTGGTCTACCAGCGACTCCTCGGACGCTGCGCCGGTCGTGTCGTCCTCGAAGCCGGGTCCGGAGAAGGCTACGGCGCCAACATGATCGCCGACGTCGCCGAACTCGTCATCGGCCTCGACTACGACACCTCCGCCGTTGAACACGTGCGCGCCCGCTATCCGCGGATCGACATGCGACAGGGCAACCTCGCGGATCTGCCGCTGGACGACGCGAGCGTCGGCACCGTCGTCAACTTCCAGGTCATCGAGCACCTGTGGGATCAGGCACAGTTCCTCGCCGAGTGCTTCCGGGTCCTGGCGCCCGGCGGCGAGCTGCTGATCAGCACCCCGAACCGGATCACCTTCTCCCCCGGTCGCGACACGCCGCTCAACCCGTTCCACACCCGTGAACTCAACGCGGCGGAACTCACCGAACTGCTCGAACAGGCCGGTTTCGAGGTGACGACCATGACGGGCGTGCACCACGGCCCGCGGCTGCGCGACCTCGACGCCGCCCATGGTGGCTCGTTCATCGACGCACAGATCGACCGCGCCCTCGCAGGCGAGCCCTGGCCCGACGACCTGGTCCGCGACGTGGAGTCGATCACCGTCGACGACTTCTCCCTCGACCCGGCCGACATCGACGCCAGCCTCGACCTCGTCGCGATCGCCCGCAAACCGGAAGCCAAGGAATGACCACGCCACGCGCCACCGAGCAGCAGCCGGGCATGTTCGCCCTGGTCTTGCACTCGCACCTGCCGTGGCTGGCGAATCACGGCCGGTGGCCGGTCGGCGAGGAGTGGCTCTACCAGTCGTGGGCAGCCTGCTACCTGCCGCTGAGCCGGGTCCTGCGCACCCTCGCGGACGAGGGCAGGCAGAACCTGCTGACGCTCGGTATCACCCCGGTGCTCGCGGCGATGCTCGACGACCCGCACAGCCTGTCCGGCATGCACCACTGGCTCGGCAACTGGCAGCTCCGCTCGCACGAGGCCGCGCTGATGCCGGACGACGCCCGACGCGAACTGGGCGCCCGCGAGCACCGGCTCGCCGCGCAGTCCCTCGCCGAGTTCGAACAGTCGTGGGCGCACGGCGCGTCGCCCGTCCTGCGAAAGTTCGTGGACGCCGGAACGATCGAACTACTCGGTGGACCGCTCGCGCACCCGTTCCAGCCGCTCCTGCACCCGCGCCTGCGCCGCTTCGAGCTCGCGGAGGGACTCGAGGACGCGAAGATGCGCTGGGGCACCAAGCCTTCCGGCATCTGGGCACCCGAGTGCGGGTACACCCCCGGCATGGAACGCGAGTACGCCGAAGCCGGGATCACCCACTTCATGGT
Organism: Rhodococcus sp. Q; assembly: GCF_005503035.1. Classification (NCBI taxonomy): domain Bacteria; kingdom Bacillati; phylum Actinomycetota; class Actinomycetes; order Mycobacteriales; family Nocardiaceae; genus Rhodococcus; species Rhodococcus sp. Q. The sequence goes on from NZ_SCOY01000038.1 coordinate 36,065, forward strand.
CGACGGACCGTCACTGCGCGGCGACACCTCGGTGGGCCGCCCGGTCCGCGAATCCGACGTCGTGGCGTTCGGCCGCGACCTGCAGGTCTCGTACCGGGTGTGGTCGCCGAAGTCGGGCTACCCGGGCCACCCCGCCTACCGCGACTTCCACACCTACGACCACGACACCGGCCTCAAGCCGTCGCGGGTCACCGGGAAGACCGTCGACTCGAAGGACAAGGCCCCCTACGACCCCGCGCTCGCGGCCGCGGCCATCGACAAGCACGTCGAAGACTTCGTCGACACCGTCGTCGACCGGATCCGCAGCGAGCGTGCGCGCACCGGGCGGGACGCCCTCGTCGTCGCCGCATTCGACACCGAACTGTTCGGACACTGGTGGTTCGAGGGCCCGCAGTGGCTGGAGAAGGTACTGCGTGCGCTGCCCGAGGCGGGTGTGCGCGTCGGCACCCTCGCGCAGGCCCGCGCCGACGGGTACGTCGGCGAGCCGGTGCAACTCGCCGACTCGTCGTGGGGCAGCGGCAAGGACTGGCGGGTGTGGGCAGGCGACCAGGTCTCCGACCTCGTCCAGCTCAACTCCGAGGTCGTGGAGACCGCCCTCGATACCGTCGACAAGGCCCGGGGCAGTGCCCGCGCGCCGGGACGTCCGGAACTGCGCGACCGCGTCAACGACCAGATCCTGCGCGAGGCGATCATGACCGTCCAGAGCGACTGGGCATTCATGGTGAGCAAGGACTCCGCCGCCGGATACGCCCGCGAGCGGGCCCACAAGCACGCACACGCCACCAGGGAAATCGCCGAGGCGGTGGCATCCGGGCATCCCGAGCGCGCCGGCCGGCTCGCAGACGGCTGGAACCACGCCGACGGACTGTTTCCCGGACTCGACGCACGCCGACTGCCCGACGACGTCACCCCAGGGAGTTGAGATGAGAGTCCTGATCGTGTCGTGGGAGTACCCGCCGGTGGTCGTGGGCGGCCTCGGCAGGCACGTCCACCACTTGGCGACCGAGCTGGTCAAGGCGGGGCACGAAGTCGTCGTGCTCTCGCGCAGGCCGACCGGAACCGACTCGTCGACTCACCCGACGATCACCCACATCTCCGACGGCGTCCTCGTCGTCGCGGTCGCAGAGGACCCCGCGCACTTCGTCTTCGGCGAGGACATGCTCGCGTGGACCCTCGCAATGGGACACGCGATGGTCCGCGCGGGCATCGGACTGGCCCGCCCCGGCATCGGCGACGGCTGGCGGCCCGACGTCGTCCACGCGCACGACTGGCTCGTCGCGCATCCCGCGATCGCGCTCGCGGAGTTCTACGACGTCCCGTTGGTGTCCACCCTCCATGCCACCGAGGCGGGAAGGCACAGCGGCTGGCTCTCCGGGACCATCAACCGCCAGGTCCACTCCGTCGAGTGGTGGCTCGCCAACGAGTCCGACTCGATCATCACCTGCTCCGCGTCGATGGAGGACGAGGTGACCGAACTCTACGGACCGAACCTGTCCCCGGTCACCGTGATCCGCAACGGGATCGATGTCGCGACGTGGACGTACCGTGAGCGGGCTCCGCGGTCGGGGCCGCCGCAACTGCTGTTCGTCGGAAGGCTCGAGTACGAGAAGGGCGTGCAGGACGTGATCGCCGCCCTGCCCCGGATCAGGCGCAGCCACCCCGGCACGACCCTCGCGGTTGCGGGCGAGGGCACGCAGTACGAGTGGCTTCGCGAGCAGGCCCGCACGCACCGCGTACTGCGGTCGGTGAACTTCCTCGGCTCACTGGACCACACGGAACTGCTCGGGTGGCTGCACGGTGCCGACGCCATCGTGCTGCCCAGCCGGTACGAGCCGTTCGGCATCATCGCGCTCGAGGCGGCGGCGGCGGGAACGCCGCTCGTCACGTCGACGGCAGGTGGCCTCGGCGAGGCGGTGGTGGACGGCGCGACGGGGTTGTCGTTCCAGCCGGGCGACGTCGACGGGCTGACGTCCGCAGTCCGCGAGGCCCTGGACGATCCCGCCGCCACACAGGAACGGGCGCGTGCGGCCCGCGAGCGGCTCACCGAGGACTTCGACTGGCACCAGGTGGCCCTCGACACCGCGCAGGTGTACCTCAGTGCGAAGCGGCGCGTCCGGCATCCGCTGGCGCGGCCCGACATCCCGCAGCGCCCCCTCCCGGGCCGGTAGGCATTCCGCGCCCGTGAGTCCTGTCGGTCCCGTGACGGGACCGACAGGACTCACGGGCGGCGGCAGCCGCCTATCCCGCTGCTGCGGCCTTCTTGCGCGCGATGTCCTCGAGGGCGGCGATGTACTTCGCCCGATCCTCGGCGCCTGCCTCCCACGACTCCTTGCGGTTCTTGACGACCTTCGCGGGCGCACCGACCGCGATGCTGTAGTCCGGCACCACACCCTTGACGACGGCGTGCGCGCCCAGGACGCAGCCGCGCCCGGTGATCGTGTTGCGCAGGACCGTCACCTTGGCGGCGATCCAGGTGTCGGGGCCGATCCGGACGGGGCCCTTCACGATGCCCTGGTCCTTGATCGGCGTGTTCACGTCGTCCATGCGGTGGTCGAAATCGCAGATGTAGCACCAGTCGGCGACCAGCGTCGAGGCACCGATCTCGATGTCGAGGTAGGTGTTGACGACGTTGTCCTTGCCGAAGACGACCTTGTCGCCGATGCGCAGCGAGCCCTCGTGGCACCGGATCGCGTTGCCGTCACCGATGTGGACCCACCGGCCGATCTCGAGCCGCGACAACCCCGGCGTGGAGTGGATCTCGACCCGCTTACCCAGGAACACCATGCCGCGCAGGATCACGTGCGGGTTGGCGAGCTTGAACTTGGCAAGCCGGTAGTACCGCACCAGGTACCACGGCGTGTAGGCCTTGTTCGCGATCACCCATCGCAACGAGTCACGGGTCAGGAACTTGGCCTGGTCCGGGTCGGTTCGCCGGGATCCACGCCACCTCGTGCGCAACGGAGCGCCCCACATGCTGGTCATAGGGGAACAGACTACGTTCACCCATGGTGAGGTCGGTCACGGCCCAGGCCTTGCCCGACGTGATCGAGACCGCTGAGCATCAGCGCGACTACGACCGCACCCACCACCACCACGGCGACGGCGAGTGGCGACCCGGTCAGCACCCCGACGAGGACGGTGCTGCCGATGATCAGTGCGATGACGATGACCGTGCCGGCGCGGGGCGCTGCCAGGAGGTGGTCGACGTCGCGATCCATCGCAGGCGTCGTGGCTGTCGCGGCGTTCGTCACTGCCGATCCCATGAATACATTTCAACACACTTCACGCGAATAATTGATGCGACGGAAATATTAACAATTCGAGACATTTGCCAGGCATATAAATTGCGAAAAGATAACGACACGGCACAAGATTTGTAACCGACCGTAATTCGCGGACGTTCGAACGCATCCGGAGCATGCCGGCAATGCCGTACCCGGACAGGTGCGTGGGTCACACCTGCACGCCCGATAGTGTGCACCGAACGAAAAACACACGAGGAGTGATGCATGCGGCGGGTCGTACGGTCGACAGCAGTGGCACTTGCGACGGTCTCCGCCCTGGTGACGGCGGGCTGCGGAAGCGACGCCCAGGTCGCAGGCATCTACTCCCCCGGCGGCTGGCCGGGAATGCACGCCGACGCCCGCAACAGTGCCACCAGCCCGGTCACCGGATCCCGGTCCGTGTCGCCTGCCTGGTCGCGGCCGCTCGGTGCTCCGGCCGCGACCTACGCCTCTGTCGCGGCGACCGGTCAGATCTTCGTCACGACGCGCGACGAGATCGGCTGCACCCTCTGGTCGTTCGATATCGACAGCGGCCGCAAACGCTGGTGCACGCGACTCGGCCCCGGCTCCGCGCTGTCGACCCCACTCGTCGACAAGGCCACGAACGTGTACATCGGCGAAGACGGCGCGATGAACTCGTTCAACGATCACGGCCAACTTCGTTGGCGGACCATCGTGAGCGGAACGCCGGTCTCGGCGCAGTTCACCGGCGACGGAAACCTGTTGTTCGTCACGCATTTCGGAGTCGTGTCGATCCTGAACCCACAGAACGGCCGTGAGGTCGTTCCCTCCTACCAACTGATTCCGGCACCGACGGCCGCTCAGGCCCAGAACGTGCCGCTGGTCCCCGCCGCGCAGGGACTCGACAACTGCTTCCTCGGTTCCCCGGAATGCCCGGTGTCGCACCCACCTGCGATCGACCTGTCCTCGGGACGGTTCTATCTCACCCTCTGGCGGCCGGGGACGCCGCGCAGCCAGCTGGTCGCGATGCGGTATGCGGACGGCGTGCTGACCGAGGAGTGGTCCACCGACGCCCTGCCCGGCGGCGCCACGTCCAGCCCCGTCCTGTCCGCGGACGGGTCGACGGTGTACGTCAACGACAACGAGCGCGCGCTGTGGGCTCTCGACGCGCTCAGCGGCGAACCTCGTTGGCACCACGACATCGGGTACACCGCGGCGGCCGGGCCCTCGATTTCGGCGGACGGCCTGATCATTCCGGCCGGTGGACGCGACGGTCGCCTGCTCGCACTGCGCGACAACGGCGATACCGCCGAGGTGTCGTGGGAACGGACGGATCTACTCCAGCTCGGCGTACCGGCGCAGACCGCGGGCAGCACGGGCTACACGGTCGTCCGCGAGGGCACCGACGGACTCGCGATGCTCACCTTCGACACCGCGACCGGCGAGACCGCTGACCAGGACATCCTGCCCGGTGCAACGGGATTCACGGTCGGTACGTCGATCGGCCCAGACGGCGAGGTCGTGACGCCGACCCTGATCGGGGAACTGTTCGTCCTCAAGCCGTAGCGGGCGCGGCGTACCGAACCACTATCGCTGCAGCGCGGTGCTGCCTCCTCCGGGTGCGTCGCGCTGACCAGCTTCGCGTAGCAGTGGTCGCGGTCCACGGCCGGCCGGTCGGTGTTCGCCTGTGCGCGAAGGGCGTCGAGGCTCGCGGACTCGGCATCGTCCGAGACCGGACGCACGAAGTAAACGCCCGCCGAGTCGGGAATCCGAAGGCCCCGAAGGAAGCGGTGGAACAGGCGCGCCGGAACACCATCGGGCACTGCGGCCGGCCGTCGCCGCCACCCCGAATGCCCATCCGGGGCTTCTGGAGTGGCTCGCCGCACTCGGCGAGCCCGACGTGGACCGTGCCATCGACCTGAGGAAGGCCACCGCGAGGCGCTGATGCTCTCTCGTCCCAGAGCCGCGCGGCGCCGCCTACGCGGGAATGGACGGAATCAGGGTCGCGCGGGCGTAAACGGTCTCGCCCTCCTTGAGCTGCAACGCCTCGCTGTCACCACGGGTCACCTGAGCGGCGAACAGGTCGCCGGTGGCGGCATTGCGGAGTTCGACGCGCACCTCGAATCCGAGATGGACGACTCGTTCGACGGTGGCGCGGGTGACGCCCGCCGACTCTGCGGTGCCCGCCTTCTGCGCCACCGCCATGCTGGGGTCGCGGCCGACCCGGATGTCGTGCGGACGCACCAGCTGACCGTTCAGCTTCGCGACAGGGCCGAGGAACGACATCACGAAGTCGTTCGCCGGGCTGTCGTAGAGATCGCGAGGCGTACCGACCTGCTCGATCCGGCCCTTGTTGAGCACGGCGATCCGGTCGGCGACGTCGAGCGCCTCCTCCTGGTCGTGCGTGACGAGCACGGTGGTGACGTGCACCTCGTCGTGCAGGCGACGCAGCCAGGTCCGCAGGTCCTCCCGGACCTTCGCGTCGAGCGCGCCGAACGGCTCGTCGAGGAGCAGCACCTGCGGATCGACCGCCAGCGCCCGCGCCAACGCCATGCGCTGCCGCTGACCACCGGAGAGCTGCGCCGGGTAGCGATGCTGGAAGCCGTCGAGCCCGACGATCCCGAGGAGTTCGTTGACGCGCTTCTCGATCTCCGCCTTCGGCCGCTTGCGGATCTTGAGGCCGAAGGCGACGTTGTCGCGCACCGTCATGTGCTTGAACGCCGCATAGTGCTGGAACACGAATCCGATGTCGCGCTTCTGCGGCGGTACACCGGTGACGTCCTTGCCCGCGATGGTGATGGTGCCGGTGTCGGGGTGTTCGAGTCCGGCGATCGACCGCAGCAGCGTCGACTTGCCCGAGCCGGACGGTCCGAGCAGCGCCGTGAGGGACCCGGACGGGATGTCGAGCGAGAGGTTGTCGAGGGCCGCGAAGTCGCCGTAGTTCTTGTTGGCGCCGATTACCGAGATCATGCGTTGCTCCTCTTGCGGTCCAGCAGCGTCATCAGCAGCAGCGTCACGAGGGCGATGCCCATCAGCAGCGTCGCCGCGCAGTACGCGCCGTAGGTGTTGTGGTCGTCGATGTAGCGCGAATGCACCAGCAGGGTGAGGGTCTGGGAGACGCCGGGGAAACCGGACGACACCATGATCACGGCCCCGAACTCGCCGAGCGAGCGGGCCACGGTGAGCACGATGCCGTAGGTGAGGCCCCAGCGGATCGCGGGCAGGGTGATCCGCCAGAACGTCTGCCACTTCGACGCACCGAGGGTCGCGGCGGCCTGCTCCTGCTCGTCGCCGATCTCGTGCAGAACCGGTTCGACCTCGCGGACCACGAACGGGAGCGTCACGAAGATCGTCGCGAGCACCATGCCGGGCAGCCCGAAGATCACCCGGAATCCGAGACTGTCGAGCCCTCCGAACCAGCCGTTGACGCCCCACAACAGGATCAGGGACACACCGACGACGACGGGTGAGACCGCGAACGGCAGGTCGACAACGGCTTGGACGAGGCCACGGCCGGGGAACCTGCCTCGCACCAGTGCGAGTGCGGTGACGACACCGAAGATCACGTTGATGGGCACGACGATCGCGACGATGAGCAGCGACAGGTTCAGCGCCGAGATCGCCGCGGGGGTCGAGATCGCCTCGATGAAGGCGACGATCCCGTTCTCGAAGGTGCGCCACAGGATCACACCGATGGGAACGAGGAGCAGGAGCACCAGGTAGCCGAGTGCAATCACGCGCATGCCGAGCCGAGCCGGCGTCGAGACGTTCACTCGGACTGCTCCTCACGTCGCTGGGTGCGGCTGGCGAGGAGACGGAGCACCAGCAGCGTGACGAACGCGATCGCCAGCAACGCCACCGACACCGCGGCGGCGTTGACGGGTCGGTCGATCTCGATCTGCTGCTGAATGTACTGCGAGGTCACCTGCGTCTCGCGCGGGATGTTGCCGCCGATGAGGACGACCGAGCCGTACTCACCGATGGCCCGCGCGAAGGCCAGGCCCGCACCACCGATGATGGCTGGAGCCAGCGTGGGGAGCACGACCTTGCGGAAGATCGTCCAGTTGTCGGCACCCAGGGATGCCGCCGCCTGCTCGACGTCCTTGTCGAGTTCGATCAGCACCGGCTGCACCGAACGCACCACGAACGGCAGGGTCACGAACGCGAGCGCGACGATCAGACCCGGCTGGGTCGCGTTGAGCTGCACGTCGATCGGACTGTTGGGCCCGTACAGCGAGAGCAGCACGATGCTCGCGACGATGGTCGGCAGCGCGAACGGCAGGTCGATCAGCGCGTTGACGACTCGCTTGCCGGGGAACTCGTCGCGAACGAGAACCCACGCGATCAGGGTGCCCATCACGACGTTGATGAGCGCCACCACCACGGACACCCACACGGTCACGCGCAGCGACGCGAGTGCCGTCGGGCTGGTGACGGCGTCCCAGAATCCACTGATGCCGTTCTCGAACGAGGTGACGGTCAACGCAGCGAGAGGCAGCAACACGATGACACTGAGCCAGAGCATCGTGATGCCGATGCCGAGGGGTCCGACCGTTCCGGTGACGGTGAACCACCGCCGACGACGACGGGGAGCAGGTGACTTCACCGGGGCGGAGGCGCCGGTCTCTTGGGTGTCCGGGGCGGACGGCATCTCGGACACCGATCCCCCCGTCGTCGCGGTAGTGGTCATGGTGAGACTACTGGCTCGCTGCGTCGTAGATCACGGCGATCGACCCGGTGTCCTTGGCGAACAGCGAGGCGTCAACGGCCTTCCAACCGCCGAGATCGGCGATGGTCCACAACTTGGCCGGGGCCGGGAACTCGTCCGCGAACTCCGCGGCGACGGCAGGGTCGACCGGACGGAAGCCGGCCTCGGCCCACAGCGTCTGGCCCTCCGTGGTGTAGAGGTAGTCGTTGAACGCGGTGGCCTGCTCGAGCACCTTGCTGTTCTGGATGACCGCGACGGGGTTCTCGATCTTGAAGGTGACCGGCGGGGTCACGTGTTCGACCGGATCACCGTTGCGCTCGGCGAAGATGGCCTCGTTCTCGTAGCTGAGAAGCACGTCGCCGGTGCCCTGGAGGAAGGTCTCGGTGGCCTCACGACCGGACTTCGGCTGCACCTTCACGTGATCGGTGACGAGCGCGTTGACGTAGTCGAGTCCGGCCTGGGGGTTCGCGCCGCCCTCGCTCTTCGCGGCGTACGGCGCGAGGAGGTTCCACTTCGCCGAGCCGGAGCTGAACGGGTTGGGGGTGACGACCTCGACGCCGGGCGCGAGAAGGTCGTCCCAGTCGCGGATGTTCTTCGGGTTGCCCTCGCGGACGACGATGGTGACGACGGAGCCGAACGGAATTCCGTTGTAGGCGTTCTTGTTCCAGTCCTCGCTGACGAGGCCGGCGTCGACCAGCCGGGTGATGTCGGGTTCGACGGAGAAGTTCACCACGTCGGCCTGCGCGCCGTCCTTGACCTTGCGCGACTGGTCACCCGAGGCGCCGTAGGACTGCTGGAACTGCACGTTCGCACCCTCGTCGGTGGCCTGGAACGCGGGAATGATCTTGTCGAAGCCCGGCTTCGGCACCGCGTAGGCGAAGAGGCTGACGGTGCCGCCACTGCCGTCCGCCGCGCCGGTCGCGTCGGCGCCGACCACGTCGCTCGATCCGCCACTGCACGCGGTCAGCGCAACGGCCCCGGCGGTGAGGGCGGCGGCCAGGAGGAGGCCGGAACGGGAAATGCGGGCACGAACACTCATCGAGATATGCCTTTCGAGGATTCGCCGGAATGCGGCGAAAATTCGGGTGGTCGTCGAGACCGCCGTGAACGCCGCGGCCGATGGGCAGCGGATCACGGTCATCAGATTGGGAGGGTGCCCGCTGCGTGGGGCGAACCGTCCGGGCGCGACGGCGCCGGCTCAGTCGATCAACGACAGTCGATGTCGGCGACTGCGAGCATGCCGACAGCGATCAACGCCAGTTCATGGCGGACCTGGTGCGCGGCAGTGACAGACACGCGGGCGAATCTAGCAGAGCAACTGGATCCGAATCCAACCGGCAGACCACCCTGCGGGATCACCGCGTGAAGAGCCACCCGATGAGAACCAGAATCAGCAACGCGATCAGCATGAGGGTGACGCGAGAACGAGGCATCAGCGGTCACCGACCGTGACGTCGGCGGACACTGCAACGCGGTCCCGTCCGAGCAGTGCGAGAACCCGGGCGAGCGCCACGTCGAAGAGGCTCGCGCACCCGTACGCGAGGGGCAGTGCGACGACCATGACCAGCAGCAACTGCGGCACGTAGGGCAGCCCACTGAGCCACAGTTCCAGTCCGTCCCACCACTCGGCGATCGCATTCACGCACCCAACCCTACGCGGCGGCTCCAGCAGTGGACGACGACGCCCGGTGGGCACAGAATGTGCAGATGACGGCCACCGAGCACGAGGCGGCCGGACCTGGTCCGGCCGCGTACGACGACCTGCCTGCCAATCTGCCCGCGTTGGTCGAACGCCACCATTCGCGCCGCAGCCCGTTCCCCCCGATCGACGACTACGCCTTCCTGTCCGATTGCGAGACGACGTGCCTCATCGCTCGCAACGGCGCCGTCGAATGGATGTGCATTCCGCGCCCCGACTCCCCCAGTGTCTTCGGGGCGATCCTCGATCGCAGCGCCGGACACTTCCGGATCGGCCCGTACGGCCAGAATGTTCCCGCCGCCCGCCGGTACCTACCCGGCGGACTGATCGTCGAAACCACGTGGCAGACGGATACCGGTTGGCTCATCGTTCGCGACGCCCTGGTGATGGGACCGTGGCACAACAACGACGAGCGGTCTCGGAGCCACCGGCGCACACCGACCGACTGGGACGCCGAGCACATCCTGCTGCGCACGGTGAAATGCGTCAGCGGCGTCGTCGAACTGGAGGTGAGCTGCGAGCCCTCGTTCGACTACCACCGCGTACCCGCGAAGTGGGAGTACACCGGCAAGGTGTACGAGGAAGCGACCGCGACGTGCACCGGCAGTGCCCTCGGCGAGCATCCGACGCTGCGCCTGACCACCAACCTCAAACTCGGACTCGAAGGGCGCGAGGCGCGGGCACGGACCCGGATGAAGGAGGGCGACAACGTCTTCGTCGCCCTGTCGTGGTCGGACCTCCCGGCACCACAGACCTTCGAGGACGCCGCGGCGAAGATGTGGACCACGGCGGAGTGCTGGCGCCAGTGGATCACCATCGGCACCTTCCCCGATCACCCGTGGCGCGGCTACCTGCAGCGCAGCGCCCTGGCGTTGAAGGGCCTGACGTATGCACCCACCGGCGCACTGCTCGCCGCGTCCACGACGTCGCTTCCGGAAACCCCTGGTGGAGAACGCAACTGGGACTACCGCTACGCCTGGGTGCGCGATTCCACCTTCGCACTGTGGGGCCTGTACACACTCGGCCTCGACCGTGAGGCCAACGACTTCTTCGCCTTCATCTCCGACGTCTCGCAGTCCGAGAACGGCGGCCCGCACCCACTGCAGGTGATGTACGGCATCGGCGGCGAGAAGACGCTCGAGGAATCCGAACTCGACCACCTGTCCGGGTACGACGGCGCGAAACCCGTCCGGATCGGCAACGGCGCCTACAACCAGAAGCAGCACGACATCTGGGGCACCATGCTCGACTCCGTCTACCTCCACGTGCGCTCCCGCGACCAGGTCCCGGACGCTCTGTGGCCACTGCTCAAGAGGCAGGTGGAGGAGGCCATCGAGCACTGGCGTCAACCCGATCGCGGAATCTGGGAGGTGCGCGGCGAACCACAGCACTTCACGTCGTCGAAGGTGATGTGCTGGGTGGCCCTCGATCGCGGAGTCAAGCTCGCCCTCCTCCACGGCGAGGAGGGGTACGCCGAGCGGTGGTCGGTGATCGCGGACGAGATCAAGGCCGACATCCTCGAGCACGGCGTCGACGAGCGCGGCGTCTTCACCCAGCGCTACGGGCACCCGTCCCTCGACGCGTCCCTGCTTCTGGTGCCGTTGCTCCGATTCCTCCCCGCACACGATCACCGGGTCCGTGCGACCGTCCTCACGATCGCCGACGAGCTGACCGAGGACGGACTCGTGCTGCGCTATCGCGTGGAGACCACCGACGACGGACTGTCCGGCGAGGAGGGCACGTTCACGATCTGTTCGTTCTGGCTGGTGTCGGCACTGGTCGAGATCGGTGAGCTGTCACGGGCCAAGCACCTGTGCTCGCGACTGCTCGGCTACGCGAGCCCGCTGAAGTTGTACGCGGAGGAGATCGACACCCGCTCGGGCAGGCACCTCGGCAACTTCCCGCAGGCGTTCACCCACCTGGCACTGATCAACGCGGTCGTGCACGTCATCCGAGCAGAGGAAGCGGCTGCGACCGGCACATTCCAGCCGGCGCACTCCCCCACCTGATCGGCCCGCCCC